>NC_008609.1:338125-676250 GCF_000015045.1 Pelobacter propionicus DSM 2379
TGCCGCCGCTCCTGCTGGGGGTGATCGCCAAGACCAAGGCGGCCTTTGCCGGCCGGCTCGGTGCGCCCTTCCTGCAGCCGTACTACGACATCCTCCGTCTGCTGCGCAAGGGAAGCGTATTCAGCACCACCACCACCTGGATCTTCCGCGCTGGTCCCATCGTGGGCCTGGCAACGACCCTGGTAGCCAGCCTGCTGGTCCCTTTCGGCGCCCATCCCGCGCCGATCTCCTTCCAGGGGGACATGATCCTCTACGCCTACCTGTTTGCCCTGGGGCGCTTCTTCACCATGGCCGCCGCCCTTGACACCGGCTCCAGCTTCGAGGGGATGGGCACGGCCCGCGAGGCCACCTACTCCTGCCTGGCCGAACCGACCCTCTTCTTCGCCCTGATCACCCTCTCCCGGCTCTCGGGGAGTTACTCCCTGACCGGTATGCTCTCCGGCCTGGATCAGCGGCTCTGGCTGAATGCCGGCGCCGCCATGCTGCTGTTGATCGGCGGCATGTTCATCGTTCTCTTGGCTGAAAACTGTCGCATCCCCTTCGACGACCCCACCACCCACCTGGAGCTGACCATGATCCACGAGGTGATGGTGCTGGACCACAGCGGCCCGGCCTTCGGACTGATCCTGTACGGGGCGGCGCTGAAGCTGTTCGTGCTGGGCGCCTTCTTCATGCACCTGGCGCTCCCCTTCACCAGCGCTAACCCCCTGGCCGACTGGGGGATCTTCGTCGTTTCCATGCTGCTCTTGGCGGTCGCCATCGGCGTGGTGGAATCGGTCATGGCCCGCCTCAGGCTGGTCCGGGTTCCGCAACTGCTGGTGGCCGCAACCATCCTGGCCGCGTTTTCCACCCTGCTCGTCATCAGGTGACTCCATGTTCTCATTACCCGACCAGCTGCTCGTCCTCGTCCTGTTGATCAACTTCATCACCATCGGCACCAGCCGCCTGGTCTTCTCCATCCGCGCCGTTGCCGTCCAGGGTGTCATCCTGGGGATCCTTCCCGGCCTGATTCACCCCTTTTCCTGGCACCTGGTGGCCATCATGGTGGGCATCCTGGTCATCAAGGGGGTGATCATCCCGCTGCTTCTGGGGCGCGCCATCCGTTCCGCCGAGATCAAGCGCGAGGTGGAACCGTTTATGGGCTATGTTCCGACCCTGCTTCTGGGAGCGCTCTTCACGGCGCTCTCCTTCGGCTTTGCCGGCAAGCTCCCCCTGCTCCCCGAACACCAGAATTACCTGTTCGTGCCGGCGTCCATAGCCACCCTGATGAGCGGCTTCCTGATCCTGACCACCCGACGCAAGGCCATCTCCCAGGTTCTGGGCTATCTGGTGCTGGAAAACGGCATCTTCATCTTCGGCCTGCTGCTGGCCGAAGCCATGCCGCTGATGGTGGAGGCGGGTGTGCTCTTGGACCTGCTGGTGGGCACCTTTGTCATGGGGATCGTCATCAACCACATCAGCCGCGAATTCTCCTCCCTGGACACCTCGCGCTTGACCTCCCTGAAAGAGGAGTAGATACATGCTCGCCGCTCTGATACTGCTACCGCTCGCCGGCGCCCTGCTGGCCTGGCTGCTCCCCGGCGACCGTTTTCGCCCGGCGCTTTTGCCCCTGTTCGCCTTCCCCCACCTGGGGCTGACCCTGTGGCTTCTGTACCGTACCCCACTCCCTTCTCCGGGCGGGTGGTTCAACCTGGACCCCCTGGGCAAGATCGTTCTGCTCTGCACCAGCGTGCTGTTCCTGTTCTGTTCCCTCTACGCCCTGGGCTACCTGGCCTACCGCAGGGAGCGCTCCAGCCGCATCCTCTGCATCGGCCTGCTGGTTTGCCTGTCCGCCGCCTCCCTGGTGACGACAACCCATCACCTGGGGCTGCTCTGGGTGGCGTTGGAGACCACCACCATCTCCATGGCGCCCCTGATCTACTTCAACCGCAACGCCCGCTCCATCGAAGCCACCTGGAAATATCTGCTGATCTGCTCCGTGGGGGTCGCCCTGGCCCTGATCGGCCTCTTCTTCCTGGCTTATTCCACCATCGTTTCCGGCATGGAGCCGTCGCTTCTGCTGGACGACCTGATGCGCGACGCGCCCCGGCTCTCCCCTAGCTGGGTACATGCCGCCTTCGTGTTCCTGCTGGTCGGTTTCGGCTCCAAGATGGGGCTGGCGCCGCTGCACACCTGGAAGCCGGACGCCTATGGCGAGGCCCCTGGGTTGGTGGGCGCCATGCTGGCCGGCGGCCTGGTCAACCTGGCCTTTCTGGCGCTCTTGCGCATCTACCAGCTCTGCCTGGCCACCCGGGAGATCGTCTTCTTCCAGAACGCCCTGGTGGCCATGGGGCTGATTTCCATGTTCCTGGCCGCGGTATTCATGGCCCGCCAGGCAGACTTCAAGCGGATGCTGGCCTATTCCAGCGTGGAGCATGTGGGCATCATGGCCGTGGCCCTGGGGCTGGGGGGCAAGGCCATCTTCGGCGCACTGTTTCATGTCTTTGCCAACGGCCTGACCAAGGGGGTGCTGTTCCTCTCCTCGGGGAACATCCACCGCTCCTACAACAGCAAGAGCACCAGCCAGGTGGCGGGCGCCCTGCGGCGGCTCCCCTGGTCCGGGGGGCTGTTCCTGGCCGGCTTCATCGCCATCACCGGTTCTCCTCCCTTTGCCCCCTTCATCAGCGAATTCACCATCGTCAGCAGCGCCTTCATGCAGGGGCGCATGCTGGTGGCGGCGCTCTTCCTGCTCTCCCTGACCATCATCTTCATCGGCATGGCCCTGACCGTGCTCCCCATGGTCATGGGTGAGGTGCCCGAGTCCAGTGAGTCAAGCCCCTACCGCGACACGGTCTGGACGGTGGGGCCGCCCCTGGTCATGCTGCTTGTTGTGTTTCTGCTGGGGGTCTGGATACCTGAGCCGCTGCTGGCTATCCTGCGCGCGGCTGCGTCGCTTCTGGAGGTGCGGGCATGAGTCACGGCATGAAGACCTTCCACAACGGCGCCTGCTTCGGGCGCGGCGAGATCCCCCTGCTGGACAACGACGGCTTCTTCCAGGGAATCCTGGACGCCACCGGGCACGGCTGGCGGATCTGCTCCTATTTCGGCGCTCCCTCTTCCTCAGGGGCGATCCTCTACTGCGTCATGGCCTCCAGGGGAAGCGGCTCCCTGGGTATCTTCTCCACCCGGGTAAAGGACAGCTTCCCCTCCCTGGCCGAGGCCTGTCCCCAGCTGCACCTCTTCGAACGCGAGATCGCCGAGCAGTGCCTGGTGCGGCCGGAGGGGCACCCCTGGTTCAAGCCGGTGCGCTTTCAGAAGCCGCTCCGCCCTGGGGAGCAGTTCTGGAAGAACAGTGACACCGGCCTGCTGCCGGCGGTGATGGACTTCTACCGCGTGGAGGGGGACGAGGTCCACGAGGTAGCGGTGGGGCCGGTGCATGCCGGCATCATCGAGCCGGGGCACTTCCGCTTCCAGTGCCATGGCGAAGAGGTCTTTCACCTGGAGATCGCCTTGGGGTTCCAGCACCGCGGCATCGAGCGGGCCCTGATCGGCGGGCCGTCGCCGCGAACCATGCACCAGATGGAGGCGGTTGCCGGCGACACCAGCATCGGCCATGGCCAGGCCTTTTGCATGAACATGGAGGCACTGGGCGCGGTTTTCGCGCCTCCCCGGGCCGAGGCGGTGCGCGGCGTGGCCCTGGAACTGGAGCGCCTGGCCAACCACACCGGCGATCTGGGGGCCATTGCCGGTGATGTGGGTTATCTGCCCACCTCCTCGTTCTGCGGACGCATCCGGGGCGATTTCCTCAACATGACCGCCCTGTTGTGCGGCAGCCGCTTCGGACGCGGCCTGCTCCGCCCCGGTGGGCTCGGCTATGACTGTGACGCCGAAATCGCACAGAGCGTGCTGGAGCGGTTACACATCGCGCGTCGGGAGGTGACCCAGGCCATCAATCTGCTCTGGGACACCCCCTCGGTCATGGCCCGCCTGGAAAACACCGGCCAGCTTAGCGCTGAGGTTGCCCGGGAGATCGGGCTGGTGGGGCCGGCCGCCCGCGCCTGCGACGTGAACCGCGACGTGCGCCGCGACCACCCCTTCGGCATCTTCCGCATGAGCCAGATTCCGGTCGTCACCGCCGCCAGCGGCGACGTGTACGGCCGCGCCCTGGTGCGCTGGCTGGAGATGCAGCGCTCCCTGGATTTTATCGAGGAACAGCTGCAGCATCTCCCCCGTGGCGGCTTTCGCAACCAGCCAACCAAGGTCGCGCCCGACCGCTGCGCCGTGGCGCTGACCGAGGGGTGGCGGGGAGAGATCTGCCACACCGCCCTGACCGACGGAGAGGGACGTTTCCAGCGCTACAAGATCACCGATCCCTCCTTCCACAACTGGACCGGTCTGGCCCTGGCGCTGCGCAACCAGCAGATATCGGATTTCCCGCTCTGCAACAAGAGCTTTAACCTGTCCTACTGCGGGTTTGACCTGTGACAGATGCAGTGACTGGAAACCGGTGACTCGTGACTCGTGACTGGTTGCGAGTCACGGCTTTTCCCTGAGTGAAACCTTCTGAATTGGAGTCAGTATGCTTCGAGCCATTCTCGCACGTTGCCGCCAGGGGCATCGCACGTTCGCCTATCCCGATGCCCCCTTGCCGTTGCCACCCCGTTTTCGCGGGCTGCCGCTGCTGGACGCGTCCCGCTGCGAATCCGGCTGCCGTGCCTGCGCCGAGAGCTGCCCCTACGGCGCCATTTCCGCTGACGGGGCGCTGAGTCTGGACATGGGGAAGTGCCTCTTCTGCGGCCAGTGCGCCGAGGAGTGCCGGCAGGGCGCAATCTCCTTCAGCAACGATGCCGCTCTGGCCAGCCGCAGTCGGGAGGGGCTCGTGGTCAGGGCCGCCGAGCAGTACCAGCCCGCCGAGGCCATGGGCAGAGAGCTTTTGCGCCTGTACGGCCGTTCGCTCAAGTTGCGCGAGGTGAGCGCCGGCGGCTGCAACGCCTGTGAGGCGGACACCAACGTGCTCTCCACCATCGGCTGGGACCTGGGGCGCTTCGGCATCCAGTTCGTGGCCAGCCCCCGCCATGCCGACGGCCTGTTCATAACCGGTCCGGTGAGCGAAAACATGCGTCTTGCCCTGCTGGATACCTATGCCGCCATACCCGACCCCAAGCTGGTCATCGTGACCGGCGCCTGCGCCATCAACGGCGGACCCTTCAAGGACCACGACGAGGTGTGCAATGGCGCCGATGGCCTGCTAGCGGTGGACCTGTACATCCCCGGCTGCCCCCCCAGCCCGCTGACAATCCTGGACGGGCTGCTGCGGCTGATACGCCGCATCCGCTGAACCCGCCGCGGGCCAGTTCCCCCTTTCTCTTGCGCGCACATTTCAGCTGCCAGGGAGAGGGGGTTTCTTTTGACTTTTTCATAAAGCGCTGATAGCATCGTTCGAATTTTCTGGTATACTCTTTTTCCTGCGAGGAGGATGTACATGTATCTTGACGTTAATGAAATCATGAAGGTTTTACCGCATCGCCCCCCTTTCCTGATGGTTGACCGGATCATCGAGCTGGAAGGCGGCGAGCGTTGCGTCGGCATCAAGAACACCACCATGGACGAGCACTTCTTCCAGGGACACTTTCCCGGCCATCCGGTCATGCCCGGGGTTCTGATCGTGGAGGCCATGGCCCAGGTGGCCTGCCTGATGGCCTACAAGGCCGACGGCACTGATTATCACAACAAGGTCTGCTACTTCATGGCCATCGACAACGCCAAATTCAGGAAGCCGGTTTTCCCCGGCGACCAGTTGCGCCTGGAAGTGACCACCCTGCAGCGTCGCCGCGGCGTGTGGGTGATCAGCGGCAAGACCTATGTCGAGGATACTCTGGTTTGCGAGGCGGATTTCAAGGCAACGCTTGTGGATGCAAACCAATAATTTGAATACAGAGACGGAGGGAAACGGATGAACTTGGCAAAACAGGACGAATATCTGAATGAATGGCTGGACCACGAGGCGTGCGCCGAAGAGATGCTTCCCCTGATCGGCCGCCTCTACCGGGAGAAGAGCATTGTCACCACCATCTACGGTCGTTCACTGGTGCACAGCACCGCCATCGAGATCCTGACAGCCCATCGTTTTGCCCGGCGGATCCTGGACAGGGAACTGTCGGTCCGTCAGACCTTCCCGGTTTTGCAGGCGATCTCCAAACTGGATCTCGCTCCGGCGCGCATCGATCTGGGCAAACTGGCTGTCCGCTACGCGGGGCAGGAGGGGAGCCTCTCCCTGGACCAGTATGTGGCACAGGAGCTGGCCACGGTCAACACCGGCTGCGGCCCCCTGCTGGACGAGCCCCAGGATATCGTCCTCTACGGCTTCGGCCGCATCGGCCGCCTGCTGGCCCGCATCCTGGTGGAGAAGAAGGGGGGGGGCGAGAAGTTCCGCCTCAAGGCCTTCGTGGTGCGCAAGGGAGCCGCCGACGACCTGCTCAAGCGTGCCAGCCTGCTGCAGCGCGACTCCGTGCACGGCCACTTCGGCGGCATCATCACCGTTGACGAAGAGGAGAACGCCATCATCGCCAACGGCAACATGATCCGCCTGATCTATTCCGATTCCCCCGAGAGTGTGGACTATACCCAGTATGGCATCAACAACGCCATCCTGATCGACAACACCGGCAAGTGGCGCGACCGCGAGGGGCTGGGCAGGCACCTGAAGGCGCCCGGCATCAGCAAGGTGATCCTGACCGCTCCGGGCAAGGGGGACATCCCCAACGTGGTGCCGGGCATCAATAACGAGCTGATCACCCCGGAGGAGAACATCTTCTCGGCCGCCAGCTGCACCACCAACGCCATCGTGCCGGTGCTGAAAACCCTCAACGACCGTTTCGGCATCGTCCACTGCCACATGGAGACCTGCCACTCCTACACCAACGACCAGAACCTGATCGACAACTACCATAAGGCATCCCGCCGCGGCAGAAGCGCTGCCCTGAACATGGTCATCACCGAGACCGGTGCGGCCAAGGCGGTGGCCAAGGTGGTTCCGTCGCTTGCTGGCAAGCTGACCGGCAACGCCATTCGCGTGCCCACCCCCAACGTCTCCCTGGCGATCCTCAACATGGAGCTGACCCAGGAGGTGACGGTGGAGGAGGTCAACAACTACCTGCGGGACATCTCCCTGGAGTCTCCCCTGCAGAACCAGATCGGCTACACCAACTGCCCCGAGGTCGTCTCCAGCGACTTCGTCGGCTCCCGGCAGGCCGGAGTGGTGGATTCCCTGGCCACCATCGCCGAGGGGAAGCGCTGCGTTCTCTACGTCTGGTACGACAACGAGTACGGCTACAGCTGCCAGGTAGTGCGCATGGTACAGAAGATGGCCGGGGTGGAGCTCCCCTCGCTGCCGCTGTAGGCTGAGGCGCGGTTTCGGATAGTGCCGTGGGGCCACGACCAGAGTCGTGGCCCTTTTTGTTTCAGTGGACGCTGGGCAGTTTCGCCGCATCCGGTGATGCTTCTGATGAAAAATGCGCCACATCCCTGGGGTTAGGCAGCCCTGTGAACGATAACTAGCTGCAATAAGGTGATTGTTTGTGGCTGGTTGTTTTGGCATGGGGTGAGCATGGAGGGTTATGAACCCTGTGACCGTAACCATCACCGAGGAGCGCTCAATGCCCGATTCCCTGCTGGACCTGACCATCCATGACCTTGTGTCCCGCCATCCGGAGACAGTGCCGGTTTTAAGCTCCAACGGTCTCCACCTGTTTGTTGATCAGCAGGTGCGGGAAGTCTTTGGCCGGGCATTGACCCTGCGTACCGCCCTGCGGGCGGCTGGCATCAATGTGGAATCGTTTTGCAGGCTGCTGAATGACGCCATCGCCGTCGAATCCCTGAACTCGGCCCATTCCCCTTCCCGTCCCCTGAATCTGTTCGCCCTGCTCCCCTGTCCTCTCAAGGTGCCGCTGGAGGAGGCCGTGAACGACTTCCTGGAGGAGCTTGGCCCCCAGGAGCGCGCCGGACTCACCTGCCGCATCGAGGGGAACGCCAACAACCAGATCGAGTACGCCGACTACGCGGATCATTTCCAGAGCGTGGATGAGATTCCGGACATTGTCATCACCCCCGGCTTCAACAGCTTCTACCATCCCGGCTTTGTGCGGCGTTTCATCCAGAGCGGATGCTTCGCTGCTGTCAACCTCTCCTCCGGCGACCGGCATCTCTCCCCCCTGGGGGTGGTGGACCCGGACAGCCACTATTCCCTGCTGGCCATGAACCTGCTGCTGCCGGTGGTGGACCATACCCGCCTGGGGAATCGCCCCCTCCCGCGGCGCTGGGAGGATCTGCTGGATCCGGTGTACGAGAAGAGCATCGCCATCCGGGGCAACCGGGTGGGGACCTTCTGCGAAACCCTGTTGCTCTCCCTGTTCAAGGATTTCGGCCAGGAGGGGCTTAAGAGTCTGGGGCGCAATGTTGCCTGGGGATGGCACCCCTCCCAGATGGTCAAGGCCGCCGGCAGCGGTCAGCAGGAGACCCCAGCCATCAGCGTCATGCCGCTCTTCTTCGCCAACACCATCAAGAACCGCGACAGGGTCAGCGTGATCTGGCCCGAGGATGGCGCCCTGGTCAGTCCGGTCACCATGCTGGTCAAAAGCGAAAAGCGGGAGCAGTTGCGCCCCCTGATCGACTTCCTTATCGGCCCGCGGGTGGCCGCCATCTGCGCCGGAGCCTCCTTCCCCGCCCTGCACCCGGCGGTTGACAACCGGCTGCCAAAAGACGCCCGCTTCAAGTGGATCGGCTGGGAGTACGTCAAGAACAACGACCTCAAGAGTCTGATCGCCGAGACCAATGCCATCTTCCTGGCCTCCTTCCGCGGGGAAGAGCGGTGAGGCTGGTCACCGTTGCCGGCCCGCCGTCGTCGGGCAAGACCGCTGTCACCATCAAGGCCCTGAGCTCGCTCATGCGGGAGGGGGCGAGGGTGGGGGTGGTCAAGTTCGACAGCCTCTCCACCCAGGATCAGTCCCTGTACGAGAAACAGGGGATCCCGGTCACCACCGGCATATCCGGCAACCTCTGCCCCGACCACTTCTTTGTCAGCAATGCCGAAGACTGCCTGACCTGGGGTGTGGAGAGCGGTTTCGACCTGCTGGTGATCGAGAGCGCCGGCCTGTGCAACCGCTGCGCCCCTCACATCCAGGGGGTGCTGGCGGTCTGCGTGATAGACAACCTGAGCGGCGTGGATACCCCCAGGAAGATCGGCCCCATGCTGAAGATGGCCGACCTGGTGGTGATCACCAAGGGGGACATCGTTTCCCAGGCCGAACGGGAGGTCTTCGCCTATCGGGTGCGCCAGGTGAATGGCCCGGCAACCATCCTGCAGGTCAACGGCCTGACCGGCCAGGGGGGGCACGAGCTGGGCAGGCTTTTGATGAGCGCTCCTGAGACGGATCAGTTGGAGGGGCGTTTGCTGCGCTTCAGCATGCCGGCTGCGCTCTGCTCCTACTGCCTGGGGCAGCGCAAGATCGGCAGCGACTACCAGATGGGTAACGTCAGGAAGATGTGCTTCCAGGGGGAACTGCCATGAACGGCGACCGCATCACCACCCTGTTGCGGATGGACGGTGACGAACTGCTGCGCAGCGAGCCGAACCTGCGGGACTTTTTCGCCAGCCTGGGGCTCTGCCTCCCGCGTGAAGGGGAGAGCGCGACCGACTACTTTGCCTCCCTCGAATCCGGGCTGCTGGAGGATCTGGGCATCGAGCGCAGCGAGCTCGGCGAGCGCTTCGCCGCCTTTGTCCGGCTCATGGATGGTCTGAAGAGCGCCCGCCTCAATCAGGGGGTGGAGTCGGTCACCATCCGGGGGGGGCACGACAAGGACGGCAACCAGGAGGCGCTGGAACTGACCGTCAGGCCGGGAGAGGTGATCAGCATCGTCGGTCCCACCGGCTCGGGAAAAAGCCGACTTTTGGCCGACATCGAGTGGATGGCCCAGGGGGACAGTCCCACCGGCCGGATCATCCTGATTAACGGTCAGGCGCCGGAGGCCGGCAAGCGTTTCTCCATCGATCACAAGCTGGTGGCCCAGCTCTCCCAGAACATGAACTTCGTCATGGACATGACCGTGGAGGAGTTCGTCGCCATGCACGCCGAGAGCCGCATGGTGGAAGATGTGGCAGGGGTTACCGCCACCATCATCGGACTGGCCAACGACCTGGCGGGCGAGAAGTTCTCCCCCGCCACGCCGGTAACCTCCCTCTCCGGTGGCCAGTCCCGGGCCCTGATGATCGCCGACACCTCCTGTCTGAGCAGCTCCCCCATCGTGCTGATCGACGAGATCGAGAATGCCGGCATCGACCGCAAGCGGGCGGTGCGCACCCTGGTGGACAAGCGCAAGATCGTGCTCATGGCCACCCACGACCCGGTCCTGGCCCTGATGGGGGACCGTCGTCTGGTGATCAAAAACGGCGGCATCTCCCGCATACTGGAGACCAGTGCTGTTGAGCGGGCCAACCTCTCCCGCTTCGAGGAGATGGACAACTGCCTCCAGGCGGTGCGCAACGCCCTGCGCAGGGGAGAGCGGATCGAGGGGGTATGAGGTAAGTGAGGAGGTAGGAGAGCCATGGCCATCATCTCCGCCAGCAGACGCAGCGACATACCGGCCTTCTTTGCCCACTGGTTTATGGAACGGGTGCGCCAGGGCTTCTTCCACCGGGTCAATCCCTTTAACGCCCATCAGGTCAAGGCGATAAGTCTCAGGCCGGAGGACGTGGACGCCATCGTGTTCTGGACCAAAAATCCCAAGCCGCTCTTCCCCTTTTTAGCTGAACTGGATGACCGGGGACTCAACTACTATGTCCAGTTCACCCTCAATCCCTATGAACGGTCCTTCGAGCCCAACCTTCCCTCTCTGTCCGAGCGGATCCATACCTTCCGCACCCTGAGCGAGATGATCGGTCCCCGGCGGCTGGTCTGGCGCTACGACCCGCTGATCCTCAGCAGCCGCACACCCCTGGAGTACCACAGGGAAATGTTCGACCGTATGGCCACGGAGTTGCGTGGCGCAAGCCTACGGGTCATGTTCAGCTTCCTGGACTTCTACGGCAAGGCCAGGGGCCGCCTCAGGGGCATCCAACGGGAGCAGGGGGTCGTAATCCAAGACGTCAGGGGGGAGGGGTTCGCGGCGGAGCGCTGGAGGTTGCTGGCGGATATGCGCGCAAGCGCGGAAGACAACGGCATGGAGCTCTGCTCCTGCGCGGAGGCGGAGGAGCTGGAGCGGATCGGTATCCGGCATGGCCACTGCATCGACGGAGGTCTGGTGCGGGAACTGTTCGGCAACCGGGGAAACTTTTCCAAGGACAAGTATCAGCGCAAGGAGTGCGGCTGCGTGGAGTCGGTGGACATGGGGGCCTACAACAGCTGCCCCTTTCAGTGCGTCTACTGCTATGCCAATGCCAGCCCGAAGGCGGTCGCCGCCAACCTGAAGAAGCACAATCCAACAGGATCGGCCCTGATCGGAGACTATCCGTTGGAGCGGTCAGCCGTCAGGCCCGTGAAGGAGACGGAGAGCGGCCAGCATCCCCTGTTCTGAGGGAAAGAGGGACGCAAAAAAGCCCGGAAGACGGATCTTCCGAGCTCTGCATGCCGTGTTAAAGCGGAGTGCTAGTTGGGGTAAACGGAAACCTTCTTTCGGTCGCGACCCATGCGCTCGAAGGTTACGATGCCCTCGATCAGCGCGAACAGGGTGTAGTCCTTGCCGCAACCCACGTTGTTGCCGGGGTGGATCTGGGTTCCACGCTGACGATAGATGATGTTGCCTGCCTTGACGGTTTCGCCGCCGAATTTCTTGCAGCCGAGACGCTGGCCTTTCGAGTCCCTGCCGTTACGTGAACTTCCGCCCGCTTTTTTATGTGCCATTTTCCTGACTCCTGGGAAAAGATGTAATTATGCGCTGATTTTCTCGATCTTGAGCACGGTCTTGTGCTGACGGTGGCCGCGCAGTTTGCGAGTGCCCTTGCGACGCTTGGACTTGAACACGAGAATCTTCTTGTCCTTGCCCTGGACTGCAATCTTGGCGGTTACCGTGGCGCCTGCCACATGGGGCGCACCCACCACGATCTTCTCGCCGCCGATCATCAGTACTTCGCCGAATTCGACGCTGTCGCCAACCTCGCCGACAAGCTTCTCAACCTTGAGGAATTCGCCCTCGGCTACCTTATATTGTTTGCCACCGGTCTTGATAACTGCATACATATCATTTCTCCATGCGCATCATTTTTAAAAGAGTTTTGAACTATAGTGACCAAAGGGTCACAAGTCAAGTAAAAAGTTGGCTTGGCCACGGCTCGTGCCAGTTGCTTCGCCTGTTCAGCTGATGATGATTTCGAACTGTTCCTGGTGGAAGCCCGGTTTGGCGCGCACGGTAATGCGCTTCCTGAACTTCTTCTCCAGTTCCTCCAGCCCCCGCCGCTCCTCGTCGTAGAGCAGGTCAGCCACCTGGGGGTGCACCGACACCATGGCCTTGGTGCCGCGGGAGTCCAGCATCTCGCGCCGCAGTTCCCGGAAGATCTCGTGGCAGACGGTTGTCTTGGACTTGATGTAGCCGCGCCCCTCGCAGTAGGTGCACGGTTCGCACATCATGCGGCCGATGCTCTCCCGCACCCTTTTTCTGGTCATCTCCACCAGCCCCAGCTCGGAGATCTTGAGGATGTTTGTTTTGGACTTGTCGCTCTTCAGGGTGTCTTCCAGGGCGGTGAATACCTTGTCCCGGTTGACCTCCTTTTCCATGTCGATGAAGTCGATGATGATGATGCCGCCGATGTTGCGCAGCCTGAGCTGGTAGGCTATCTCCTTGACCGCCTCCAGGTTTGTCTTGAGGATCGTGTCCTCCAGGTTGTGCTTGCCCACGAAACGGCCGGTGTTGACGTCGATGGCGGTCAGGGCCTCGGTCTGCTCGATGATGATGTAGCCGCCCGACTTGAGCCATACCTTGCGTCCCAGGGCGCGGCTGATTTCCACCTCCAGGCCGAAGTGGTCGAAGATCGGCTCCTCGTCGTCGTAGAGCTCGATGGAGTACTTCATCTTGGGCATGAAGGTGGTGATGAACTGGACGATGCGGTCATAGTCCGGCTTGGAGTCGACGATGATCGTGTCCACCTGCTCGGTAACGATGTCGCGCACCACCTTCTGGATCACGTCCAGGTCGGAGTGGATCAGGGAGGGGGCCGGCGCGTTCTCCTTGCGCTTGGTGATCTCGCCCCACAGGGTGGAGAGGTACTGCATGTCCGACAGCAGATCCTCCTCACTCTTTCCCTCGGAGACGGTCCTGACGATGTAGCCGGAGCCGGGCTGCTTGAGCCGCTCAACCGCCTCGCGCAGGCGTTCGCGCTCGTTCTCTTCCTCGATGCGGCGCGAGATGCCCACGTGGTCCACGGTGGGCATGTAGACCAGGTGGCGCCCCGGCAGGGAGATGTGGGAGGTGATGCGGGCCCCCTTGGTGCCGATGGGCTCCTTGGAGATCTGTACCAAGAGCTCCTGTCCCTCCTGGAGCAGCTCCTCGATGGGGTGCAGCGGTTTGAAATCGGGCTGGCTGGCCGGCAGCTGGTCGCCGTTCGGCTCGTGCTCCTTCTTGCCGTTGTACAGCAGCGATTCGTACTCCTCGATGGCGTCGAATACGTCGGCCACGTACAAAAAGGCCGCCTTTTCAAGCCCGATGTCCACGAAGGCGGCCTGCATGCCGGGCAGGACGCGGATGACCCTGCCCTTGTAGATATTGCCGATGATTCCCTTTTCCCGGGTGCGCTCGATGTGCAGTTCGGCGATGGTGCCGTTCTCAATCAGCGCGATACGGGTTTCATGGGACGTGGCGTTGATAACCAGCTCTGTTGCCATGGAAAAACCCCTCTATATGTCAATGTAAGCATTTTACCGGTCAGGCGGAGAAGATGACCTCCAGCTTCTCGACGCGCATGTCGTCACCACCCAGTGAGTTGTCGCCGGTAATGGCGTGGGCGAACTCCAGCGCCTTGCCCCTGCGCGCGGTCAGCTCCAGGGCGGATCCGCATGGGGTGAGCTCGATCAGTTCCTGGCGCAGGTCGATGCTCTGTACATTCCCCTTCTTTTTACGCTGAATGACGAAGCTGTCGCGTCCGAGGAAGGCGTCGCACAGTTCGTCCAGCTTGCCGGACCAGTTCTCTCCCAGGGTGATGCGGTAGCGTGTGCCCTCGATCAGGGTGGAGAGCGAAGGGGACTTGGGCTCGATCAGTTGCGCCTCAAGGACGCGCAGCCCCCGGGGGAGGGCCTGGTTCAGGCGTTGCATGATCTCCTCCGCCGTGGTCCCGGGGGAGACGAACATGTCCATGTACTCGGCCAGGGACTCAACGCCAACGGAGGTTGCCGTGGCAAAGGAGAAGCGTGGATGGGGGTGAAAGCCTTGGGAGAAGAGGATCGGCACGTTGCCCCGGCTGACGGCGCGGGTGAAGACGGTCAGCAGCTCCAGGTGGCTCAAGAAGCGCATGGCCCCCTGTTTGGCGAAACGGATGCGGAGCCGGGCCGTTGCATCGCCCCCGCTGTTCTCCGGAGCCCGCTCTTCCAGGGAGGGGATGGAGGCGTCCCGGAAGAGCCGGGGCTTCACGCCTTTGAAATCGCAGACCCCGCAGGCACTGCATCTGCCTGTACGGCAGTCCGGTGTCGATCCCTCGGCCAGGGCCAGTTCCCGTTCCCTGAGCAGAAATTCCCGCGTCACACCGCAGTCCAGGTGCTGCCAGGGGAGAATCTCGTCCAGTTCCCGGCGACGCAGGTACCACTCGGGCCGGATGCCGCACTCCTGGAAGGCCCGCAACCAGCGCTCCAGGGAGAAGTGATCACCCCAGCCGTCGAAGCGGCAGCCCAGTTCCACGGCGCGCATCAGCACCGGCGCCAGGCGGCGGTCTCCGCGGGCAAAGACCCCCTCCATGAAGGAGAGCGCCGCGTCTTGCCACTTGAAGTTCAGTTTGCGCTTCTTGAGATCCAGGTGCAGCTGGTACTGCAGCTCCCTGATGTTCTCCATGGAGATCTGCGGCTCCCACTGGAAAGGGGTGTGGGCCTTGGGAACAAAGCTGCTGACCGATACGTTCACCTCGCCGGAGGTGGCTGCCTGTTTGGCCTGATCCTTGACCCGACGGGCCAGGATGGATATCTGCTCCACATCTTCGCTGGTCTCTCCGGGCAGGCCGATCATGAAATAGAGCTTGATGGAGCGCCACCCTGCCTGGTAGACGTTGAAGGCGGTCTCCAGCAGATCCTGCTCGCTGATCCCCTTGTTGATAACCCTGCGCAGGCGTTCGCTCCCCGCCTCGGGAGCCAGGGTAAAGCCGGTCTTGCGCACCTTCTTGATCTCGCTGATCAGGTCGTCGGTCAGGGTGCCGACCCGCAGTGAGGGGAGCGACAGGGCGATGCGCTCTTGGGCATAGCGTTTCATCAGATGGGTGATCAGCGGCGAGACGCAGGAGTAGTCGCCGCTGGAGAGGGAGAGCAGCGAGACCTCGTCGTAGCCGGTGGCGGCCAGGGTCTTCTTCACCAGCTCAATGATGGTTTCTGGCGACCGCTCCCGTAGGGGGCGGTAGATGTATCCGGCCTGGCAGAAGCGGCAGCCGCGGGTGCAGCCGCGGGCGATTTCCACCGCCACCCGGTCGTGCACTGTCTTCATGAAGGGTACGACCGGCTCCGTGGGGTAGGGCGCAGCGTCCAGGTCGGCCAGGAAGCGGCGGCGGATGCTGGACTTGTCTCCCCGCAGTCTGGTTATTTCGGCGATGGTTCCGTCGTCATTGTAGCGCGCCTCGAAGAAGGAGGGGATGTAGACCCCTTGGATCGCGGCCAGTCGTTCCAGCAGGTCGGCCCGCTTTTCGCCGGCCCGTCGAGATGCCAACGTCGCGCTGGCGATCTCAGAGATCGCCTCCTCGCCGTCGCCCAGCAGGACGGCGTCGAAGAAGGGGGCCAGCGGCTCCGGGTTGTAGGCGCAGGGGCCTCCCGCCAGCAGCAGCGGGAAGGAGTCATCGCGCTCGGCCGCCAGCAGCGGGATACCCGACAGGCGCATCATATTGAGTATGTTGGTGTAGGAAAGCTCGTACTGCAGGGTGAAGGCGACAATGCCGCATTCCGCCAGGGGGGTGGCGCTTTCCAGGGTGGCCAGGGCGCACCCCTCCTCCTCCATCTGGCGTTCCATGTCCGGCCAGGGGGCGAATACCCGTTCGGCTGCAACCCCATCCATTTCGTTGAGCACGCGGTAGAGGATGCGCAGCCCCAGGTGGCTCATGCCCACCTCGTAGACATCGGGGAAGGCGAGGGCAACGCGCAGGTCAGCCGAGTTCTTGCGGATGGAGCCCATTTCGTCGCCCATGTAGCGGGCCGGTTTTTCTACGGCGAGAAGATTCATCGTCTGGTGGGTGTTCCTTGCGTTAGATTTTCATGGGGCGCGGAGAGAGCCGCGGGCCGGTCGGGGCAGGCCGCCCGGCAGGGAGACGTCCTGTCGTCCGCGCGGTTGCCTGCACCGCTGGGTACCGTGGTGCCGATGCCGGTATAACTCAATCGGGAGGTTTCGGAATGTATCAAAACATGTGCGACAATGGCAAGGGAAATGCCTTATTTTTTTTCTTGCATTCGGGTCGGGCTGATGCTATAAGACGGTCTCCAGAGCGCCGAAGTGGTGGAATTGGTAGACACGCAAGATTCAGGTTCTTGTGCTCGCAAGGGTGTGCTGGTTCGAGTCCAGTCTTCGGCACCACAAAAAATAAGGGGTTGCGAATTTATTTCGCAGCCCCTTTTTTTCGTCCGGAACGCGGAGATTCCCAGGCACATCCGGATGTCCGTTTTCCTTGCGGTTGCCAATGCCTTCCGACGTCGGCCCGACGCCTTTCCCGTTGACACCGGGAATGAAAGGGCGTAATAAATCTGTGCGATTTTATGCTGTTATTGAATGGTAGCTGACGGAGTGCACGTGCCGGGAAATTTGATAGCAGGGTTTCAAGAGCCGCCCTTGTCAGCAGGATGTTGACGGGGGCGGCTTTTCTGTTTGTGCCGGAGGCGGCGGATGGAGAGCGGCGCTCTGCCCGGCTCTGACCGTGTAGGTAACGATGGGGATGCTCAGTGCACAAGAACGATCTTTCCGAGCGCGATATCTGCACCAAGTTCATCACTCCGGCGCTGGAACGTGCAGGCTGGGATGTTGCCACCCAGATACGGGAAGAGTTCCCTCTCACCAAAGGGCGCATCATCGTTCGCGGCAAGCTGCATACCCGGGCCAGGCACAAACGCGCCGATTACGTCCTGTTCTACAAGCCGAATATTCCCATTGCCATTATCGAAGCCAAGGACAACAACCACGGCATTGGCGATGGCATGCAACAGGCGCTGGGCTATGCCGACATGCTGCACGTCCCGTTCGTGTTCAGCTCCAACGGCGATGGTTTCCTGTTTCACAACAGGATCGCGCCGGACGGTATCATCGAGCGCGAGCTTGCACTCCATGAATTCCCGACCGCGGAAACGCTGTGGCAATGGTGGGCGCGGCACCGTGGCCTGAATGACCGGCAGAATGCACTGGTCACGCAGGACTATTTCAGCGACGGCAGCGATAAAAGTCCGCGCTATTACCAGTTGCTGGCCATCAACATAACCATCGAGGTCATAGCTCGGGGTCAGAATCGCATTCTGCTGGTGATGGCCACCGGCACCGGCAAGACCTTTACCGCCTTTCAGATCATCTGGCGGCTGTGGAAGTCCAAGGCGAAAAAACGCATCCTGTTCCTTGCCGACCGCAACATTCTGATCGACCAGACCATGACCAACGACTTCAAACCGTTCGGTTCGGCCATGACCAAGATCCAGAAGCGGCAGGCCAACAAGTCCTACGAGATTTACCTTTCCCTCTATCAGGCCGTCACCGGTAACGAGGAAGAGAAAAACATCTACCGGCAGTTCAGCCCCGACTTCTTCGATCTCATCGTTATCGACGAATGCCACCGGGGCAGCGCGGCCGCCGATTCGGCCTGGCGGGAGATCCTGGAGTATTTCTCATCCGCCACCCAGATCGGCATGACCGCCACCCCCAAGGAGACCAGAGAAGTCTCCAACATCGACTACTTCGGCGACCCAATCTATACCTACAGCCTCCGGCAGGGGATCGACGACGGTTTTCTGGCCCCCTACAAGGTCGTGCGCATCGATCTCGACCGTGATGTGACCGGTTGGCGGCCCGACAAGGGGATGGTCGACAAGCACGGCTTTGAAATCGAGGATCGCATCTACAACCAGAAGGACTTCGACAGGACCCTGGTGTTGGAGCAACGCACCCAGCTGGTGGCACAGAAGATCACCGAGTTCCTTAAGAAAACCAACCGTTTCGACAAAGCCATCGTCTTCTGTGAAAACATTGACCATGCCGAGCGCATGCGCCAGGCCCTGGTCAATGAAAACGCCGATCTGGTGGCGCAGAACAGCACGTACGTCATGCGCATCACCGGCGACAGCGAGGAAGGCAAGGCCGAGCTGGACAACTTCATCTTCCCGGAAAGCAGATATCCGGTCATTGCCACCACCTCCAAGCTGATGACCACCGGTGTTGACGCCCAGACCTGCAAACTCATCGTGCTCGACCAGCGCATCCAGTCCATGACCGAGTTCAAGCAGATCATCGGGCGCGGCACCCGCATCAACGAAGACTACGGCAAGTACTACTTCACCATCATCGACTTCAAGAAGGCCACCGAGCTTTTTGCCGACCCCGATTTCGACGGTGAGCCGGTGCAGATCTACGAACCCAGGGGGGATGACTCACCGGTGCCGCCGGATGTACCGGAGGAAGGCGAACGTAGTGGCGTCACCTACCCGGAACCCGGAGAAGAGAAGGGTTGGACCGGTGTCGCCGAACCCGGCCCGGAAGGGGAAGGCGGCGTTCGCCGTTACGTCGTGGCCACTGTGGAGGTCAAGGTTGCCGCGGAGCGGGTCCAGTACTTCGATGCCGCCGGCCGCCTGATCACCGAATCCCTCAGGGACTACACCCGCAAGGCCCTGGCCAGGGAATACACCTCCCTGAATGATTTCCTCCGCCGCTGGAGCAGCACCGAGAAGAAGCAGGCCATCATCGATGAACTCTCCGAACAGGGGGTGTTCTTCGATGCCCTTGCCGATGAGATCGGGCGGCAATCCGGCAAGGTATTCGACCCGTTCGATCTGGTCTGTCACGTTGCCTGGGGTATGCCACCCCTCACTCGCCAAGAGCGAGCCGAACAGGTGAAGAAGCGTAACTACTTCACCCACTACGGTGAGCAGGCCCGCCGGGTGCTGGAAGCCCTGCTGGACAAATACGCCGATGAAGGCGTGGCCCACATCGAAGAGACGCAGATTCTCACCATTGCCCCCTTTACCGAATTCGGCACCCCGCTGGAAATCATCCGTGGCTTCGGTGGGCTGGAGCAGTATCAGCAGGCGGTGCATGAGTTGGAGGAGGCTTTGTATGCCTGATAAAACAATGGCCTCACACGAAGGCACGAAGACACGAAGAACCACCCCGGCGCTTCGCGCCACCCCTCCAGAGGAGGGGAATCTTGGGCCTCAACTTGACTGATTCAAACAGGACTTCGTGCCTTCGTGTGAACCGATAAAGGAATCAAATCATGTCCCTAACCACCCTGATCAAAGCCATCCAGGACATTATGCGCAAGGATGTGGGCGTTGATGGCGACGCCCAACGCATCAGCCAGATGGTCTGGCTGATGTTCCTGAAGATCTTTGACGACAAGGAACAGGAGTGGCAGCTCACCGTTCCCGGCTACAAATCGCCGCTGCCCAGCCGTTTCCGCTGGTCCAGTTGGGCCAAGAATCCCGAGGGGATGACCGGCGAGGAGCTGATCGACTTCGTCAACAACGACCTCTTCCCGGCGCTCAAGAAGCTGGCCACCGCCGCCGGTGTGTCGCCCCATGGCAAGGTGGTCGGCTCGGTGTTCGAGGACGCCTACAACTACATGAAGTCCGGTACCCTGCTGCGCCAGGTGATCAACACCATCGAAGAGGATGTGGACTTCAATAAATCCGGCGACCGTCACCTGTTCAACGACATCTACGAAAAGATCCTCTCCGACCTGCAATCGGCCGGGAACGCGGGCGAATACTACACCCCCCGCGCCGTCACCCGGTTCATGGTCGACATGCTCGATCCCCAGCTCGGGCAGACCATCCTCGACCCGGCCTGCGGCACCGGCGGCTTTCTCACCTGCGCCATCGAGCACCTGAACCATCAGGTCAAGACCGCCGCCGACCGCACGCGACTGCAGGAGTGTATCTTTGGCGTAGAGAAGAAACCGCTGCCGCACATGCTGGCCATGACCAACATGATGCTGCACGGTATCGACGTGCCCACCAACGTCCGCCACGACAACACCCTCTCCCGGCCGCTCAAGGATTACGGCCCGAAAGACCGGGTGGACCTGATCATCACCAACCCCCCCTTCGGCGGCATGGAAGAGGACGGCATCGAGAACAACTTCCCGCGCAAGTACCAGACCCGCGAGACCGCCGACCTCTTCATGGCGCTGATCATGCACCTCTTGAAACACGACACCGGCAAGGCGGCCGTGGTGCTGCCCGACGGCTTTCTCTTCGGCGAAGGCACCAAGACCAACCTCAAGCGCGAGCTGCTGGAGGAGTTCAACCTGCACACCATCGTGCGCCTGCCCAAAGGCGTGTTCAGCCCCTACACCAGCATCGCCACCAACATCCTCTTCTTCGAGAAAGGCGGCCCGACCAGGGAGGTCTGGTTTTTCGAGCACCCCTATCCAGAGGGGTACAAGTCCTACTCCCGCTCCAAGCCGTTGACCATCGCCGAGTTCGATCTGGAAAAAGCCTGGTGGGGCGGAGCCGAGCGTCGTGGGCGCAAGACCACCGAGCAGGCCTGGAAAGTCTCGGCCAAGGTGCTGGCCGAGCGCACCTACAACCTGGACTGCAAGAACCCCCACGAGGTGGAGGTCAACCACCGCGATCCGGAAGAGTTGATGGCTGAATATCAGGCTATCGTCCACCAGCTCCAAGCGGCGCAGGCAGCCTTGAAAGCCGAGTTGATGGCCTGCCTGGGGGGCAAGGCATGAGCAGGAAGAAAAAGCCTGGCAAGGAAGTCTCCATCGTTCGCTCCTCGGCCGCCGAATACCTCACCTTTGTCGCCGCCAGCGGTGCGGGCGGCGTCGAGGCCGTTTATGCCGACGAAAGCATCTGGCTGACCCAGAAGATGATGGGGGTGCTTTACGATGTGAACGTGCGCACGGTGAATGGGCACCTGAAAAAAATCTTTGCCGACAGCGAGGTGCAGGAAGATGCAGTTATCCGGAAATTCCGGATAACTGCCGCCGACGGCAAGAGCTACGACACCCTGCACTACAAGCTCCCCGCCATCATCGCCGTGGGGTATAAGGTCAACTCCGAGCGCGCCGTGCAGTTTCGCAAGTGGGCCACCACCATCATTCATGAGTACACCATCAAGGCCTACGTCATGGATGACGAGCGCATCAAAAGCGGCGGCTCCATCCTCACCGAGCAGTACTTTGAAGAACAGCTGCAGCGCATCCGGGAGATCCGCCTCTCCGAGCGCAAGTTCTACCAGAAGATCACCGACATCTATGCCACCGCCATCGACTACGACGTCACCGCCCAGGCCACCAAGCGCTTTTTCGCCACCGTGCAGAACAAGCTCCATTGGGCCATCCACGGCCAGACGGCGGCGGAAATCATCGTCAACCGCGCCGATGCCGAGAAACAGCACATGGGCCTGACCACCTGGAAAGATGCCCCGCAAGGGAAAATCCAGAAGTTCGATGTCAGCGTGGCCAAGAACTACCTGACGGAAGACGAAATGGCGCAACTGGCCCGGCTGGTGAACGCCTACCTTGATGTGGCCGAGGATATGGCCCTGCGCAAGATGCCGATGACCATGCAGGATTGGGAGGTTCGTCTGAACCGCTTCATTGCGGCCACCGACCGTGAAATTTTGCAGGATGCGGGCAAGGTCACGGCGGAGATCGCCAAAGCCCATGCAGAAAGCGAGTTTGAGAAATACCGCATCGTGCAGGACCGGCTGTTTGAAAGCGACTTCGACCGGATGCTGAAACAGATCGATGCGATTCAGAAACCGGGGGAAGGCGATGAATAAACAAACCGCCCAACTGTTGGAACAGCACTTCGATATCGCCTTTGCCGCGCCCGACGGGATAAAGAAGCTCCGCGAGCTGATCCTGACCCTGACCATGCAGGGCAAGCTGGTGGAGCAGGACCCGAATGATCCTCCCGCTTCGGAGCTGCTTCGTCAGATTGAAAAAGAGAGGATCTCACACGAAGGCACGAAGACACGAAGGAAAGATAAAGAACTGCCGCCCATCAAACCGGACGAAGTGCCCTATGAGCTGCCGCAGGGGTGGGAGTGGGTGAGGCTGGGTGAAGCGATGTTAAAAATTACAGACGGAACTCATCATTCACCTCCCAATAACGAAAAAGGCGATTTCTTATACATTTCCGCTAAGAATATCAAAGATGATGGTGTGCTTATTAGCAATGCTACTTATGTAACAGAAGAAGTTCACGACGAAATTTTTTCCAGGTGCGATCCTGAATACGGGAACATTCTATACATTAAAGATGGGGCAACAACAGGGATTGTCACAATCAATGACTTGAAAGAACCATTTTCTATGCTTTCCAGTGTTGCATTGTTGAAACAACCTCATCAAGTGGACAATCGATACCTCCTATTTACTCTCAGGTCACCGTTTTTCTATGGAGAAATGCGAGCTGGAATGACCGGAGTAGCCATCACTCGTGTTACTTTGAAAAAATTACACGACGCAATTATTCCACTACCCCCCCTCTCCGAACAACACCGCATCGTCGCCCGCATCGACCAGTTAATGGCCAGGTGCGATGAGCTGGAAAAATTGCGGAAAGAGCGGGAGGAGAAGCGACTGGCCGTCCACGCCGCCGCCATCAAGCAGCTTCTTGATTCAAACTTCGCGTCTTCGCGCCTTCGCGTGAGCCAGGATTCTTCAAGCCTTCGTGCCTTCGTGCCTTCGTGTGAGACCGGTGGGGCATTTGATTTTCTCGCCAAGCACTTCGGCGAACTCTACACCGTCAAGGAAAACGTCGCCGAACTGCGCAAGGCCATCCTCCAGCTCGCCGTCATGGGCCGCCTCGTCCCCCAAGACCCCAACGACCCGCCTGCTTCGGAATTGTTGAGGGAGATCGAAAAGGAAAAGGTCTCACGCGAAGGCGCGAAGACGCGAAGGAAAGAAACCAAGCTGCCGCCCATCAAGCCGGAGAAAGTGCCCTACCAACTGCCAAAGGGGTGGGAATGGGTGAGGTTGGGAGACGCAGGCGCTTTTGAAAGAGGAAGATCGAAACATCGCCCACGAAACGACAAGCGCCTGTTTGAACATGGCACCTATCCCTTTGTCCAGACAGGCGACGTTTCAAGGTCAAAGGCAACTGAGAATCAAATTATGACATGCACCAGCTACTACAATGATTTCGGCCTAAAACAAAGTCGCCTCTGGGAAAAGGGTACTTTATGCATAACCATCGCTGCCAATATCGCTGAAACTGGCTTCCTTGGAATGGATGCCTGTATTCCTGACAGCGTTGTTGCATTCTTGGGAGTAAACAAATCCCTTGAAAAACTGGTTAAGGTGTTCATTGATGTGGCAAAAGGCGACTTGGAGCACTTTGCACCGTCTACTGCTCAGAAAAACATAAACCTCGGCATCATCAATGAGTTGTTATTTCCACTTCCTCCCCTCAATGAACAACACCGCATAGTCGCCCGCATCGACCAGTTGATGGCCCTGTGCGATACACTGGAGCAACGGATTGACGCTGCCACCGTCAAACGGACCGAACTGCTGGGTGCCGTGATGGCTACAATATGAACAATTGCCATCAAATCTTTTACCCTTCGTGTCTTCGTGCCTTCGTGTGAGATCAAATCCCGAAGATGATTGTGATAAATGGAATCATTTGGAAGATTTCAGTGGAGTGACCATGCCCCTGTTCACCTATTTCCCCACCCCCGCCTTCAGCGCCAAGCTGGCCAGGATCGAGAAACAGGATCCTCCCGGCCACGCCCGCATCCTGGGGGTGATCGAGCGTCTGCTGGAAAACCCCGCCGATGCCGACGGCTGGATGCACGGCGGGCACCACGGGCGGCTCAAGAAGTACGTCGGCCGCCGCGACTACCGGCTTATCTATCACTGGTGCCAGCGGTGCCGCAAGGAGGGGAGGAAGCTGGAGCAGCAGTGCGGCTTCTGCAACCAGATCCAGGACAACAGCGTGGTCTTCTTCGATGTCTACCACAAGAACGGGGCCAGCCGGATCACCTGATACGTGATTCTGGGCACTATCTCACGCCAGCTTATCCCGCCGCTTTGCTCCCCAGACGGTCCGCCTCGCTCTCCAGGGACGGATCGTCGTTCACCGGCATGCCGGCCACCTCGGTGGTGGGGCTGACCCTTCCCTCCCGCTGCTGCACCACGTGGGCCAGTTCGTGGCCCAGAAGCTGCCGTCCGGCGCTGGTGTCCGGGCTGAACTGCCCCGGCGCGAAGTGGATGTCGTTCCCCTGGGTGTAGGCTAGCGCCCCCACCTCCGTGGCCTTGCCGGAGTCGGGGTGAACTCTCACGTCGGAGAAGTCCGAGCCCAATCCCCGTTCCATGCCCGACCGCAGGCCATCGGGAATGCCGCCGGACGGCTTGAGCTGGGCGGGAAACCTCCCCTGCAGCGGTTCCTCTTCCTCCTGCGGCGCCATCTGGGCGCTGAATTTTCCCTGCGTCAACTCCTCTTCCTCCGGCATCTTGCCCTGTGCGGCGAACGTCCCCTGTTTCGGCTCGTCCTCCTCTTCGGGAAGGCGTTGGGCCGTAAATTTCCCCTGCTTGGCCAGCTCTTCGTCTTCCGTTTTGGACTGGAACTGGGCCAGACGTTTTCCCTGGGCGACCATGCGCGGGCTGTTGCCGATCATCTCCTGGAGCGGGCTCTGGGGAGTGGTAGCAGATGCATGATCCGGTGTGCGGTGCGTGGCCGGGCCGGTTATCACCTCTCTTGACCTCTTCTGCGCGCTTTTCATCGTTGGCTCCCTCCTCAACACGGGTAGGTGTTCATGCCTCTTTTCCGTACTGCGTGTAATTGGTGATGATGATCGACTTATCCGGTATGGTAGCCGGCACGTCGCCATTCTCCTTCAGAGCCGCCTTGACCTTGGAATCGTAGTCCACGTGCTTGGGGTGGGACTTGTACTGGAAGATCAGGTAGGGGCCCCTGACGTTGAGCTGCTGCACGACGTTCAGGGCGTCGGTGTACGAGCCGGTGATGTTTTGCGCGTACACCTTGCTGGCCTTGAACTGGCGCGCATCCTGGAGCTGTGCCACCAGCCGCCGCTGGGCCGTCTGCCGGGGACTGGCGGCGATCAGGTCGTTCGTGAGGTTGTGGGAGGGGATGGCGTTGGCAGGGGTTGTGGTTTGTATGGATTCCCGGGAAGAAACGGAGGTGTCGGAGCGTTCCTTTGGCATTTTTCTGGTAGATGATCTCATGCGCGGCTCCTTGTTGTGGCTATTTTGTTTTGTGGTAGCTCCGTATGTCTTGTGTGGGCATATCGTGCACAAGAGTCACGTAGTAGTAGTGAATCGTTTGGGGTTATTTGAAAACCTCTTTCAATTGTTCCAGTGATAAATTGATCTTTGGGCGCTTTCCTTGTCCTGGGCCAAACTTGAAGAAAGGAGTTTTATGAAGCATCTCCTCGACTTCCGTCAGCGATTTCTTGTACTTAACTGCGCTGACGGCCTTGCCAAGAACGTTTGAGATTTCTTCTGTCGTTGAAAAAACAAACGAATTATCAGCTCCTTGGAGATGATCCAACCCCTTGACTCCGAGCTCTTTCAGGGCGGTAACACATACTTCCGGCGCGACATGTAATGGATTCAACACGTTATTCGTGTTGGTCCAGGTCTTGCCGTAACTAGTGCCGTCTTCCACGTCCGTATACTGCCAAGAAACACTGTATGGTACAAAATGTGCGGCGGCAAGAATCGATTTCAGCTGTGTTTTTACGGATACAACTATTTCTGGGCCTGCCAAACTTCGGATCGATTTGGCTAGATAATCCGCCATCTCATCTGGTTGAGCCAGCGTCTCCGTACTCCGCGCGGTGACGAATCCCAACTTGCCTTTCTCCGTAATCATTTCTTCCATCTTTTGCCAATCACCATATTCCAAATCTAAAGGATGGTATCGAATGTTGGCTGACGGATTCTGGAATTTGATTTGTCCTCCGAGACTTGCGGCAATTAGGTGCGATATGGCGACAGGCGTGCGGCCTTGTTCAAAGGATTTTGGAATAATACCGTGCTGAGAAAGGGTCTTAAGCGGAGCTACGTCTCCCAGTTGTCGCTCTGCATTTTCGCGGTAGCCCTTGCTGGTTGTGTCAGTGCATTCGGACCAAGGTCCCTGACAGCTTTTTCCAATTTCAACAGAATCCTTACGGATATTGTGGAAACGCAACCAGTCGCTTTGAGCGACGAGTCGTTGTGCTGGAGTACCAGAAAGCGGTGAGACCTGATTTGAGCATGCGAGCTGAAGGTGCTTCTTCTGACCCGAAGCCACATGAGTGCTAATATCTTGCGTATGGGCCAGTGCATTCAGTTGTGTCAGTTTGCTGGAGTTATAGTGCGAAAATGGTGCAGCGTCCCCGAACAAACTGGTCAACTTCTGACGTTGTTCCACCATGCGTGGACTGCTGTCGAGGCATGTGGCAGTCCGACACTGGAGTGAATGCCTTCCGGATTCTCTCTGGGCAGTTTTTTGCGAACTTTCGGACTCCTGATGGTTCTTTTCCCTCGGAACTCTTTCCATCCCAACCTCCGGTCCATTCGTGAAAACTGCAACTCAACGGTACATGCACACCGTAAAATCATCCTCCAGGTACCCCCGGATCAGCTCGACCCTGGGCGACAGTTCATGGCAGAAGGTGACGACTTCCGCCCGGTCGTGGCCGGTCAACAGCTCGTGCTCCGGGAAGAACTCCGCGTCCAGCATGTTGAAGATCAGCGCCCGCTCCGCCGCGGCGTACATCCTGGCGATCATCTCCCGGTAAAAACCGGGATCGTCGCAGCGATACCCCAGGGCTCCGGAGGCGAAGACGTAGTCGGCCCTGGGGAGCTCCACCCGGGTGAAGTCTGCCCGGTAGAAGACGGTGTCCGGCCGCTGGCCATGGCGCTCCAGCGCAACTTCCAGGAACTCGGCCATCATGTCGATCCCGACGTAGGCGAAGCCGCTGAACCGCTCCGACAGGTAGCCCACCAGGTCGCCATGGCCGCACCCCAGATCCAGGATGGAGCGGCCGCTGAAATCTCCGGCGCCCGCTATGACCCGGAAGCGCCTGCTCTGGTTCTCTTCGCCGCGCCAGCCCAGCGCCCCGACCGAGCCGCCCGGAAATCCGCGTATCCGGTGGCGGTGAAAATGGATGATGGTAGCCTTTTCCATCAGGTTCATGACCGCACTCCTAGGGGTAGTCCGACTCCTTCATCTTCCTCACGTAGAGCCAGATCAGCACGAACGCCAGGGCCAGGAAGACCAGGAATACCACCTCGCTCCTGCGGTACTTCCAGAACGGATCGCAGGCGAACAGGGAGCATTGGAGGAGAAACGCCAGCCCCCCCACTCCCAGGAACCAGAAGAAGCGTTTCCTGAAGAACAGCCGCAGCTCGAAGAACCGGAACGAGAGCAGGAAGTAAATCAGCATCAGCAGCGCCAGGAGGTCGAAGGCGATCCGGACCGGCCAGCGGTTTGGTCCCACCACGCGGCAGTAGGAGGGGAAAAAGCGGGTGAGCAGCTGATTGAGAACATCGTCGTAGCCGCTGTCCTCGAAGGCGATGGCGATCTGACGGTTGATTTCGGCGGCAGGCTGCATGTCGCTGAACGGCGCGGGCCAGAAGGCCACCCCGCCGAAGTTGTCCTCGAAGTAGACCAGGTCGTCGAAGAACTGGTGGTTGTCCGTTGTCTCGGGCGGCTGCACTGCCGGGTTGAGCAACGGGACGATCTTTCTCAGCATGTTGCGCCTCTGGATCCCCTTGAGCATCTTTTCCATATCCTGGCGCAGCGTCTTTTTCGTTTCACCGGTCGGTTCGTCCAGCAGGACGATGAACAGGTCGACATCGTTCTGGGCGTCGAACTCGTCCCTGTCGCTCTGTTCCACCTTGGGCACCAACTGTTTCAGGTAGTTCTCGCGGAAAACCCCCGTGCCCAGGTCGTCCATGGCGACCACGACATTCAGGTTGTAGTACCAGCCCGACCCCTTGCCCACCTGCCGCAGCCGCGCCTTCAGCCTGGTGATGAAGGAGACCAGGTAGTCGCTGGCGGCGTCATCGTGGGGATAGCCGTCGAAGTACAGGGTGATGCCGTCCACTATGGCCGGAACCCTGCTCATTCCCAGAGTTATCCATGGCTTGGCCCGGTTAAGGAGGGAGTTGTCCAGGCGCTGCGCTGCCACCGCTGCGATACTCTCGATCAGCGAATCGCCGATGGTGCTCTGTTTGGACGCCAGCATGCGCGACCAGGCCCGCCAGTCGTTGTTGTAGATCACCAGGTCCACGCTGGTGTTGTATCTGCGGGCCGTGTTGATGAAACCGGCCCGCTCCTTCGTCATGTCAAAGCGTTTGGCGATGTTCCCCCGGTCGTCGAAACCGAGGGCGAAATAGCCGATACGGGTCAGGACGCTGAAGTCCAGCTCCCGCTTCACCCCGGCCGACCAGAAGGGAACGAAGCCGTACACCTCTCCCCGCAGGTCGTCACGGACGCAGCCGCAGGACCATCCCTTGAGGGCGATCAGCTTGCTTTCGTCAAACCGCTCGGTTTTCCGTGCCCGCTCCCGGATTTTCTCCAGGTACTCCGTGGTGAACTCCCCCTTCTCCAGGTCGCCGCTGGCGACCAGGGGGGTCTCCACCCTCACCCGCAGGGCGTTTTCTAAGAGCGCCCGTGCCGGGTATTCGCTCCCCACCAGCTCCGCGAGCCGTTCCACCACCGGTTTGGGAAGGTTCGAACTTCTCTGCTCCGCGAAAAAGGTGTCTCTCAGCATGAAGCTGACGTTCAGGTCGCCGTCGGCGTCGCCGGAAGGCTGGGCAGGCTGTTCCGCGGCTTCCAGTATCAGGTCCCGGTAGCGGTCGTAGCTCTCGCCGATGCAGCTCTTTACCGCGTTGACGAAGTCGTACCTGCTTTCAAACTCCACGTTCTGTAGCGGGTCGAGCTTGTCCAGGACGTCGTTCTTCGACTTCATCCATTCCAGGTCGTCCCGGGTCAGGCGGTAGACAACTCCCAGGCCATCCTCGGGAGGAGCGGAGGTGACTGAAGGGCCTGAACAGGACTGTTCCATGGCTTTCATGGTCAGGGAGCCGACGATGCCGTCGATGGGGCCGGTGTACCACCCCTGCTTCGCGTAACACTCCTGGATGCTCTTGATGGCTGCCCGGTTATTCCTGATCCTTTTCAGCTCTCCGGTCGTCAGCTTTCTGCAGCCGCAGCAAGGCGTTGGCGCGGCGCTGGACGTGGCAGCTTTCGTGGCGGGAGACGGCGTGCTTGTGGTGACGGCAGGTGTGGTGGATGTCGTGGCCGGAGCCGGTGATGTGGAGGTCGGTGTTTCGGCTTTCGTGGCTGCCGGCGCGGCGGAAGACTCCCCGGTGGGGCGCACGCTTCCCGGCGTGGCCAGGATCAGGAACAGCAGCGCCGCGATGCAGGTTGCCGTGTATGTGATGGTTGCTCTGGACATGGCGTCTAGATCGTCCTTCCCTCTTTCATCAGTTCCCGCGAAATCCCCTTGAGCAGGTCCTCCTGGGTGACCGCCCGGTCGCCCCGCCTGAGGGCGCGTATGGCGCCGTAGCGGGCCACGTTGGCGATGGCGCCACCCGGTATCTCGTGCTCCTCAGCCAGGGAGGGGAGATCCACGTCATCCCCCAGGGGATATCCCTTCCCCAGCACACCACGCCAGAGCCGCAGGCGCTGCTCTGCGTCGGGCAGGGGAAAGTAGACCGAACTCTGGAACCTGCGGGCAAAGGCCTCGTCGATGTTGGCCTTGAGATTGGTGGCCAGGATCACCATCCCGGGGAAATCCTCCACCCGCTGGAGCAGGTAGGAGACCTCCTGGTTGGCGTAGCGGTCGTTGGAGCTGGAGGTCTGGGTGCGCCTGCCGAACAGGGCGTCCGCCTCGTCGAAGAAGAGGATCCAGTTCCTGTTCTGGGCCTGGTCGAAGACCGAGGCCAGGTTCTTTTCCGTCTCGCCGATGTACTTTGAGACAACCATGGAGAGGTCGATGCGGTAGACGTCCACGCCGGCGGAGGCGCCGATCAGGGTCGCCGTGAGGGTCTTGCCGGTCCCGGGGGGGCCGTAGAAGAGGCCGCGGTACCCGGGCTTGACCACGCTTGCCAGTCCCCACTCCTCCATGATCACCCGGGAATGCTCCAGCCAGGCGGTCAGGGTAAGTATCTCCTCCAGCACCTCCGGCCCCAGCACCAGGTCGCTCCAGGCGAGGGGAGTGGTGATGAGCCGGGCAGGGAAGCAGGACGAGAAGCCGGGCTTGTGACTGCTCCCGGTGGTAAAGCGGCTCAGGTAATCGGCGGTGATGAGCAGTGCCCCACTGAACAGCGGCTCGTTGCCGGAACTGCTCTCTATGCGCAGGATTCCCTGGTTCGTGAAGACGTGGTCGGCCTCGAAGAGGCGGATGATCTCGAAGCGTTTCTTCAGGTCGTCGCCGGCCAGGATGAAGGCCGCGGTCTCGCAGGTGGGAAGGAAGCCGCCGTGGCTGTTCCCTTTCCAGCCGCCGAACTCGGTGAAGCCCCGGTCCAGGTTCCTGTTGCGGATGAACAGGGTGTCGAGTTCGTGGGGAGCGGTGTGGGGCAAAAGCGCCAGGATCAGGATGACCCGTTCGTCGAACCCCAGGCCGAAGCGGGTGACGGTCCGGGCGTATTCGGAACCGTCCCCCTCCAGGGAGGGGGGTGTTATGTGGCGGATCTCCCCGCTCCCCCCCGGCTCCTGGAAATAGAGGGTGATGCGTGTCTCCAGCAGCGCGCGGAACCAGTCGATCTCTCTCTTCAGGGTGAGGGCGTTTGCCTCCCCGGCGCTCATGCTCATCGCCACTCCACGTACAGTGCCCGCCCCATCCAGGGGTGCCGTATGGTCGAGAAGCCCCAGGGGATGCGGTCCAGCAGCATGTCGAAGGGACGGGGGGCCACCAGCAGGCTCCAGGCGTCGTCCTTCAGCCGCAGCCTCCCCTCCCGCTGGAGGAACGATTCCCTGAGCCCCGCCAGCGAGGTGGAGCCGATGGCGGACCAGGTGGCGATCATGGCGTGCAGCAATCCCTCGACGCACTCCTCCTCGGCCGGTTCAAGCCTGACCTCCCGGCCTATGGGCTCTCCGGTGGGAACCCCGCAGAGCAACTTGTTCAGCGCTAGCAGGTATTCCGGCGCGCCGCTGTCTCCGTGTACCATGAACTGCAGCAGATGGATCCCTCGTTCCGCCGCATCCCGGTCCCGGAACCCCTTCCCCTCCAGCAGCCCCAGCATGGAGAAGAGGCGGGTCAGGTAGGGCGCCGCCAGTACCTGGCCTGCATTGACGACGTACAGATCCTCCCGGAACTCGTCCTGTTCCCCCTTGACACCAGGCTCTGCTTCCACCGTTTTCCTCCCCGGGGCTATGACGGAAGTGGGGGAGGCCTCTTCGTCCTGCCTCTGCTTCCGTCGGGACCCCCCCTCTCCCCGGGATTCTCCCGCGACCTGAGGCTGGTGAGCCCGACTGGGGGGCGCGGAACCGTCGTCGGCATCCGTAACGGGGAGCGGAAGCCGGGCCGTCCGCGTGAGCGCAGCCTGCTCCCGCATGCCATGGAGCGGTTTAGCCGTCGAATCAGGGGGGGCTGGCACTGCCCCCCCCTTTCCCGCGATGATCGCCAGGATCTGCCGCTCCACCCGCCGGCGCAGCGGCGGCAGCCCTTCGCGTCGCTGCCGAAGCAGGAGCTCCCGGAACCCTCGGTCGTAGCTCCGGCCGGTCTGCTCGGCCAGGTGACGGATGAGCGCATCGACGTACTCGTCCAGCGGCAACCCGCTCCTTCTGCCGAAGAGATGGCTGAACAGGAAGCGGCGGGCCAGGCCGTGGAGCCGGCCGCTCTCCGCGACGACGGCGGTGAGCAGGATCTCCGTTGCCAGTTCCGTGCAGAGCAGCACCCGCCGCCAGTCCTTTCCCCGGGAGAGGGAGCAGAGGGGGAGCAGCAGCCGTGCAGGAAAAAGGTCGATGATCCGTTCGGAGTATCCCCGGCGAGTCGCCAGCGCCTTCACCATGGTTCGGCAGAGCTGCGGCCTGTGCCGGATCAGCTCCCTGATCACCGCTTCCGGAACCGTACGTGTCTCTCCGTTTTTCCGTTCGGGCTCACGGGAATCCCGCGCCCGGCGTCCGGAGTCCCGCCGCTTCTCAGGCTGCCGGGGAGCACTCTTCAGTCGCAGCTGGTGCAGGATACTCCGCAACTCCGCGTGCGGTGTTCCTGTTTCACGGGCCTCTTCCAGCGCCATGGCCAGGGAGTCGAGCAGTTCGAGGTAGGCCCGGTTTCCCCGGGCCGCCATGGCGCGGACCAGGCTCTCCAGGTATGCCAGCTTGTTGAACCGGCTTCCCCGTTCCACCAGCAGATAGGCCAGGGTGACCTGCCACAGGCCACTTTTCAGGGTTTTCGCGGATTCCGTCCTGCCGTCGGCTGCCCGCCGGAAGAGTTCCGGCTGTCCGGTGATTCCGCGGACGAACCCTCCCTCCCGCGGCTCCAGCATCCGCACCAGCTCTTCCAGAAGCGGTTCGGGAAACCCTTCGGCCATCTTCCGTAAACTCTCGCCCCGGCCGCAGAATTCGGCGAGCGTTTCCAGGATCAGGCCGGGGTGTTCGTGCAGCGTGGCGCGCCAGAAGCTCTCCAGGCCAACGGCGGAACCGCTGGCGAACGCCTCCCGGAGACGCAGCCGGATCAGCGCCTCTTCCGGCGCCTCTCCACGCTCTTCCCGTCGCTGCTCCCCGGGGGGGCGGCCAGCGCCGGCTTCCCGGGCCAGTTCCCCCAGCAGGGAGAACATCTCATGCTTCAGTCTGCCGGGCTTCGGCGATGCTTCCAGAAGGGCGGTCAGGGAGACCAGCAGGGGAATGTAGCCGCTGTTGCTCCGTGCCGCCATGCCTCTGACCACGCCTTCCAGGTAGGCCCTGCGGTTGAATCTTCCCCCCCGTTCACAGAGCAGGTAGGCCAGGGTGAACTCCCAGAGCCGGCTCCTGTACATCCGTTCGCTTCCCTCAGGTTCCGCCGTAGCGCGTCGGAACAGTTCCCCCCTGGCGGTCAGTTCTACGATGAATCCGCTCTCCCGCGGTTCCAGAATCCCGGCCATCCCCCGCAGAACCGTTTCAGGAAACTGCTCGGCCATCCTTCGCCGCGCGGCTGATTCCCTGCCGCGGCGCCCCAGGATTTCGATCACCAGTGCGGGGAAGTCCCCTGCCAGTTCCTCCCACACTTCGGCCAGGGTGTCTGGTTCTCCCCGAACGATGGCCCGGTTCAGCAGCTCCCCCAGCAGGCGGGCCCGGGAGATGGCTTCGTCCCGGACGGCGTCAGCTGCCGGGGAGCTCTTCACTCCGTCTTTGCCCCCCAGCTCCAGCAGGAACTCCAGCATCTGTCGCTTCAGCATGCCCGGAGCCTCCGCCTCTCCCAGGATTGTTGCCAGCGCATCCAGGAGATCGGTGAAACGGATCGAACAGCGGGCCGCCATCCGGCGAACCAGGCGTTCCAGGTAGGCCCGCCGGTTAAACTGTCCCCCCCGTTCCACCAGCAGATAGGCCAGGGTGAACTCCCAGAGTCTGGCCCGCGTGGTTGAGGTCTCTTCCGGTCTCTGTTCGCACGCCCGTCGGAAGAGTTCGGGACTGGCCGCGATTTCCTCCACGAAAGCGCTCTCCAGTGGTTCCAGCAGGCGCACCAGATCCCGCAGCATGGCCGGGGGAAAGCCTTCGGCGATCCGTCGCAGCGCGTCCCCGTCCGCACCCTTCCGCCGGAGCAGTTTCCGCAGCAGGGCCGGCCGGTTGCGCAGCAGCTCCTGCCAGTCGTCCTTGATTACCTCCGCGTGTCCTGTTGTCAGCGCCTCTTCGAGGCGCGTACGGAGAGACCCTCGGGTCGCGGAATCGTCATGGTCGGGGAGATGCCCTGTCCCGGTCCGCATGTCTGTCACCGGAACGTCGCTCTGTTCCCGCTGATCCAGCAGGCTGAGCAGGATTGTTTCCCATACGTCCCGGCGCTCCACGGTGGAGGGGAGGGAGGCCAGTGCGGTGGAGAACAGCTCTCGCAGCGAACGGCTCCAGATGGTCTGTCCCGGTGCCAGCATGCGTGCCAGGTCTGCCGCGACATGCTCCCCGAATTGGCGGACGATTCTGGCTACTGTCCGCTCTTGGCGGAGCCTGTCCCCCAGGAGGCGGCGCAGGCTGGTGGCGTCGCAGGAGAGGAGCTGCTCTGTCAGCTCCTCCATGGTCCGCCCGTCGGCCAGGTCAGCGTTCCAGGGTATGCAGCCGGTGGCCAGGAAATACTCCAGCCGTTCCCGTCCATGTTCCCCGGGGGGGATGACCCTGCACCCCGCACGTGCCTCTCCGCCGTGCAGCAGGTTCTCCCGCAGTGCCGCTTCGAGTCTCTCCCGGAGACGCTCGCCGGCGGCTTCGCTCCAGCCGTCACTCCCGATGCTTCCCAGATCGATGTCCAGGCGGTCGATGCGCAGCACCCCGGCGGGAGGGGCGAGTCTGGTGAAAACCTCGTCCACGATCTCCAGCGCCAGGCCGGAAGCGAAGGAGCGCAGCTCCTCCTGCTGCTCGAATGCCGCCTCCTCCGAAGGGAACGAGACCTGGAACAGGGCGTTTTCCACCATGTGGGCAGCGGTCATGGCAGGTCCCCTTCTCTCTCGCGGGACCGGGTATCCCGAAGTAAAAGCACGAGCGCGCGGGAGGTCCGCTCCAGTTCGGGATCGCCCGGCTCTGGGGCGTTCATGCGACACAGCCAGGCGGCGAAGAGCGTTTCGAAAGCTGCCATGGTCTCGAATCGGAGCCAGTGACATTCCGCCAGGATGTGTGCCGGACAGTTCCGCTGCACCGTTTCCTCGGCCAGGCGGCGGAAGTTCCGATCCCGGCAGCGGGCGGTCCAGGCGGGGAACAGCACGCTCACCCGGAAGGGGAAGAAATCCGCGGGAACGCCATCTTCCCGGCCGTGCGTACCCCGGGGCCGGAGCAGGATGTGTTCGACGACGTGCATTCCCTCGCTCCCAAGGCTGAGGCCGACCAGCAGCCGGCGCAGGGCATTGGCGCTTGTCACCGCGCTCCCCTGATCCGGAAACAGTCCGATCCGCCACCACTTGCCGCTGTCGGAGGCGGCAAAAAGCAGCTGCGTACCCGTTCCCTGGGGGGCGATGCGGTAGTTATCCAGCGCAACGCCGCGTTGCAGCAACGATGGCGTCAGTCGGCCGCTGTCCGTGAAGCAGATTCCGGCGGTCAAGGGGCGCAGCTCCTCCGGCGTTCCGCCGTCGGGACCGCTGAGCGGGACCTGGAACCACGGGGAGTCATTGCCCGGCTCTTCCGCCGGGACCGGCAGCCCGGGTTCCGTGCCCGAAAACGCCGAGTCGTCACCCAGGATGAAACCGGCGGAGAGAATCGGCCGGGTCAGGGAACGATGACTCCCGGAGCCGAAGCCGAGCATCAGGCTGACCCGCCGGTGCAGTCCCGAGACTCCGGCCCCGCTCTTGTCTGCCGCGCCATAGTCGGGCGCTTCCCCCCTGTCCCTGCCCAGCTCCACGATCTGATTCAGGAAGGCGGCTTTCTGGCGGACGGCGATTCTCTCCGTCTCCTGGGGGGGATGGTAGGAGCTGAAATCCCGCAGGGCGCTCGGGGAGACGCGTTCCCCGTACAGGGCGAGCAGGTAGTCCAGAAGCCGGTTCTTGCGCTCGAAGACGTTGTCATGCTTCTCCACCAGCGCGGCGATGGATGCTTCCGCCTGTTCCGGGTAGACCCGCTCCAGATCGGCGATGCCGCTCTCTTCCAGGGTCTGGTGCCAGTAGGTTCGTTGCGGTGAGCTTTCGATGGAGAACAGGGTGCGCAGGTTCCCCTGGTTGGCCAGGAAGTTGGCCATGAGCTGCTCGAACGGCAGCAGATACCCCTTCAGCTGCGCCGCGGCTCCTCTCCTGCGCGGCGATGCGGATTCCGCCACTCCGAACCTGCCGATGCCGTAGATGGCCGGGAACTGGTTCTGGATGGAGACGTACCGTCCCAGGTCGCGGAACTCCCCGTGCGGCAGGGGGGCTATGGCGGAGAGGTCCTGGGGAGCATGCCTCATGGATCTCCTGGCGAAATCCAGTTCCCCGTACCTGGCCTCCAGCTCCCGGGCCGACACCACGACCCGCCGTCCGCTCCGGGTCAGCTGCACCCTGATCTCCCCATCGCTTTCGGGGATGTTCAGGTACACCGCGGTTTCGGCTCCCTCGCACGCCATGCCGCTATGGTAGGTACGCCCCCCGCTTTCCAGGAACAGGCTGGTGATGTTCTCGACACCGTCGATGGATCTGATCACCGAGTAGAGGTCGGAAACCCTGATTTCATCCCGGGCATCGTCCAGGTCGTCATCGCGGATGAATCCGAAACGGGTGAGCGGTCCCCGGAAGATCTCTTCCGGCTCCACTCCCTGGCGCAGCGCCTCTTCGTACCCCCGGGAGGAGATGCCGCCGCTGATCGACCGGGAACAGAGATGGTACAGTTCGGAGAGGATCTCGGTTGCCGGGCGGCCGGCGCCGATTTCGATTTCCCCGTGCAGTACGCAGCTGATCTCCCGGACGAACACGATCTCTTCCAGATCTTCGCAGAGGTTCCGCGACGATGAGCAGACCCGGGAAACCCGCGCCCGGATCTCCTCCCGCATGGCCCTGTGTTCCGCCCCCTCGCTCCGTTCCTTCAGCCGCAGCACAACCCGGAGCAGCGGGCCGTAGGGGCCTTCCACGGTGGTCAGCCAGACATTATCGATCTCGGGAACCGCGTCGAAGATCGCCGTGCGGTAGTCGTCGATGGTGGTCGGGCGGCAGGGGAAGATCCGTTCGGCGGGGTGGAGCGCGAGCCTGTCGCACTCCAGGGAGCCGTCCTGTCCTGCCAGAAGGTCCTCCACCGGGAAGCCGGTGCGGTAGATCAGGTCGGTCAGGCCGTAGCAGAGCTGTTCGAGGATCGTGACGCCGGGGTCGTGGAGGTTGTAGTCGGTCCAGAGGTCGCCGGCAAGCTCCTGGACGGAGCCGATCCCCTGCCGCTTCAGCTCCTCGAAGCTCCCCTGCTCCTGAACGCCTGTTGAGCGTCGTATAGTTCTGGTTTCCGGCATGTCGTCCTCTGAAACCGGGGTGTCATTCGTCGTCCGAATCCGGCAGACAATCGTTCATGAAGCTGTCGAACCAGAGCCTGGTCAGGTAGAACCTGATCCGTATGCCGTCGCCGTAATCGCTGTTGGATTTGAGCTGCAACCGGTACTCCCGGTTGGTGCCTGACCAGCGCAGCTTCAGCTTGTCCCCCAGGGAACGGTAGTGGGCCTGGTGGTAGCTGATCCGTTTCTTCAGGTTGAGGAAGTTGAACAGGAACCCGACCGGGTTGAAGGTGTTCAGGGCGAAGGCGTGCATGAGCGCGTATTTTCCGGTCCGCTTCTTTCCCACCCCGGCCATGACCTCGAAGGCCTGACAGCCGTCCAGGGGACCGGTGATGTCGTGCCACTTCCCGTCGGCCGGAACGGAGCTGTTGCCGTCGGGACCGACGCCGATGCGCCCCTGACTACGGATGACGCCGGCAACGTCCAGGGTGAACTCCGGGGCCTGGGTGTTCACTCCCACCTTTCCCCCCGGATCGAGGGTCACGGAAGGGGTCTCGTTCCCCTCCTGGTCCCGTGCGCTGAAGCTCAGGGCGTTCCGTTCCCTGTCGCGGGTGAAACCCAGGGACCAGTCGAACCGCCCCGGTTCCCCGGCGCGGGAGAAGCTCATCAGGGTATGGTGTTCCTCCTGGGTGGCTACTTCGATCCCGTTGTCCGGCGTCTTGGAAAACCCCTCGTCGACCATGTTCAGGGCCGAATCGATCAGGTCGTGAAACTGGCGTTCCGAAGGGAGGGCGCCCTTTCTGAAAAAGTTTTTCAGTGTGTCTCGGTTTCGTTTCGGCATGGTTTCCTAGCTGTCGATGATAAAGGTTCGCCCCACTTCCAGGTGGTCGATCCCGGTCGGCTCCGGTTCCGGAAAGCCTATGGAACCCATCGTCTCGACGAGGTGGCGGTCCGCGGGGATCGCCAGGCTCCACGGCCGCAGCGGTTCGAGCAGATCCCTGGTTGCCGGATCTCCGCCGGGAAGCGGGTATCCTCCTTCTCCCCGCGGCGGGCGGGCGGTATCACTCAGGCCGTGGTTACGTTGTTCATCCTCGCTGGTGCGCAGGAGTGAGAATGCGGCAATGCATTCCACGTACTCCTGTTTCATCAGGTACGCCTCGATATCCTCCCGCCTGATGCGCCAGCCGAAGCGGGCCCGGCACCCCACTCCGCTCCAGGGGGAGAGGTACTCCGTGATCGCCCGGTTCAGTTCCTTCAGGTAGTGGCCGCGGCGCGCTTCGGCCGCAGGCGTCAGTTTCACGGAGCATCTGACGTGAATCCGTTCATAGGCCGGGTTGCGCACCTCGATGGACGCGAAGGGAGGGGAGTGTTGCCGCAGGAACTCACCGATCCGGTTCAGCTCCGCCGCGTTCAGCATCGGGCTCGGATTTGGGGTATCGCCGCTGCTTTCCCCCCGGGGGACCACGACCACCAGCACCCGGCCGGGATGGGGGGCCCATCCCCGTTCGCTGCCCAGGGCGCCGAAGCATTTGACCTTGAATACGGCCGGGAAATGCTCCAGCACCAGCCGTTCGTAATCCCAGGGGAGCACGGCCCGGTTTTTATGCCGCAGCCGCTCCGAGAGCCTGATGACCTGCTCTGTCCTGTTTTCTCTCTCCCTGCCGCCGAAGCCGGCTGCCGGCTGGAGTGTCGCACCCAGTCCGGGGATGGACATGCCGGGGCTGGTGATGCTGCCGGCCGGCAGGGGGGCGCTCACCGTCGCTCCCTCTTCCCCATCCATCTGTCGGGTGACCCTCAGGGCATTGGTGTGTACCGCATACAGGCTGCAGAAGGAATCCGGTGCTCCGTCCGAGCTGACGCGAAGCCAGAACAGGCCGTCCGGCATGACGCACTGTTCGCTGGTGAGCCCCTCCGGAAGGTCCAGGGTGATGATACCGGAAGATTGGAAGCCGCCGGTGCTGTCGGAAACGACCCGGACGTTTTCCAGGGGATGCCAGCGGTTGGAGGACATGACATGCCAGGTGAGGGGGGAGCTTCGCCTGGTAACGGCATGGTTCGAGTCTTCCCTCATCTGGAAGAACAGGGTGAGGGTGCCGGAGATCCGCTCGGCGGAGATACCGATGAACAGGTTCCCGTCTCCGCCGTAACTTGGCAGCAGGCTGAGCCCGGCTTTTGGGGCGGACGGATACACGGTCTCCACGCCGAAGGGATGGAGGTGAAACAGCTTCTCGCCGAGCCCGGCAGACTCCTGCGCTCCCTCGCCGCCGGGATGAATGACGCTGCGCGCGGTGTAATCCAGTGAAAGGGAGGAGATCTGCGGTGTGTAGGGGGGAGCGGGAAGCGGCTGCGTCTTCCTGACCCGTTTGCGTCTGGCGTTTTCCGTCAGCACCCGTGTCATGACGAGCGGATGCTCCCGGTGACCGAAGGCTGCCTCCGGCTCTGTCAGGGTGAGTTTCACGAAGCCGTTGCGCGCCTTCAGATCGAAGCGAGGCTCTGTCGTTCCCGGCCGGAATTCCGTGGGCTTCAGGTGGCGAATGACATCCACCGCAATGGTTTTCCGGGGGGAAATACGCTCGCCTTCACCGGCATGGTCGAACAGCACGGTACTGCTGCGTGTCTCCTGCCGGTCGGGTCTCCACCGGCCATCCCTCAGTACCGACATCTCCGCCTTGAACGAGGCGTTGTCGTAGCGCGTCTCATACCCCTGGTAATGGAGCCGGAACCCTCCCTCCAGCGTCGGCAGGTCTGACCATTCCAGGTTCAGTTCCAGGCTGGTCAGCGGTTTTACCGACAGCTCAGGAGCGGTGATGGCGAAGTAGGAGTTGACCGCCGGGGAGGGACCGAAGGGGAGGAACGGCTGGGATGGGTCCAGCCTGCCGTGCTGATTGTACGCCATGAGCTCACGGACACCGCTGACCCGTGTTTCGATGGCGATGTCCCTGATGCAGTGCCCCACGAGCAGGGAGTAGGGGCAGAGATTGGCCGTGGAGCGGATGCGGAAGCGCGCCAGGGGGAGAGCGGTTTGGAAACCGCCGCCGTGGAGTGTCCGGTCATAGGAGACGATGGGGGGAGCGTCGTGGTCCAGGCAGAAGGAGCAGTCGAGGCCGCTCTCCGTTTTCCCCGGGGGATCGGTGAGGGGGGAGACGAACAGCCGCGGTACGTCGTGCCACCCCGATTCCGCGGTGAGATCGACGGTGAAGATCCGTGCCGTGAGCCGGAAGAACAGGTCAATCCGGTCCTGGCTCAGGAGGTCCCGCACGAGATTTGCCGACTCCCCGGGCATGAAGGAGGCCGCGTGCCGTATGATCTCCAGCTTGTCGGCTCCGCTGAGCAGTTCGTCGCCGCCGAACAGATACTGGCCGAACAGTGCGCCGAAGGCGCCGCAGAACTCGGATTGACATCGAGCCTCCCGGAGCCGTTGCAGTACCGCGCTGACGGAGTCTCGCCCTTCACCCCCCCGGCTGAAACGGATCCTGACGCGGATCTCCCGCCGTCCCTCTCCCAGGAGCAGCAGGGGCGATGCAACGGCAAAGCCGAGTTCGGCTTCCTCTGACGTCAGGGGGCCGATTTCCCCATCAGGAGCTCCGAAGACGTGCCGGGGCGGCCCGTTCGCGTGCCTGCCGGAAGCGTCTCCCAGCGGATCTCCGGCCAGGATCCTGGTCACGTACCCCAGCTCGCGTTCCGGTGAAATCAGGGGGTCCCGCTCGAAATAGAGCGTGCGCAGGGAGGTCACCCGCGCAGCCACCACGGCAAGATCGTTATCGGCACGGTAGACGGCCTGGTTCCCCTTGTCGTCCCTGCCGGCCGGAAACGGGGTTCCCCGGGGGATGAAGGCGCCGCTGTGGCCGGAAGCCTGGAAGAGCAGGTGGGCGTGGTCCGGGGCCGCGGCGCGGGAAGCGGAGCGGAGGAGGTCGTTGTAATAGAAATCCAGGTGCCTGCGGGTGAAATCGTTCGCTTTCTGGCGGGCCGTTCCCATCAGGTGCAGAAAGGCGATGAACAGGGCCATGGCTGGGTTGTGGCGGCGGCTGCCCAGGGATCGCTCCAGGTGATGCCGGGCGGCTGCCTGGAGGAAGGAGAGCCCGCTTGCGAACGAGTCGAAGGCCGAGGTTACGAACCTTCTGCATTGCTCCGGGCTCTCCGCCCCTCTCACGGGAGCCCTGGGAAACATCCCTGCTCCGGACGCCCCGACCCCCCAGATGGGGTGAAAACGGGCGAATCCTGACGTATACCGCTCTCCACCCTGTTCCAGGCGGCGGATAATTTCGCCGATACCGTGCAGTTCTGCCGCCAGCCTGTTGCGCACCGCCGCCTCGATGCTGAGGCTGAGGCTCTGTTCTGCCACCCCTTCCCTGTCGTTCAGGCGCCGGAACCAGTGATCCAGATCCCAGGCCAACCGGCAGAGGTAGAGCGCCGGGTTCAGGCAGTCCGGGCTGCGCCGCAGGAGCGTCATGAACTCGGCCTCGATCTTTTTCAGGTCGATGCTCAGGAGTCGGGCCATGATAACGGCTTCGTCGTTCATGAACAGTTCCGCCCAGTTTCCCTCCGTGCGGTTTTCCAGGGTATGGAAGCCAAGCATGGCCGCGAACTCGGCACTCTGGGCAAGCGCCGTTTCAAAGGAGATCTCGTCCGGCAGGAAGTATCCCTCTCCCAACGGGGGGGGGAAACGATCGTCCCGTTCGGTGCCGTCGCATATGTTCAGCCGGGTCCGCTGCGTCATGCTGCTCTCTCAGGGATGGGTGAAACGGTTCCGTTATCAGAACCTGAGATCCGTTCCCTCAAGGAAATAGAACGGATAGACCATGTTGCTCCTGCTGTTGGTTGACCGCACGGTATAGGCGAGGGAGATGAGGACGACGCCGTCGTGGATGTTCCCGTCGTCAACGTCGATGCCGTCCAGGATGATGCGCGGCTCGTAGAAGAGTACGGCCCGGTCGATGGCGTCCTTCAGGGCGGTGACCGTGCTTTCGTTCATCTGCTCGAACATCAGGGCGTTGAGGCCGCAGCCGAATTCCGGGTGCATGAGCCGCTCACCCGGAATGGTGGAGAGCAGGATGCGCAGGCTCTCCCGGATATCCTCCTCGGCGGCCACCATCCTGACCTCGCAAGAATGGCGCTGAAACTCCGGTGGAAACCCCCAGCCCCTGCCGAGAAAACCGCCGCTCTCGTGCGCAGAATCCATCCCGTCCCCCTAGCCGCCGATGATCACGGTCATGCATCCCATGACGATGCTGCCGCCATGGGCGGTGGTGTCGCCGATCCTGGCTGCCGGTTTGCCGCTGATCAGCACCGTGGCCGACCCCTTCACGATTGTGTCCGGAGGACCGACGCAGATGCAGCTGTCTCCCATCACCGCCGCGGGAAGCTTCCCTATCAGCACCGTGGCCACGCAGGGGCCGCTGACCGGCCCCCCCACGTGGGGGATGGGGGAGGGGAAGGCCGGGGTCTGCATGGGGCAGGTATGCATGTCGGTGATTCTGGCAGCCGGCGGCATGGTGCCTCCTCTCTCTTCACGTTGGTTGCGCGGGATTCCCCCGTCTTTTATCCGCAGAATCGGGTTAATTGATCATGACCATGGCGCCCTTGACCGTGGTCTGGCCTGAGGCGGAAAGCTCGGCGCTGGCGCTCCCCTTGGCCGTGAACCCCACATTGGCGCTGTTGCTGATGTTGAGCCCGGTGATCTTGACGTCCGCCTTGGAAGAGATGGCGATCGCTCCCACGGCATCGATGCTGATCTTCCCCTTGGCAGAGATCCCGATGTCCTTGGGGCTGTCCAGCGTGATGCCACCGGTGCCCAGCTCCACCCTGTTGCCGGTCTGATCCTGCACGAGGATCTTCTTGTCGTTGTCGCTGAGCACGATGGTGTTGCCCGCCGGGGTCAGGATGGTGACCTCCTTCTTGTCGTCGTCGAACTCCACTCTCAGCTTGCTCCTGGTGACGATGGCCTTAGTGAAGTTGTCGGCGGTCAGCTCGTGGGGAGGAGGCCTGCTGCTGCTGTAGAGACTCCCCAGGATTACCGGATGGGACGGGTCGTTGTTGACGTACCCCAGCACCACCTCGTCGCCGATTTCGGGTATGAAAAAGGCGCCGATCCCGTTGGATGCGTGAAACTTTGCCAGCCTGGCCCAGACTCCGTCGGTCTCCGCCTGGAGCACCGGGATGGAGACCTGCACCCGCTGCTCCCCCCCGGGATCCTGGTCCAGTTTCTTCACCACCCCGATGTGCAGCCCCTCGATCCCCGGGGTCAGGCCCGACGCCGGCGGGGCCACCAGATCCCGCCGTTCGGCGAACCACTCCCGGGACATGCCGAACTCGACTTCCGTGGTCCAGTTCCCTTCCCGGATGTCGTGGCGCACCCCGCTGACGAAGAGCGTGCCGTTGAAGCGGTTGCCTACCCCCTCCAGCTTGATGGTCCCGCCGATCCTGGCCGTGGCGCTCCCCTGGAATTTCATCCTCCCCCTGATCCGCGCCAGGCCGGCCTTCAGCTGCTGCCCAGCTGCCCACTCCTTGAGTGCCGATCGCTCCATGGTGGCGGATGTCTGCAAGCGGAAGGAGGCCGGTCCGGCAACCCTGGCCAGGGCCTTGGAATCCAGGTCCCCCTGCTGGTTCAGGGTGGCCGGTTGCGCCTTCTCCTCCGCGACAGCCTGTTTCTTCATGTCCCAACAGACGCTGGTGACCGAAACGAGCTGGCTGGTTGCGTCCAGGTCGGCGCTGAATTCGATCAGGTCCTGGCCGTAGCCGACCGCGAGCAGCGGCGGGACATCGACCTGCGGCGCCTTGACCGATACCCTGCCGTCATCGGCCATGACCAGCATCCCGTTGACTTCGGCCCGGGAGAGCATGAAGTCCCAGTCGCTGCAGTAGTACTGCACCAGCTCCCGGTGCTGGGTGGCGGTTGCCGCCACGTCGGCGGAGAGCCCCCCGTAGGAAGCGATCAGGGTGGAGATGATGTCGCTGTCCCTGGAGTCGACGTAGGTGGCGTTTCTGCGGCCGATGGTCATGGCCACCGCCTTGTCGCGGCATTCCACCTCCAGCCGCGAGTAGTTGTCGCCGCTGATCCTGATCCCCTGACTGGTCACGATGCCCTGGAAGATGGTCTGCTCCTGGTTGTCGTACCCGGCGGCAATCCGGATCTCCCTCCCCGGCTTGAAGGCGTCGGAGTTGCTGACCGGGAAGTCCTGCTCGGGCATGTCCCCGTCCAGAACCGTGATCCTTGCCGCCGGAACCCGGTTGATGCTCTTGTCCACGGTCACGGAGATGATCTTCACGCTGTCGGCAACCTGTGCGCCGTTACTGTACAGCGTCAGCCTGACGACTCCGCTTCCGTCTCTGCGCGGCGAATCGGCCATGATCTACCTCAGGGGGGGGAATCGCAGCCTGGTCCCGGGCTTGAGATCCCGGAAGCAGGTCAGGTTGTTCACGCGGGCGACCTCGGTGTAGTAGGAACAGTCCCGGTAGATGCGGTAACAGAGAAGCGGCAGGGTGTCGCCTGCGCGGACTTCGACGATGTGACTTAAGTCCGGAGATGTTCTGGCTGCCCTCAGACTCTCCTCCTGGCTGCTCACGTAGCGGACGAAGCCGAGGGAGATCCTGGCCCGCAGCGGCTCGCCCCCGGGTTTGAAGAGGGTGTACTGGATCGACATGGACTGGAGCCTGCCGGTGAAGGAGAGGCTGCCCCACAGGAGCCGCACGATGCGCGGTTCGTGCTCCCCGCCGTCATAGTCGTAGATGATACTTTTCAGTTTCTTGATGCCGGCCTTGACGTCGTACACCTTGGCGTCCGGTGTGGGGCGTACGGCACCGGTGCCGTCGAGCATCAGTTCGAAGCTGATCGTCTCCGAGCCGGTCGAGTTGAACTTGGACTCGGGGGCAGCCTGCCCCTGGACCCTGGTCTCGCTCTGGCTGATGGAATGACCGTGGGTATAGGACGACGGGTTGAGCATCACCTCGAATTTTGTCGACTGGTCGACGGTGACGGAGCCGTTTCTGTTCCGTGTGCATGGCGATATGGAGAGCATTACCTTTGCCATTCATCGCTCCCGTCGTGCGTTCAGCATGTCCCTGATCATCTGCCGGCACTCCTCAATGACGTCCGACTTCAGCTCCTCGAGTCGCCCGGGGGCGAATCCCTTCGTTCTCCCCGAGCCGTTATCCGCCTGCACGGCGCAGCGTATGGTCATCTGCCTGACTTCGATGGTCATGGGGTCACAGCTCCCGTTCCGCCGAGCTGTAGCTGATCTCTATTTTCTCGATGGCGAGCTCGTTCTTTGTCGAATTGAAGCTGTCCACCTCCCATTTGACCGGGAAAGCGTTGGCAAAGGACCAACTCCGGACCGGGTCCCCCTGCTCGTTCAGCAGGAAGACCTTGAGCAGGCGCGGCTGGATCGGAAACGAACACTCCTCGATGACGTTCTTGCACCAGCGTGCCAGCGGTGAAGCGGTGGTGGCGATGCCCCGCTTCAGAACCAGGCGGGGATGCTTGACCCCCTTGGGCAACTGGTAGTAAAAGCGGTTCTCCCCTCCCTCGACGTACTCCTCGGTTTCCAGCTCCAGGCTGATCCCGCTGACCTCCTGGAACGAGCTGTCGATCGTCCCGGGAGTCCGTTCGAAGGCCACCTGAAAGTAGAACGCCGGGGGGCTGTAGCCGTAGGGTCCCCATACTTTCGCCGGATCGGGCATGGATACTCCTTCGCACCGTGCGCCGGAAGGAGAACTGCACGCTCCACCGGTTTTCGATGGTCACTCTCATTGGTTGGCGATGGTGATCCCCTCGTGGGCGATCTCTATTGTTTCGATGGCCGCCTCGTTGCCGTCGGCCTTGAGATCCGTACCGGTGATTTTGGTCGGCCAGGCATTGGCAAGGGTCCAGACCATGGTGGGGGCGCCGGATTCGTCCAGCAGGCTGATGGTGACCGGCAGCCGCTTGATGGTGTTCATCTTGATCTGGTTGAACCAGTTCCAGAACTTGTTGTCCGATTTGAAGATCCCCTTCTTCATGGTTACGTTGCCGGACTTCTTGATTCCGGGCATCTTGATCGTGGAGAACACCGGGCTGTCGCCGTGCCGGTACTCGATCGGCTGGGCCTCGATGTCGAGCCCCGAGACCTCTTGGAACGACATCACCTGGCTGTCCCACTTCACCTGGAAGTAGAATTTCGGCAAGGGCCATACGTTCGTTGATTGTTTGGATCCATCGTCCGCCATATCGTGCCTCCGTCATTGAAATTGTTGGTTTTTCGTCGTGCCCGGGCCCATGGGGCGCCTCCGCCAGGTGCGACTCGCTGCCCCGCTCCGGCCGGAGATGCCGTTCTTAACCGGTTACGACTTCTGCATCTGCTGCTGGAAGGTGATCTCGATGAACTCCGCCGGACGCATGACCGCCACCAGGACGGTGACCCGCAGGATCCCCTCCAGGATGTCTTCGGGGGTCATGGTTTCTCCCAGGCCGCAGAACACGGCGAAGGCGTCGTCGGGACTCGCTCCGGCGAGACCGCCCCGCTTCCAGATTCCGGTCAGGAAATTGCGGATCATGCTCTTGATGGTCACCCAGGTGGTGGCCACGTTGTTTTCGAACACATACGCCTTGCTCGCCAGTTTGATCGATTCCTCCAACATGATCATGGTTCTGCGCACATTGACATAGCGCCAGTCCAGGCTGTTGCCGTCCAGGGTGCGCGCCCCCCAGACCAGAGTCCCCTCGCCGATGAACGAGCGGATCGCGTTGATCGACTTGCCCTGGGTGGTGACGTTCAGGTCTTCCTGTTCGTCGTGGGAGATGTTGACCGCCGGCGATACTACGGAACTGAGGCTGACGTTGGCGGGCGCCTTCCAGACACCGCGGGAGTCATCCACCATGGTGTAGATTCCGGCCATCGCCGCGGCCGGCGGCATCAGGTTTAGTTTGCGTCTGATTTCCATGAGGATGGTGTTGAACAGCGGGCTGATGGCGATCAGGGTCTTGTTCAGCAGCTGCTTATGGCCCGGAATCTCGTCCGCCGCGATGTCGCTCCATTCACTGGAGATGGCGGCTATGGCGTCGGCCCGCTGGATCTGTCTGGATTTCGCGTTTTTCTCCGCCGGGGGATCCGACTCCTCGATCGTCGGGAGCGGATCGGGGATGGCGAGTTCGTTCTTGAGCAGGGTCTGCAAAAGCTCTCTGGTGGAGAGGTTCTCGTAGGAGAGATCCTTGTCCTGAACGATGGTGGTGTTGACCCAGGGATAGTAGGCCGCGGCATAGTCCAGGTAGTTGATTCCCAGGGCGCCGCGGAAATTCTCGATGCAGTCGCCGGCGGGGTCCTTGCGGTCCTTGAACCCGTCCCAGATATCCAGGATGGCGATCCTGTTCTTCATCTTCCCGCCGCAATGGGCCAGGGCCGCCTGCTGCACGCTGACGCACTCTTCGGCCGATGCCAGCAGCACCGCGTCCGGAATCAGAACCATGGTCGGCTCCTGTTCCTTGATCAGGGTGTCGATGCCGCCGGTCAGCCGGTCCGACTCGATGGCTTCTCCGTAGGTTCCCACCGAGACGATATAGCAGGGGCCGCCGCCGTTCTGGTAGAAGAGCAGCATGCTGTTGTAGAGCAGGTATCTGCCCGACTCCTGGCCCAGGAAGTACTCCTTACCTCCCTGGGAAAACGACGGGGCGTCGCCGGGAACCGTGGCCGCTTCCCCGATGGCGAACAGAGCCTTCGGGCCGAATCCGAAGTAGTCGTGAAATTCGGCCATGGAACTGATCCGCCAGGGCTTGTTCCCCAGCAACTTGCCCTTGTTGTCGGCCTTCTCGGTGTAGCCGACGAACGCCGGTACGGCGGTGGCTACCTCCACCACCGAGTTGGGGAAGGCATTCTTTTCAACGACATACACACCGGGGGTTTTCATCAGAGCCATACGGTTTCTCCTTTGCGCTTACGAGTTGATGAACAGTTCCGATACTGCCGCTTCGTTGCCATCGATCGTTTCCCGATCAATTCTCCTCGCCGGGGCGACCGGGAGCCGCCTGATGAGGGTGCGGCCGCTGTCCCCCTTCAGCTCGCGCAGTTGGAAGCAGCAGCCTGATGACTGGCGCAAGGGGATGGGGAGGGTGGACCTGAATACGGATGCCCGGCGTCCGTCCGGCAGCACTTCCTCTCCCCTGTGCTCGAAGTCCACCTCGCCATCCCGGTCGACGATGACAAGGTCCCGTCGCGCCAGTTCTCCCAGAATGTAGTACTTCCAGTAGGTTTCCCTGGCCTGGAACCTCAGATACCACGCTCCCTGCACTCCCTGCTCTCCCCTGAGGCGGATCACGCAGAGCGGTGGCATTGCCCGATCCCGCGGTTCGACCAGGTGTGCCAGGGGGGGGGCATCCAGACGCTGGAAATCCCGGGGCGCGACGTATTCGCCGGTGTGCAGTCTGATCCGCCCGGATTCCTCCCTGACGGCGCCCCGGCCATCCAGGTACAGCAGGGTGCCGTTTTTGCGCCAGGGTGGGGCGGTGTAGACGCCGAAGTAGGGGTCTCGGACGAAGACCCTGAACGTCAGGTCCGGTGGCGGCTCGCCTGCTGTCGCGGCGGAGGCGAAGAGCCGGCGCCACTCCTCGTCCGCGAACAGGTGGACGCCGTTGGCCGTCCCCCGGGCCAGCAGCCCTCTCCTGTTCATCAGCGATGCGGTGGGAGAGGGGAGGGTGAATTCGAGTCCGGAACAGATGCTTCCCGGAAAAAAGGTGTGTTCGACGCTGATGCTGGCCAGCAGCTGGTAGGGTCCCATGGTAGTCCAGCCCCTGGATCAGTGGTATGCGGAGGCGCGCGTGGAGGTTACCGCCGATGCCTTGCTCAGGATATCCGCCGAGTCGTACGCCACCATCCTGACCCGGTACAGGACCGACGGCAGGTACTTTCCGCTGAGGATGCTCCAGAGTGAACTCAAATCCCTGATGTTCAGGTTTTCCATATCCAGAATCAGCCGGTCGATGCGGCTGTCCAGCTCGGGGCTGTTCTGGTGGTCGAACACCGGGTTTCTCTGGAAGAAGCCGATGGCGCTGGAGAGAAACTTCAGCGCCTCAGGATAGTTGCTGTTGCCGAAATGGGCGGCGACCATCAGGAAGAAGTTGAGAAACAGGGGAGGCGGGCTGATGACGGTTTCGTGGGTCAACGATGTCTGCTGGCCCCGGCTTGCCAGTGTCTCCTTCTCGATGTTGACCAGAAAGAGCACCAGCCTGTTGGTGATCCGGGGGGCAAGGGAGCCGTCCTGCTCCAGGATATTGGATACGGCAACCGCCTCTTCGCTCAGGTCGAAATATCTCCTCAGGTACTGGTTCAGCTGGCCGGAGATGTGGAGTATCGCCGTGTCGATCATGGTCTGTCCGCTCGTCTGGTGAATTAGTGACTACAAACATACAGTGGCGGAGCGTGATTGACATCGGTAGTTATCACGTATTTTTTCGTTAAAATATCGCGGTAAACTGCGGAGCTGATGCGGAGTCCGTACGTATAAACTACTGATGTATTCCCGTCCCATGACCGAACACAGAGGGGAAATTCAGTGGAGAGCTACCTGATGTCCAGGTTCGCCGCGTGCCGTACCAGATCCATGCGGCAGTGGGCGTTCAGTTTCCCCTGCAGTCTGGCCCGGTGACTCTCGACGGTACGCACGCTGACGAAGAGAAGCTCGGCGATCTGGCGATTGGTATGCCCCTGGGCGATGTAGCCCAGTATCTCTGCTTCCCTGCGTGTCAGCGGCTTCCGGGGAGGGACCCTGGCCACGGCCGGAGATGTCTGGCCGTACAGGAGGCAACGGGTCATGGAAGGGTGGATGTAGAGGTCCCCGCGCCTGATGGCGTGAATGGCGTTGATCAGTTCCGATTGCGCCGCCCGGGTGGGGAGATAGCCGGAGGCGCCGGCCCGGATGATATCCCGGGCGAATGTGGTATCCTCGCAGCTGGTTACCAGGATAACGCCGATGTCGGGATGCTGGGCTTTCAGTCGTTTGGTGACCCCGATGCTGGCCTCTCTCCTGTTCAGTACAACCATTAGAACGATGTCCGGCTCAAGTCGACCCGTTAGATAGATCGTTTCATTCTCGTCCAGCGCTTCTCCCACGACATCAAGGTTCGGCTCTGTGTGCAGCAACTCGCGCAATCCGGCGCGCAGCAGGATCTGGTCGCTTGCGACCAGAATTCCAGTAGTGTCATTGTCTTTCACGGTAATCCCCTTCAGTGCGTCCCCATGCCTTGTTTCCGGTTTCGGGACGGGGGCGCTGTGGCTGCACAACATGATAGCACTTATTTATGAAGCATGGTTCATGGTGCCGGTTTTTGCCGATGCCGTCATGAGAGTGCCCCCGCATCGATGGAGGTGAGGCTGCACCGCGGGAAGGGGGCTCCCGCTGCCGTGGGTGAAGCGAAACGGTGGTATGCTTCAAAGGAGGCGCGGAAACGGGGGAGGAAAGCATGAAAGCGGATATGGCGTGTGGCGACAGGCTCCTGGGGATCGTGCTCGATTCTCTCCCGATTCCGGTGTTCTACAAGGATGGCCAGGGGCGCTATCTGAGCTGCAACTCTGCCTTCGAGGATTTCTTCGGCATGCCCAGGCGGCAGCTGGCCGGCACGGTGGTGGCCGATGTTTTCGACAGGGATTCCGCCCGCTTGTTCCATGAGATGGATTTGCGGCTGTACCGTAATCCTGGCAGGCAGGTGTACGAGTGCAGGATCGCCGATTTCAGGGGCCATCAACGGGATGTTGTCGTGCACAACGCCACCTTTCCCCATTCCGGTGGCAATGAAACCGGGATCGTTGGTGCTATCCTGGATGTCACCGAGCTGAAAACGGCGGAAAAGAGCCTGGCCGGGGCGACGAGCCTGTTCCATCGTCTGTTCGATGCCATTCCCGATCTGCTCTCGGTGGTGGACCGGGATATGAGGATCGTCTACAGCAACTGGCATGGCGGGCATGAGTACGTCGCCGAACAGATCCGCTCCCGCACCCCCTTCTGCTACGACGCCTACTACCCTGGCCAGGGAGAACCGTGCGACCCCTGCCACCTGCTCGAGGTCTTCCGCACCGGGAGGTCGCTGATCACGGAGAAGCACAATCCGCACGTCGGCTATCAGGAGATCCATGCCTTCCCGGTGCGCGACGAATCCGGCGCCATCGTCATGGCCGCCGAATACCTGCGCGACATAACCGCCCGCAAGGAGGCGGAACATGCCCTGCGCCAGGCCAATCACATGCTGGAGGCGATCATCAATGCCTCGCCCCTGGCCATCGCGGCCTTTGACACCGATGTCAGGCTGACCCTCTGGAACGATGCCGCCGAGGCCATGTTCGACTGGAAGAAGGAGGAGGTGCTCTCCAAGCCCTACCCCATCATTCCCGAAGACCGCATGGAGGAGGTGCGCAACAACATCAGGCTGATGCACGAGGGGGAGGTGTGCCGCTCTCTGGAGACGCGCCGCAAGCGCAAGGATGGCTCGCTGGTGGATGTGAGCCTCTCCACCGCAGTCATGTGCGGACCGGACGGGGCGGTGATCGGCTACATGTCCATCATGTCCGACATTAGTGAGCGCAAGCAGGCGGTGCAGGCGCTCAAGGAGAGCGAAGAGCGCTTCCGGCGGATCTTCGAGGAGGACGAGGATGCGGCCCTGGTCCTCACCCCGGGGACCTTTTCCATCGTGGATGCCAACGTGGCTGCGGTACGCCTCTCCGGCTATTCCAGGAGAGAGCTCAGGAAGAACACGCCGGCCCTGTTTCTGGGGGCGGAGGAATTCGCCAGGTTCGGGGAAACCTTCGGGGCGCTGGGCGGGGAAAGCCCATCCCACGGCAGGCCGCGCAGGATCGACCGCATGGATGTGGTTGACCGGAACGGCAAGCAGATGGTGACGGCGGTGCGGGGGAGGGTCTTCACCTCCCAGGGCATCCCCTACCTTTATTGCACCTTCAGGGATATCACCGAGCAACTGAGCATCAGGGAGGAGCGCAGGGGCTTCGAGGAAAAGCTGATGCAGGCCAACAAGATGGCGGCCCTGGGGACCCTGGCTTCGGGCATTGCCCACGAGATCAACAATCCCAACAACTACATCCTTTCCAGCACCCAGTTCCTGCTGGAAGCCTGGAAGGACATCGAATGGATCCTGCTGGAGTACGGCAGGGACAACGGTGACTATACCCTGGGAGGTTTGCCGGACGCCGAGGCAATTGCCGTGATTCCCCAGCTTCTGGCCAGCCTGCAGGAGGGTTCCGGACGCATACGGAACATCGTGGAGAATCTGAAGAGCTTCGCGCGCCAGGAAGACCGGCCCTGCGACGCCATGGTGGATGTGAACGTCGCGGTGCGGGCCGCCATGAACCTGCTGGGAAACCAGATCCACAAACATACCGACAGCTTTGTCTGCGATCTGGATGAGGGGGTGCCCTCCGTTCAGGGGAGCATGCAGCAGATCGAGCAGGTAGTCATCAACCTGACCATGAATGCCCTGCAGTCGCTGCCGTACAAGAAGTGCGGAGTTTTCATCAGGACCTTCCATGACCGGGAAACGCGCCAGGTGGTCATCCAGGTCCGTGATCAGGGGAGGGGGATCCCGCCGGAGCTGCGCAAGCGCATCATGGAGCCATTTTTCACCACCAAGCAGGAGAGGGGGGGGACGGGGCTGGGCCTGTCCATCTGCTGCTCCATCGTCAAGAAACATCGCGGCACGCTGGACTGCCAGCCGTCCGCCGAAGGGGGCACGGTTTTCAGCGTCAGGCTGCCCGCCTCGGGAGCCGTGTGATGAACGGCCCCTGCGGAAAGATCCTGCTGGTGGATGACGAGCAGAGCATCCTGCTCACCTCGGGCACCCTGCTGCGCAGTGCCGGCATACGTGACGTGCTGACTCTTGACGATGCCAGAAAGGTGCTTCCTCTGCTTGAACGGGAACGGGTGGACGTGATCGTCCTGGACCTGTTCATGCCCTTTGTTTCCGGGAAGGAGTTGCTGGCGGAGATCGCCCAGGAGTATCCCCAGATCCCCCTGCTGGTCATGACCGCAGCCGATGAGCTGGAAACTGCGGTGGAGTGCATGAAGGCCGGTGCCTTCGACTATCTGGTCAAGCCGGTGGAACGCTCGCGCTTCATCTCCAGCGTCACCAAGGCCTTGGAGATCTGCAGCCTCAGGAAACAGATGGACGATCTCCGGGATCACCTGCTGCATGGCAGGTTGGAGCAGCCCTCGGTGTTTTCAGCCATCATCACCGCCAGCGAAAAGATGACCACTATCTTCCAGTACGCGGAGGTGGTGGCCCGTTCCAGCGAGCCGATGCTGATCACCGGCGAGACCGGCGTGGGCAAGGAGTTGGTTGCCAGGGCGGTGCATGATGCCAGCGGACTAAAGGGGAGTTTCGTGCCGGTGAACGTGGCAGCCCTGGATGACGCACTGTTCTCCGATACACTGTTCGGGCACCGCAAGGGCGCCTTCACCGGCGCAAGCACACCGCGGGAGGGGATGATCGCCCAGGCCTCCGGCGGTACGCTGCTCCTGGATGAGATCGGGGACCTGAGGCAGCCGTCCCAGGTCAAGCTCCTCAGGCTCTTGCAGGAGCGGGAGTATTACCCCGTGGGTTCCGATGTCCCCCGCAAGAACAACGCCCGCATCATCGCCGTCACCAACCGCTCCCTGCGGGACATGGTGGCGGCCGGCGCGTTCCGCAAGGACCTCTACTATCGCCTCTGCGCTCACCATGTGGAGATTCCCCCCCTGCGCGAGCGGCGGGAAGATCTCCCGCTGCTTCTGGATCACTTCCTGGAGAAGGGCTCCCTGGCCTTGGGCGTAAAGAAGCCGGCGATTCCCCCCCAGTCGCTTCCGCTGCTGGCCTCCTATTCCTTCCCTGGCAATGTGCGGGAACTGGAGGCCATGGTGTGCGATGCAATTGCCCGCCACCGTTCGGGCATGCTCTCCCTGGACAGCTTCAGGCGCTGCATGCGCGAGGGGCAGGCCATGGGGACACAACCGGGCGCCGAAGCGGCGGCATCCCGGCGGGCGTTGTGGGATCAGTTTTCCGCGCTTCCTTCCCTCAGGGAGGCGGAGAGCTTTTTGATCAGGGAAGCCCTGAAGCGGTCGGAGGGAAACCAGGGTATCGCCGCGGCGCTTCTGGGAATCTCCCGCACCGCCCTGAATAAACGGCTGAAACGGGAACCTGGCCTGGTCCCCTGACCCCTGTGCTTTTTTTCACAGCAGGGACAATCGCCACAGCCCCGTCGGTTCCCCTGCCGCCGGCATCGGCGCGGCTCCGTTCGCCGGCGATGTGCTCTTTTTCACACCCGTTCCGCTGCGCCGAGCCTGTAATGGCCCGAATTGCGGCGTGATTGTTTTTGGGGAAAGCGGCACGGCTTGTGCTTTTATGCAGGGTACATCCTGAACGAACGCATTCTCCGCCATGAGAGAAACCTATGTGTGACGCAACAGGGCTGACATCGGACAGTGAGGCTTCGTATCAGTCGTTTTTGCGAGTACATTCATCAGCGAGGGGGTGAGAGCGTCTTTTTATTGCATGCGTGCTGGCCCGGACAGTGGTCTGTTTTTCATAACAATTCCCTTGCACAGGAGGATATCACCATGGCAACCACGAAAAAGATGGTTGATGCAATTCCTTCCCCCGTCGCGCTGATGGGGATCGCTTCACCGGAACTGGTCGACGATGAAATGAAAATGAAGGCGCGCGGCACGAAAAGCCGCGGTAACGGCAAGGCGCTGTCCAAGGCCGCGTGCAGCACCATCTATCAGTCCCATCAGTGTGATATGGCTGTTACGGATGTTGATCCCAAGATCGTTCTTCTCTGATTCGTTACCGCAGCGAGAACCGGTATTCATGACAGGCGAGCCAGGGAGGCGGGCCGCGATTCTTCCGACAGGGGATCACGGCCTGCTTCGCGTCTGGGATCCGGGCAATGGCGCGCCTCCCGCCGCCAGTTGGACTCCACTACCAGCAGCATCTGCTTTCCATCTCCTCCCGTCGAGCCCCATCCAGCATGCTGAGGCATGTGCGCTGGCCTGCAGCCACGGATGTTTCGCAAAAACAGCCCATTATTTCGTTTGACTCACAAAGGGGAAACAAGGTAGGTTGAACTCCCACTACTCCGGAGTTTCCGCATGGTTCGCGCGTACCTGTTTCTGTCGCTGTTTATCCCATTCACCTTTTTCTGCGCGCTGAGCGCGCTGCTTGGTACGCTGCTGGATGCCAGCGGCAGGGTCTTTTCCGCCCATGCCCGCTTCTGGGGGCGCGGCTCCCTTTTTCTGGCCGGTACACGGGTCAGGCTGACCGGTGTCGAGCATCTTCCTTCCGGGCCGGTCATTTTCATGAGCAATCACCAGAGCGGCTTCGACATACCGACCCTGCTGGCGGTTCTGCCGCTGGAGACCTGCTGGATCGCCAAGAAAGAGCTGTTCGACATTCCGGTGTTCGGGAGCGCCATGGGGCGCGGCGGCTATATCCCGCTGGACCGTCGCGATGCCCACCGGGCATTGAAGAGCCTGGAGATGGCCGTCAAGGTCGTCCGCTCCGGAAGGAGTCTGCTCATTTTCCCCGAGGGTACCCGCTCCATGGATTTTCGGCTGCTCCCCTTCAAGCGGGGCGGCTTCAAACTTGCGCTCCAGGCTGGAGTGCCGGTGGTACCGCTAACCATCAACGGCAGCGGCCGGGTGAATCCGGCTGGCAGCATCCGGCTCTACCCCGGCCGGATTTCCGTTACCCTGCACCGGCCGATCATGCCGCCAGCCGGTTTTTCTCGTGCCCAAGCCGAAGTCCTGTTGCGGGAACGGGTGCATGATGCCATTTCATCGGTGCTGGAGATCTGACGCATGCATGCCGGATTACTCTACATTCCGTTGGTCCTCGCCGGTCTGGCCGCCATTGCCTGGGGGCTTCCGGCGGCGCACCGCCTGCGCCCTCCCCTGGACATCTGCGCCGCGCTCTTGGTCATGGCCGGCGTGATACTGAGTGTTCTGGGGGTTTTACTGATGGTCATTCCCCATTTCTTCGGGTGAAACAATGTCTGAACGCATTAAGAGTATTCTGGTCAACGGCGTGGTGATGGCGCTTATTTGCCTGGTGCTGTTCGTGGCCGGAACCTGGTGGCGCATGCGGACCCAGTTCAACCTGGGCGAGGAAGCCTTCCGGCGGGGAGACTTCAGCGGCGCCGTGGCGGGTTATGAATCAGCCCTGCACATGTACCTTCCCGGTCACCCGGCCATGGACAGGACTGCACGCCGGCTCTGGGAGATGGGGGAGTCCAATGAACGCCAGGGTGACCTGAGCCGTGCCCTGATCGCCTACCGCGCCCTGCGGAGTTCCTACTATGCGGTTCGCTGGTTGCGGCAACCGGGACAGGAGTGGATTGCGCGCTGCGACAGGAAGATCGCTGCCCTGGCGCCGCTCCAGATCGAGAGATAACAGCCCCTTTACGGAACAGCCGGCGGGAGACCGCGCAGGCGATGTCCCGGGGCAGGAAAGATGACACCATGAATGATAATGATTTCAACGAAAACACCGATCCCCTGCGGATCATCCCCCTGGGTGGGCTGGGTGAGATAGGCCTGAACATGATGGCCTACGAGTGCGGCGGCGACATCCTCATCGTCGACTGCGGGCTCATGTTCCCCGAGCCGGACATGCTGGGGATCGACTACGTCATCCCGGACATCGGCTGGCTGCGCGAGCGCGCCGGCCGCGTGCGTGGCATCTGTCTGACCCATGGCCACGAGGACCACATCGGCGCGCTTCCCTTCGTGTTGCAGGAACTGAACGTACCGCTCTTTGGCACGGCCCTGACGCTTGGGTTTGTGAACGAGAAGCTGCGCGAGTACAAACTGGACGATCTGGTGGAGCTGGTCACCGTCAGGCCCCGTCAGAGCGTGGATCTGGGCTGCTTCCGGGTCGAATTTCTGCGGGTTGCCCACTCGGTGGTTGATGGCTGCGCCCTGGCCATCACCACGCCTGAGGGGGTCGTGATCCATACCGGCGACTTCAAGATCGACCAGACGCCGGTGGACGGTCAGCTGACCGATCTGGCCTCCCTTTCCCGCTACGCTGAGGCCGGGGTGCTGGCGCTCCTGTCCGATTCCACCAACGTGGAACGGGAAGGATTCACCCTCTCGGAGAAGTACGTGGGCGAGGCATTCGCCGAGATCTTCCCCAAATGCCCGGGACGGATCATCGTGGCCGCCTTCTCCAGCAGCATTCACCGGGTGCAGCAGGTGGTGGACGTGGCCGTTGCCCATGGACGCAAGATCCTGCTCAATGGCCGCTCCATGATCGCCAACGTGCGCATCGCCCGTCAGCTGGGCTACCTGACCATCTCCGACAGCGACCTGATGGACCTGAAAGAGCTGGGCCACCTGTCGCCCGAGCAGGTCTGCATCATCTCCACCGGCAGCCAGGGGGAGCCGATGAGCGCCCTGACCCGCATCGCCATGGATGACCATAAGCAGATCAAGCTGGAAAAAGGGGATACGGTGATCCTCTCCTCGCGGGTGATCCCCGGCAACGAGCGCACCATCTCCGAGCTGATCAACCACCTTTACCGCCGCGGCGCCGAGGTCTTCCACGAAAAGGTCTCCGAGGTGCATGTCTCCGGCCACGCCAGCCAGGAGGAGCTTAAGCTGATGCTCAACACGGTGCGTCCGCGCTTCTTCATCCCGATCCACGGCGAGTACCGCCATCTGGTCAAGCACATCCAGCTGGCCCGCAAGGTCGGTATTCCCGAGGAACGCTGCATTCTGGCCACGAACGGTGATGTGGTCGCGTTCTACGCCGATACGGCCGCCATCGTGGAAAAGATCGATTCGGGGCGGGTGTTCGTGGACGGCAAGGGGGTCGGCGATGTGGGCAATGTGGTGCTTAAGGACCGCAAACATCTCTCCGAAGATGGCATGGTGGTGGTTATCATCGGCATCAACCAGTCCTCCGGTGCCCTGATTTACGGGCCTGATATCGTGTCGCGCGGTTTTGTCTTCGAGGACGAGAGCCAGGATTACCTGGAGACCAGTCGTGCCGTCGTCTTGGAGGCATTGGACGAACTGAACGACGAGATGCGCTGCGACAGCGAAGAGGTGAAGCAGGCCGTGCGCCAGGCGCTGCGCCGGTTTTTCAAGAAGAGCATCGAGCGGCGGCCGGTGATCCTGCCGGTGATCATGGAGATGTAGGCCCGGCCGCTGGCGGGAATTATTGAATTACATGGGGTATGTGTGGCGCTTCTCTCTCTTCGTAACATAACCGTCGCCTTTGGCGGCCCACCGCTTCTGGACGGCGTCAACCTGCAGGTGGAGGCGGGCGACCGGCTCTGCCTTTTGGGGCGGAATGGCAGCGGCAAATCGACGCTGCTGAAGCTGATCAGCGGTGAGCTGCCCGCTGAACAGGGGGAGGTAGCCCGTCAGCAGGGTCTGCGGGTCGGGCTGGTTTCCCAAGAGGCGCCACCGGGACTGACAGGGACGGTTTTCGACGTGGTTGCCTCGGGAATGGGCAATGCCGCCGAGCTCTTGGCCCAGTATCATCAGGTGGCCCATCGGTTGTCACTTGAGGGGGGGGAAGAGCTGCTGACGCGGCTGGAATCGTTACAAAAAGAGCTGGAGGAGAGCGGAGGCTGGCACCTGAATCAGGAGGTAGAGCGTCTCCTCTCCCGCCTTGACCTGGATGCCGAGGCAGCTTTCGACACCCTGTCGGGGGGGACCAAGCGACGTGCGCTCCTGGCCCGTGCCCTGGTGGCGGCGCCCGATATCCTGCTTTTGGACGAGCCGACCAACCATCTGGACATCGAAACCATCATCTGGATGGAAGATTTCCTGCTGAAGAACGTCAAGACACTGCTCTTCGTGACCCATGACCGTGCCTTTGCGCGACGCATGGCCAACCGGGTCGCCGAGCTGGATCGGGGGAGGATCTACTGCTTCTCCTGCGGCTATGACGCCTTTGTGGAGCGGCGCGAGGAGTTGCTGGCGGCGGAGGTGGCCCGTCAGGCTCTGTTCGACAGAAAGCTGGCCCAGGAGGAAGCTTGGGTGCGACAGGGGATCAAGGCGCGTCGTACCAGGAACGAGGGGCGGGTCAGGGCGCTGAAAAAGATGCGCGAGGAGCGGAGGCAGCGCCGGGAGCGTCAGGGAACGGCCCGCATCCAGCTGCAGGAGGCGGAACGCTCCGGCAGGCTGGTGGTGGAGGCGGAGGAGGTCTCCTTTTCCTATGACGGTCGGGCGGTGATACGCAACCTGACCACCACCATCATGCGCGGCGACCGGGTCGGCATCATCGGCCCCAACGGTTCCGGCAAGACCACGCTGCTGCGGCTGCTCTTGGGTGAACTTATCCCCCAGGGGGGGGCGATTTCCCTCGGCAGCCGCCTGGAGGTGCTCTACTTCGATCAGATGCGCGAACAGCTGGAGCTGGACAAGAGCGTGCAGGAGAATGTTGGCGAGGGAAACGACACCCTGATGATCAACGGTGCTCCGCGCCACATCATCGGCTATCTGCAGGATTTCCTCTTTACCCCGGAGCGCGCCCGTAGCCCGGTCAGCATCCTCTCGGGTGGCGAGCGTAACCGCCTGCTGCTGGCCAAACTGTTCACCAGGCCCTTCAACGTGCTGGTGATGGACGAGCCGACCAACGATCTTGACGTGGAAACGCTGGATCTGCTTGAGGATCTTCTGCTGGAATACACGGGCACGTTGCTGCTGGTGAGCCACGATCGTGAGTTCCTGGACAACGTGGTGACCAGCACGCTGGTAGTGGGAAGTGACGGCGTGGTACGCGAGTACGTTGGTGGGTATGGGGACTGGCTGCGGCAGGCGGAAGCTGAAGCACAGCCCACTGCGGCAGTTGCGCGTCCTGTGCAGGAAAAGCCGAGACGGCAGGCAGGGCGTCAGCGTAAACTCAGCTTCAAGGAAGAGCGGGAACTGGAGGTGCTGCCGGATATGATCGCGGCCCTGGAGGAGGAGCAGGAGCAGCTGCACGCCACCTTGGCCGATCCCGCGTTTTACAAGGGGGCTGCCGCGGAGATCGTGGCGCTCAACAGTCGCCTGGAGACGCTGGAGCATGAGTTGGTCGAGGCCTACCGGCGCTGGGAGGAACTGGAAGCGTTGAAGTAGGGATGGCGACTCTGGGCCGAATGTCGATGTCACGGGGAAAAAAAGCCCCTCCGGAATAATCCGGAGGGGCTTTGCGTTGTTGCGATGGCAGGGAGTCTGGCCTGCAGCAGAGAGTCCTCAGATCCAAGCGTCTCCGCCATCGTAGCGGTAGTCGCCGACCTTGGTCTTTGGAGTTGCCTTGAATTTTGCCTCGCGTGCGTATCGTTTTACCTTCTCGGCGGCGCTTCCCCCGAGGTCGGACAACTGCTCACGGACTTCGCGACCCGGCTTGGGTGCCAGCAGAAGTGCGGCAACGGAGCCTATGACGGCGCCGGAAACAAAGGCTATAACGGCTGCTGCTGCATTGTCGTTAGTAGTGGACATGACGGACTCCTTTGAAACGGGGGTGAATTGGATCCGGAAGAGAAATGCCCCTCTTTCTAGCACAGCGGATTGCGCAAAGCAAAATCTTTTATCCTGGGGGCGGCGACATGCGGACAAGGCTGTCGTTGTTAAGCCAGAGGAGTTTCTAGCGCTGCTCCGATCTTTTGTTCGGAATCCAGGTGAAAACGAAGCCTCTCCCCGCGGATACTGCGTATCGGCACTGCCGGATTCCGCAAGTGTGCCATGGACTGAAAAAAATTGTGGTTCATGTGTTGCTGCAAACATGCTGCATTTCGTGTACTCTTTGTGCGCTCTTTCGTGGAGGCACGACGGACTGTTGTTGCTATGTCATTGTTTTTGCAATGAAAATATGGCGTGGTTTGGGTATGCAGTGTCGTCGTTTCTGTCCCGGGCAATGGCCGTAGATCGGCTTTCGATGACTGTTCGGTGACATTAAAACTTTGCTTGACCATGTGGGTTAAAATTGTTATAGAGTAGTGAATATTTTACTATCGCTAAAATAGCGGTTGATAAGACGGAGAATGTAGTGCTTGAGCGTGGTTGTGTACAGGTGTATACCGGTAACGGCAAGGGAAAGACAACAGCCGCGCTTGGCCTGGCTTTCCGTGCAGTTGGTCGCGGGTTGCGGGTTTGCTTCTTCCAGTTTATCAAGGGGAGCGGCACCTACGGCGAACATCTGCTGGCGGAGAAATTAGCTCCGTTGATGACGATCATTAGAACCGGCCGGCCGGGGTGGGTTAACACGAAGGATATCACCGCGGATCGCCAGGCTGCCCAGGAAGCACTGGAACAGGCCAAAAAAATTATGGCCTCGGGCGAATATGACCTGATGATTCTTGACGAGATCAATGGTGCCACCGCGTTCGGACTGATCGACGTGGAGCAGGTGCTGGAGTTGATCCGAATGAGGCCTGAAAAGGTGGAGTTGGTTCTTACCGGGCGAAGCGCCCCCCAGCAGGTCATCGAAGTCGCTGATCTGGTTACGGAAATGCGCGATATCAAGCATTACTATTCGGCAGGAGTGCCGGCGCGGACAGGTATCGAGATGTAGAAGGCCGTTACTGGCCGAGTGTGTTGCCAATAGTCACTCCGGCGTGAATTTGCGTCACGTTTGCCAAAATGCAAGCTGTTTTTATGTTTTGTGCCGTGCCGTTTTTTGTTGGTTAGAAAATATTCCATTACCCTAGAAGGAGGAAGTATCTCATGGCAGAAAGAACATTGCGCGTACTTGTGGGCAAACCTGGTTTGGACGGACATGACCGGGGAGCCAAGATTGTTGCACGGGCCTTCCGTGATGCCGGCTTCGAAGTTATCTACACCGGCCTGCACCAGACTCCTGAGCAGATCGTTGCCGCCGCCATCCAGGAAGACGTTGATTGTGTCGGTCTGTCGATCCTCTCCGGCGCCCACAATACCCTGCTCCCGCGCGTTACGGAACTGCTGAAAGAGAAAGGCGCTGACGACATCAAGGTGTTCGGCGGCGGCGTTATCCCCGAAGACGACATCCCAGGTCTCAAGGCAGCGGGCATACTGGAAGTTTTCACTCCCGGCACCTCCACCGACGACATCGTGAAGTGGATTCGTGGCAACATTCCGCCGCGTTCCTAAGGGGCAGGCAGGGTAGTAGGTGACAGGTACGCACCCGTGGATTCACGGGGCGCTACCCAGAAAACAAGATCGCTGTGAAACCCGGAAGCGGGCGGGCGCATTCAGCCTGTCTCCGCTTCCGGTTTTATATATCTATACGACAGGAATAAGCCCATGCACCTAGCTGATATGGTTCTTGATGGTAATGTTCGCTCAGCGGCGCGACTGATGCGCGATATCGACGATGCCCGTCCCGAAGCTGTTGAAGAGTTGAAACTGCTCTACCCCCGTACCGGCAATGCCTATATCATCGGCATTACCGGTCCTCCCGGCGCCGGCAAGTCAACGCTGGTGGATCAGTTGACCAATACTTTCCGCCAGCGGGGCAAGAAAGTCGGTGTGGTCGCCATAGACCCCACAAGCCCCTTTACCGGTGGCGCCATCCTCGGCGACCGTATCCGCATGAGCCGTCATGCTGCTGACGAGGGGGTCTTTATCCGCAGCTTGGCCACCAGGGGGGCATTGGGTGGCCTTTCGCGCTCGACCTCTGATGTGGCTTTGGTCCTGGATGGCCTTGGCATGGATGTGGTAATTATCGAGACCGTTGGGGTCGGCCAGGACGAGGTGGATATCGTCAAGGCTGCCCATACCACCTGTGTGGTGATGGTTCCTGGTCTGGGAGACGATATCCAGGCCATCAAGGCCGGTATCCTGGAGATTGGCGATGTCTTCGTGGTCAACAAAGCCGACCGGGACGGGGCGGATCGGACCGCCCGCGAACTGGAGAACATGCTGGAGATGCGCAAGGCGTCGGAAGGTAGCTGGACTCCCAAGGTCAAGAGAACCGTTGCCCAGCTTGGCAAAGGCATAGATGAGCTGGTTGACGAAATCCTGGCTCACCGTGACTATCTCTTCTCCAGCGGCACGATCAATGATTTTCTGCGTGAGCGTAACAAGCGCCATTTCGTGGAAATCCTGAGAGATAGCCTGCTCAAGCAGGCCATGGCAACCATGGAGCAGGAAGGCGGACTCAACCAGGTGCTTGACAGGATCGGTTCAAACGAAATAGATCCCTATTCCGCTGCCGAGGATGTCCTGTCGAAAATGGTGGGATGCGCTGCCGAATAAATACAGACCTGCTTGAGGTGGCTGAGCAGAATTGCTCCCCCCCCTCTCCTGGAGTTTGATCGACCGCTACGGGGGGTGCGTGCGCCCGTGAACCAGTTCATTTGCCACCTTCTTTTTGCTACTCAAGTTTCTTTGGGAGCTGGATCCACCCCCAGCTCCTTTTTTTATCCACCTGATTCCCGGCATCACGCGTTGGGGAAAGCAGGAGCCTTTCAGGGGAGAGTGCTGATGACGCTGCGCCTGCCGGGTACGGAAAACCTCTGACTGCGCGATTTCGTTTTATTTGTTTGAAATATTTCAGCTTTGTTCTATACTCGGCAGCAGATTCAGTTCTCAACTGATATTTGGAGAGATGGATATGACCTATGTCGGAATCGCACTGATAGTTGTTGCCATCGCATTCTGTGTCCTTGTGTTGACACTGATACCGACAATTCTTGCCGTAAAGCGGACGGCCGACTCGGTGAGTGCCCTGCACGACGTGGTCCAGCAGGAACTGAAGCCGACCATCAAGGAGTTGGCCGCGGTTCTGGCTGAAATACGGACCATCAGCAGCGGCATTGCCGCGCACACTGACGATGTAAAGTGTTTCATGTCGGCTTTGGGAGAAACCGGCGCCAATCTGCATACCATTAATCGCACGGTCGGTGTAACCGCTGGCGTGCTCAATACCGCATCTGTCTGGGTAACCGGCGCCAGGGTTGCGGGAAAATATGTGTTAGAGCGCTATCTAACAAAACGGGGAGGAAACTGATTATGTCAGAAGAGAAGGGAATACCCGCAGGAACCGTATTGGTATCGTTTATGGCCGGCGCGGCGATTGGCGCCGGGCTTGCGCTGCTGCTTGCGCCCAAGAGCGGGCCCGAGATGCGAGAGACCATCACTGACTTTGCCGAGGATGCCGTGGACAAGATCAGGGAATACGCCAAGGATGCCCAGGAAAAGATCAAGACCGCTATCGATGAGGGCAAGGATACCCTGGCGGAGAAAAAGAGCATACTGGGATCGGCTATCGAAGCCGGTCGCGAGGCGATGCAGAAGGAAAAAGAGCAGAGCACGTCGCTGTAGCCAAAACTACAGCTTTTCTAAAGCCCACCTTGGTGGGCTTTAGTTTTTTGGGGCTATTCATGTTTTTTCGCAGTCTGTTCTGGCGACCGTATCCGTCTTCGACGGGTGGTGCTTTCTGACCGGCATGGGTCGGTCCTGGCGCTGCTTGGTGTGTGAGTGGCGTGCAAGTGCTTGATTCGTAAGGATAGTGATAAGATTGACTTTCAGTGGGAACTCCGTTATAGTTTTCCACTATGCTCTCAACCGCAAAGAAAACATCTCTGTTAGCGCTTGCAGGCCTGTTGTGTCAGGCCCTGCCCGCCCTCGCGGCCGAACCGGCCCACTCGCTGCTGGCGGAGTTGAGCCGTCCGTCCACCCCGCACTCTTCCAGCGCTGAGGCGCCCGCTCTGCTGTCGCAGGTTGAACGCCAGGGCGAGAACGTGCCTGGGCTGGTGTCGGAGCTTTTTTCCCTTGAGGAGATCAAGGGCAGGGGGGTGGAAGGTGTTGAGCTTGAACTGCCCGAAATCGATTTGCCTCTGTCCGATATTCCCCTGACCTTCAACAGCAAAGTCGAGTACTTTCTCTATTACTTTCAGACCAATGGCAAACCCTCATTTTCTCGCTGGCTCTCCCGCTCATCCCGCTATATCCCGATGATGAAGGAAATCCTCAGGGGCAAGGGACTGCCCGAAGATCTGGTCTATGTGGCGATGATTGAGAGCGGTTTTCACCTGCAGGCCCGCTCCTGGGCCAATGCCGTTGGTCCCTGGCAGTTCATCTCCGAAACCGGCCGGCGCTATGCCCTGCGCATCGATCAGTGGGTCGATGAACGCAAAGATCCGGTCAAGGCGACCACAGCGGCTGCCCTCTATCTGAAGGAACTGTACGGGATGTTCAACGGTGACTGGTACCTTGCGGCCGCGGGGTATAACGCCGGTGAGAACAAGATCCTGCGCGCCATAAATATGTATAACACCAGCGACTTCTGGGAACTCTCCCGTGGTTCCTATCTCAAGCGGGAGACCAAGGAGTATGTTCCAAAGCTGCTGGCCGCCGCCATCATCGCCAAGGAACCGGCCCGCTACGGTTTTTCCGATATCGCCTATCTGCCGCCGATCGAGTTTGATACGGTCACCGTTCCGACCCGCACCGACCTTGACTTGGTGGCCCGACTCACCGGTACCACCTATGAAGCCATCAAGGAGTTGAACCCCGATCTGCTCCACTGGTGTACGCCCCCCAACTATCCGGATTTTACCCTCAAGCTTCCCAAGGGGACCAAGAAGAGATTCATCGCTGGACTGGCGAACATTTCCGTCGAGCAGCGCTTCACCGAAAAACTGCTGTATACCCGATACCAGGCTCGCAGGAACGATACGATCGCATCCGTTGCACGTCGTTTCAATGTTTCACCGGAAGCCCTGACTCAGCTGAACGGGCTCTCCAAGAGGAGCCACATTTCCGGCAGATCGCTGATCGTACCGGCCAGGCAGATGGGTGCTCCCGTTGACCAGGTGCGAACCGCCTCGGCGCCGAAAAACAGCCCAAAGGGGGAGTACGCCAAATACCACGTCGTGAAAAAGGGTGATACGCTGGAGTCCCTCGCCCGGAAATTCAAGGTTTCCGCGAAGCTCCTCTCGGCCTGGAACAATCTGAAGGGCAAGATTGCTCTCAAGCCGGGTCGGCGCATCATCGTTGCCCGCTTTATCGAAAAAAACGGAGAGATGGTTCCCACCGGCAGCAAAGGCTGACCTTACCTTACTACCTGCAATCGAATCACATGAAAGGAAGAATCGATGTATAACATTCTGATTGCGGCAGGATCAGCTGTGGCTGTTCTGCTGATACTGCTCTTTGGTTTCAAGCTTGCCTGGTGGAGTTCGCTGCTGATCGCCCTGGCACTGTTTACAGGCGTCTATCTGATCACGCTGCGTCTGATCATGAAGAAGGTCATGGTGTCCATCGAAGCCGCCGGCAAGGACCTGCAGGCCCAGCGTTTCGAGAAGGCCATCCGCGGGTTGAAAGACGCGCTCAAGTACGGAAAATGGCAGATCTATGTGGAGGGGCAGATCAATTCCCAGATCGGCTCGATCTACTACATAAAGCGGGATTTCGCCAATGCCTTTCCCTATCTGGAGAAGTCGTTCTTCAAGAACTGGGCATCCATGGCCATGCTGGCTATCTGCTACATGAAGCGCCAGAAAAAAGATCTTATGGTCCGCACCTTCGAGAAGGCGGTCCAGTGGAGTCCGAAGGAGCATCTGCTCTGGAACATCTATGCCTATTGCCTCAACGAGTGCGGTGAGTCGACCAAGGCCAAGGAGGTCTTGGAGAAGGGGCTCAAGAAGATGCCCGGAAATCCGCAGATCAAGGAGAACCTGGAACTCCTCGGCCAGGGGAAGAAGATGAAGATGCGCAGCTATGGCGATCTCTGGTTCCAGTTCCATCTGGAGAGCGTTGCCGCTGTTCAGAAGCACCAGATGGCGGCCATGGGCGGCCGCATGCCGCGGCGCAAGATGGTCAGGAGGTAATGCCAGCTCTTCCCGTTGCTAGAAAAATCATGATACACGAACGGCCTTCCTTTTTCCGGAAGGCCGTTCGTGTTTTCGCGCCGTCGACGTGGTGACGGTTTCAGCAGCGTAGGGGCAGCATTCGCCACCCCGGTGTCTACTTCTTCACAGCCGGCTTTACCGCGACCGCCAGTGTCTCCGTAGCGGTTATCACAACCTCGTCACCAACCTTCACATTGTTCAGGTTCTTCTTGTTCTCGATCTTGACGACCTTGTATTTGCCGTCTGCCAGTTTGAGGGTGACGCTTGTCTTCTGGGGACTGATGGATTCGACGGTGGCTGTTATGCTGACGTTGGCTCCCGCAATCCCTGACGGTTTTTCACCCGGTTTGGCAAGCCGCTCCGTAGCCACTGTCGCCGCGCTTCCCTGGGGCGCTTCACCCGGCTTGAAGACCTGTACCGCAATGGACTGGTAGTAGGTGATCTCCACCTGGTCGCCGACCTTCACCTGGGGCAGGTTGGTGACCTGTGGACCGGCAGTGATGTCGAAGAGGTTGTCCTTGGTGTCCCTGAGCGTTACGACGCGCGTGTCGAGGTCGATTGCTTCGACTGTGGCGGTGATGCGGGTGGTCCGCTCTTTTTTTACCGACGGCTTTTTTGCTGTTTGAGCGGCTTTCTTCTTTGCCGCCGGGGCTGTGTCGGTGGCGGCAATGGAAACCGTGGTGAATGATGCTGCAAGCAAGGTTACTGCAAGAACAGCGGCCAGTCTTTTCATAGATACTCTCCTTGAAGTGTGATACTGGCCTGCCCGGGAACGCTGCGTTCGGGAGCAGGCCATTCTGTATCGCGGGTTCCTGGAACTGCTCCGGCTACTCGGCGCTCAGATACTCCAGCGTGATGGTCACCGTGCGGTTGAAGGCACGTCCTTCGGGCGTCTGGTTGTCGAAAAGCGGAGACCCCTGCCCAACGCCCGAGAAGCGGATACGCTCGCCGACCGGTTCGCCATAGGCGGCTGTCAACAGTTTGTAGACCGCTGCCGCACGACGCTGGGAGAGCTTGAGGTTGTAGCTCTCCGAGCCGATGTTGTCGGTGTGGCCGACAATCGACATGCTGGCCTGGGGCAGGCTCTTGAAGCGGGTTACGATCTTGTTGACAATCTCCTGGTTGAGTCCGCTGACGGTATCCTTGTTGAAATCGAACAGGATCAGGGCGTACTTCTCCTGAACATTCTGATCCTTCTTCTGGGTCTGGCGCTGGCTGACCTGGCTGAAGTTGACCTTGATCGGCTCGGACGAAACGACCAGTGGCTGCCCCTTGGTGTCCTGCATTTCCAGCTTGACGATTATGTCGCCACCGGCGCCGATCGTCAGGAGATCTTTTTCCTTCAGGGGGAAGCTCACCTTTTCCGGCAGCGCCCCGCTGCCGGACTGCTGGGCAATGGCACCCGATGCGTTGCTGGCACTAATCTTCCAGTCGGAGACGCCATGGGTCGAGCTCAGCTTTGGCGTTATCGCCAGTTCAGAGGCATCAGCCTTGCCGGAAACGTAGACGCTGCGGATCGGGGCGAGTATGGCCGTGTCGTTGCTTACTATCTCCACGCGGCGGTTTTCGGCCTGTCCTTCCTGCGAACTGCTGGAACTGGGCATCTTCGGCAGGTTGCGGGCTTCGATCCTGATCCGCTCGGGAGCGATGTTCCAGATCGTCCCCAGATAGGTTTTCACCGCTTCCGCCCGCCTGGTGGAGAGCCCTGTCTTCCCTTTTTCCGCGCCGCTGTTGTCGTTGCAGCCAACCAGGGTTATGGTGGCTCCCGGGGTGTCGGCCAGTCTCTTGCCGATGATGTTCAGGATCTGGTGGTACTTTTCGGTGGTGTCACGGAAGGTCTGCTCGTCGAATCCCTCCGTTGCACTGGCCTCGTGGAAACGGACATACGTGTCGCCAATCTCGCCCATCCCCTTGTCGAAGTAGATATGAGCCAGCAGGGGTGAGGAGTCGATGGTCTTGATCTCCTCGATGTTCAGCGTGGACGTGGCAACGGCAACGGTACCGGTGGGCACGAAGTCGTAGCTGACGACATAGTAGTGCTGCAGTTGCGAGGCAACGCTTTCGAAGATCGGGACGAGATTGTCCTCCGCCGTGGCCTTCCATATCTGGCCGTTGTTCTGGGTGGCAAAGCCGGTCAGAAATTTACTGGTCGCATAGCCCGGCATGTAATCGATGGCGTAGGCGTTGAAGCGGCCCATTCCCTGGGTCGCCTTCTGGACGTCCTCCGGCTTCAGGGCGCTGTTCAGGTCTTCACCGTCGGAAAAGACCACCATGATTCTCGGGTCCGTGGCAGGTATCTTTCGGATGATATCCAGTCCGGCCAGCATTCCTTCGTACAGTACGGTCGTCCCTGTCAGTCCCTGCTGGCTGTAGGCCTTGCTGGCAAACTCCCGCAACTCATCAGGGTTGCTGGACGTGAAGGAGTGCACGCGCAGTTGCCGTCCGCCCACGCTGGTGGTCAGTTTGTTGTCAAAAATAACCAGGTAGACCTTGTCGATCGGCCTGACGATCTTGAACACCTTGTCAAGGCCAGCGAGCAGCGCCTTAATGGCATTGCGCTCGTACATGGAAAAGGAGTTGTCCAGCATCAGGACGATGTGGCGGGTCACCTCCTGGCTCTCGGTAATCGGCTTCACCGAGATGATCCTGCCCGCAACTCCTGCCTGGCTTATGCTCAAATCCTTGGCGGTCAGCCCCATGAGCGGATTCTTGGCCGCGTCGGTGGCGCTCACCAGCACCTGTCCCTCCTTGATGGCCCGCTCCACTGCCACGGTTGCCCCGGTTCTGGTGGAGCGAATCTCCAGGACACCCGTGTCCGCCGCGAAAACAGATCCACTGGCGAACAGCAGTGTCACGGTTGTCAACAGCGCATACATTCTCTTGAGTAACATGACGTATTCTCCTTTCCTCTGGTTGAAGGGGTCCGGCTTGGATTCCGCCCCTTGTCATGGGGACTCCCGTCGCGGTTATTCGATCCACCCCTGATCCTTGAAGCGTTTCTTGAGCACATCGGCGATTTCCTCGGCGGACTTCTTGGCGCGCCCCTCGATTTTGCTGCTGCCGCTCATCTCGCCGTAGACCTTCATCCCGCTGCTGACGATCAGGCCCGCCGGGTTGGCGGTGGCGATGAAGGTGGCGGCTCCCACGGCAGCCCCCGGGGTCTTGTTCCCGCCGGATTGGGTCGCGCCGTACCCCAGGGTGCGCAGCCCCTGGGGGGTCATCTGCAAGCCTTCGGCGGCAACCCTCAACTGGGATGAGCCGGATCCCATCCCGATGGTGACGCGCTTGGCGGCGCTCCCCTCGTCGTAGGAAATGATGCAGCCCCTGATGACGATGTCGTTAAGCTCTGCTGTCGTTCCCAGCGAGGCGTGCTCCGCCAACATGCCCATCTCGCGGATCTGGCTGGTCAGCTCCTGTGCTATCAGGGCGCCAAGCTTCCGGCCGTTTGCGATATGTTCGGCACTCTGTGGGGTTTCGCCGCCAGAATACTGGACGGCAAGGGCCGAGCCGGGGGGGAGTTCGTTGGGGGTTGCGGCGAAGTCGTAGACCAGAATGCGGCCGGGACGCTGAATCTGGCCGGTCACCAGCGGCTGTCGGTCGGTGACCTTGGTTGAAGCGCAGCCGGCCACAACCAGCAGAGCAACCATGCATACAATGAAACGGAAACGATAGTGAATCTTCATGTACAACCTCCTTTTCTGTCACTCGCCTCTCGTGGGGCCTGTTGTCTTGGCCAACTCCTGTAGACGCCGATTGCCGTCGGACTGAGTCCCAGTAGTTTTCGTACCCGAAGGCTGTCCTCAGCCACTGATGCGTCGCCCCTTTCTCTCGGGCTCAGGGTGACGGTGCTGATCTCGGCGCACAAAGAGCAGGGTACCGTGATGACGTGACGCTCCACCATAGAGTATTGCTTTACAACCACTAATTGTGCCAACTTTCACGGCGATTGGCACTGGTCGTAACTAGCCACAAATACGCTGCATTGCCGTCGCACTCCTGGCTACGCACGCCGCTGTCGAGACTAAATATCGACCTCGGGATGACATTTCAACTTGCGACGAACAACATCTGCACTATCATTCAGTTAAAACGATTTCAGATTCGGCCATGAGGAATCACCTATGCTGGAAAGAGCCCCCAAGAAGACCCTCCACCCGCTGCTTACCTGCGACTCTCCACGATCCGTGGCCGACGACGATCAGTGGGGCACCACGCATCACTCATGTGAAGAACTGAAAATAAACGAGACCCGGCTCAAGCGTGCCGCGGATGCTTCAGGCACCGCCCTCTGGGCGCTGGATCTCGCGACCTCTGCGATCTGGAGCAATCATGTTGCCAGGGATATCTTCTGTCTTCCCCAAAACGGGCAGATCCGTCTGGAACAGATTCTGGACAGGGTTCATCCCGATGATCTCGATATGGTCAGGGAGGGGCTGGACGCCATGATGCGGAGGGGTGAGACAACCAGCATCGAGTACCGCCTGCTGCTCCCGGACGGATCAATTCGCTGGATTCACTCGCGGGGGGGGCCGCACAGCTGTAATGGCGGAAAATCATACTGCGTCATGGGAGCTTCGGCGGATGTAACCCAACGGAAGCAGAATGAACAGACCCTTCTCCGGCAGCTGAGCTTCGAGTCATTCCTGGCGGAGACCTCGTCCGTCTTTGCCAAGTCCACGCTGCCGTCTGATCTGGACCATCAGATCGAGCATGCCCTGTGGAGACTCCTGGACCATTTTCATGGCGACCGTTGCGGGCTGATCAAGGTGGATCTGGAGGGTGAAAAAACCATCATCACCCATGCCGTGTACCGGGAGGGACTTGAGCGTTTGCCCGGTGATGTCGACCTCGTGGCCCTGTTCCCCTGGTCGTTCCGTCAGTTGCGTGAGGGGCGCTGCTACTGCTTCTCCGATCTCGCCGAACTGCCGGTCGAGGCGGACAGGGACCGCGCTTCCTGGATGGCCATGGGGATTCGCTCCGGACTGCACGTTCCCCTGAGGGTTGAAAACAGGGTCCATTACCTGATCGTCGTGGAATCCCATTCCGGCATCCTTGCCGGGACCGAGGATGTCCTTAACCGCCTGCAGATAATCGGGGATCTGTTCGTGAACGCGCTTCACCGGAAAGCGACGGAGGACGAGCTCAGAAGTTCCTGTGACGAAATCGCCAGGCTGAAGGACAAGCTGGAGTTGGAAGCAGACTATCTTCGCAGCGAGGTTCGCGCGTCCCGCTTCAACGATCAGATTGTCGGCCAGAGCGAACCGATCCAAGGGGTACTTGCCATGGTGGAGCAGGTGGCGCCAACCCCCTCCACCGTTCTTGTGTACGGTGAAACCGGGACAGGCAAGGAGCTGGTGGCCCAGGCGATCCATAACCACAGCCCACGCCGGGACAAATTGATGGTGAAGGTGAATTGCGCCTCGCTCCCCTCGTCGCTGGTGGAGAGCGAGCTGTTCGGGCGGGAGCGGGGAGCCTATACCGGCGCCCTGACGCGCCAGATGGGGCGTTTCGAGCTTGCCGACGGTTCCTCTCTCTTTCTGGACGAGATAGCGGAGTTGTCGCTGGAGCTGCAGAGCAAGCTGCTGCGGGTGCTGCAGGAGGGGGAGTTCGAGCGCTTGGGATCTCCCCGGACGATCAAGGTTGACGTGCGCGTGATAGCCGCAACCAACCGCAATCTGCTGGAAGAGGTGCGCAAGGGCAGATTTCGCGAAGACCTGTACTACCGCCTGAGCGTTTTTCCCATCGTCGTCCCCCCCCTTCGTGAGCGGCGGGAGGACATCCCCCTGCTGGCGTGGGAGTTCGTGCGGGATTTCAACGAGAAGATGGGCAAACGGATTCTCAGGATCGCAAAGAGGGACATGCTTGCGCTGCAGTCCTATTCCTGGCCGGGCAACGTGCGGGAGCTGAGGAACGTCATTGAATACGCGGTGATCGTCAGTCCGGGAGACGAGTTGAAGATACGGCTTCCGGAAAATATCGTTAACGCCCCTCCCCAGATGACAACTCTCGAAGAGATGGAGCGCCACTACATCCAGGATGTTCTGCGCCGGACGGAGTGGCGCATAAAAGGCGAGGGGGGCGCCGCCCATATCCTGGATCTCAATCCGGCCACACTCTATTCCCGGATGAAAAAACTGGGCATACTCCCTCCCCGGGAGAAAGACGGCATACCATCCTCAGGTTGAGATTTCGTCTCTCGATCCGGTGCCGAGCCAGCGCGCCCGTCCCGTCCCGGCAGTGTAACTCTCTACATTGTCTCTTGTTTTAAAACAATATTCAGCTTTCGTTTCGGTTGGCACAGAACTGGGATGGAGATTCTCCACCATGATCATCGTCACCCTGAAAACGATACCGCTCAATGAAAAACGCCGGGAGACTCTGGACATACTCCTTACCATCAAGGGGCCCATTATGGCGGAGTCGGGCTGCCTTGCCTGCAGCATCTACGAGGAGCATGATGAAGAGCAGGGCCTGCTCTACGTGGAGCTGTGGCGGTCCCTGGCGGAACTGAAACGGCATATCAAAAGCAGCAACTACGCCAAGATTCTGGAGGCCATGGAGCTGTCGTCACAGATTCCGGAGATATCGTTCTACGAATCCAGCGAGACGCAGGGGATCGAACTGATCGAGAAAATCAGAGGGGAAGACGGACCGGGTTCAGGAAGGACTCCCCCTGGGGCACGCTGAACCCGCTTCGGACCAGGGAGAAGGGCGAAGCGGGAAGGGAGCATGCGCCAGGGGAACATTCCTGACCAGTCGGTACAGTCGCTTCACAACACTCAAGCATGAAAGGAGAGACAGCATGAAATGGATGAAAACACCGGTACTGGTTGCGCTGTTCGTGGCAGGTGCATTGCAGATGGGCGGATGCGCCGGAAGCTATCAGGCGCGCAGCGTTGACCTCAAGGAATCGCCGCTGGTCAACCCGGAGATTCTGGTCGAGGGGAGCGGTAATCAGGCCCTGTACCGATACGTGAACCCAAAGGCCGAAGTCAAGAGCTACAACAAGGTAATGATCGACCCGGTCATCATCTACAAGGATGGCGAGCTGGACAAGGACCAGCTGGAGAACCTGCAGGCACTGGCCAACAACGCCCATGTCTACTTGAGCAAGGAACTTGAGCAGGATTACACGGTCGTTACCTCGGCTGAGCCGGGCACCATGCGCATCCAGTGGGCAATCATCGATGCAGACTCCTCCAAGCCGGCCCGCAATACGATCTCCACGCTCTCTCCCATCGGCATCGGCCTTAATATCGTCAAAATGTCCGTCACCGGCAAGCAGATGGGGGTGGGTGAGATAACCCTGCAGATGAAAATTACCGACGCCTCCAGCGGCGAACTGCTGGGTGCGGCCCTGGACCGGCGCGTGGGAGGCAAAACCATCACCAAGCTCTGGAGCAGCTGGTATAACGCCGACGAGGCACTCAAATACTGGGCCAAGAAAATACGCTTTGCCCTGTGCGACAACCGGGGTGGCACCAACTGCGTCATGCCGGACTGATCAGGCGGTATTCCGCGCCAGCCGTCGATGGATATCGGCGGCTGGTTCGTACCGATGGCAACAAGGAAAAGAGTGCGGCCGTTGTAACCATGAGTTAGAATGGCTGACGCTTCAAGAAACCGAGGCCTGCTTCACATGGCCAGGACAAATTCCCCGCACGCAGTTCCATCCCCACCAGGCCAACCGACTGAGCGATTCAGCGACGGCGTAAGGGAACAGGAGACACGCCATGAGCGCCAGTGAGATCAGCCTGGAGCGGTCCGGCGATGGCGATTTGCCGCTGCTGATCGCCTGTCACGAGTGTGACCTCCTCCAGCGGGAGATCAAGCTTCTCCCCGGCAAAGTGGCTCGTTGCGTACGCTGCGGAGCCAAGCTCTACCGCTCACCCCATGCCAGCCTGGACTATACCCTTTCCTTTACCCTGACCGCCGCCCTGGTTTTCATCGTCGCCAATGCCTACCCCATCGTTGGCATCAACATCCAGGGGACGCGCCACGACACCACCCTCATGGGTGCGGCCCGGGCGCTCTGGAACCAGGACATGACCACCATCTCCCTGCTGGTGTTCCTGACCACCCTCCTGATGCCGGCCCTGGAAATCGCCTTCATGCTCCACCTGCTGCTGGCGCTCAAGTCCGGGCGCCGGCCGGCCGGCCTGAACATCAGCATGCGCATCCTGCGGAACCTGAGCCCCTGGGGCATGGTGGAGGTGTTCCTGCTGGGGGTGCTGGTGGCGCTGGTGAAGCTCACCCATTTTGCCAGAGTCATCCCCGGCCTGGCCCTCTGGTCCTTCGGCGTCCTGATCCTGCTGATGGCTGCCGCCGCCGCATCCTTCGATATTCGTGATGTCTGGGTGCGGGCGGAAGCTGCCGCTGGGGAGAGGAACGGCCCATGACCAGAGCCCCGCTTACCGCGCAGGATTGCGGACTGTTCTCCTGCCATGTGTGCGGCCTGCTGTCAAAGGGAGTGAAAGGCAGCGGAGAGTCCCGCTGCCCCCGCTGCTCCGCGCCGTTGCACTTCCGCAAGCCCAACAGCGTGTCGCGCTCCTTGGCGCTCTTGATCGCGGCCTACATCATGTACATCCCGGCCAACCTGCTGCCGATCATGAAGACCGGTTCGATGTTCGGCGCCCAGGACGACACCATCATGAGCGGGGTCGTCTATCTCTGGCATTCTGGCTCCTGGGATCTGGCCCTGGTTGTGTTCATCGCCAGCATCTTGGTGCCTTTGCTGAAACTGATCGCATTGACCCTGCTGCTGGTTTCCGTGCACTTCCGCTCCACCTGGCTGCCGCTGCAGCGGACAAAACTCTACCGGATCGTGGAGCTGATCGGCCGCTGGTCCATGCTGGATATCTACGTGGTAACCATCCTGGCCGCACTGGTGCAGGTCGGCTCTCTGGCCACCATTACCGCCGGCCCGGCGGCACTGGCCTTCGGCGCGGTCGTGGTCCTGACTATGTTCGCCGCCATGGCATTCGACCCGCGCCTTATCTGGGATCCCCTGAAGAAAGCGAGAACCGAACATGACTGAGACATCCCAAGACCAGGAATTTCAGGACATCCCCGAGGCGGTGGCCGAGCCGAAGCGGCGCTTTTCCCTGCAGCTGGTCTGGCTGATCCCCATCGTGGCGGCCATCATCGGCGGAACCCTGGCCGTCAGATCCTACCTGCAGCAGGGGCCGACCATCAGCATCAGCTTCAAGAGCGGTGACGGGCTGGAGGCGGGCAAGACCAAGATCAAGTTCAAGGATGTGGAGGTCGGCCTGGTCACGGAGATCAAGATTTCCAAGGACCTGAAGCATGTGATCGCCACCGCCGAGCTGGTCAAGGAGGCCACCCCCTACCTGGTGGAGGACACCAAGTTCTGGGTCGTGCGCCCCCATATCTCCGGGGGGAGCGTCACCGGACTGGGCACCCTGATGGGGGGGAGCTACATCAGCATGGACGTGGGCACAGCAAAAAAAACACTGCGCAACTTCCAGGGGCTGGAGACTGCCCCGGTGGTTACCATGGATGAGCCGGGGAGCCGCTTCAAGCTGCACAGCCAGGATCTGGGGTCGCTGGACATCGGTTCCCCGCTCTATTTCCGCCGTATCAAGGTGGGGCAGGTGCTCTCCTACGAACTGGACAAAGACGGCAGGGGGGTCACCTTCAAGGTATTCGTCGCCGCCCCCTACGACAGGTATGTCAGGGCCAACAGCCGCTTCTGGCATGCCAGCGGAGTCGATATTGCCATAGACGCCAATGGCCTGAAGGTGAACACCCAGTCGCTGGTCTCCATCATGGTGGGGGGGATAGCCTTCCAGACCCTGGATGAGGATGCCGAAGCCCCTCCGCCTGATCGGAACCTGGCCTTCACCCTCTGCGCCAACCGCGAAGAGGCGATGAAACAGCCTGATTCCTACAGCAATACCTACACCATGGTCTTCCACGAATCGGTGCGTGGCCTGTCGGTGGGGGCGCCGGTTGACTTCCGCGGAGTGATTGTCGGCGAGGTTACGGGAATCCAGGTGGAGTTCGACAGCCGCAGCAAGCAGCTCAACATGCTGGTGGAGACGCGGGTCTATCCCCACAGGATGACTTCGCGGTCCAGCCAAATGCTTGTAAGCAATCCGAGGGATCCCCAGAGTTATATCAACCAGATGGTTACCTACGGACTGCGGGGGCAGCTCAAGAGCGGCAACCTGGTTACCGGACAGCTCCTGGTCTCCCTGGACTTCTTCCCCCGCGCTTCCAAGGCCAGCATCAACTGGTCCAGCGATCCTCCCCGCTTCCCCACCACCCCCAGCAGCCTGGTGGAACTGGAGGCAACGCTGGGCAAGGTTATGAAAAAACTGGAAAGACTGCCGCTGGATGAGGTGGTCGGCGATGTGCGACAGGCATTGCAGTCCTTCGACGCCACCATGAAGAGTACGGATCAGGTGGTCAAGCGGGCGGGTGGCGAGGTCGTGCCCGAGGCGCGGGCAACCCTGGAGGAGGCACGCAAGACGCTGCAAACGGCGAAAAAGGTCCTGGAGGACGACGCGCCGCTGCAGCAGGATCTGCGAGAAACATTGCGGGAACTGTCGCGCGCCGCCCAGTCGCTGCGGATGCTTACCGATCAGCTGGAGCGTCATCCCGAGTCGCTGATCAGCGGCAAGCCCGCCGCCAAAGGAGAGTGAGATGAACAACGGATTCAACCTGCCGAGAACGCTCATTCTGGTCATTGCAACCATCTGGCTTGCCGGTTGCGCACGTTCGCCACAGGCCCGCTTCTATACGTTGAGCCCCCTTGGCCCCCAGGCAGCGAAACCGCCGGCATCGGCGGTAAGGCAGGTCTCCCTCAGTATCGCTCCGGTTGAGGTCCCCGACTACCTGAACCGTCCCCAGATCGTGACCAGGAGCGGACAGAACGAACTGAAACTGGCCGAATTCGACCGCTGGGCCGGTTCCCTTCCCGACAATATCGCCGCAGTGATGGCGGAGAACCTCTCCCTGCTCCTTGCCAGCGACCGGGTGCAGGCCGCACCCCGGGGACGGAACGAAAAAGCCGACTATACCCTGGCCATGCGAATCCTCCGTCTGGACTGCGTGCCGGGGGACCAGCTGAGCATGAGGGTTCAGTGGACCCTTTCCGCCGCGGATGGAACCTGCGTCGCGGCGCGTGTGTCGACCTGTATGGAGAAGCTGAAAGATTCCCGCTACGATACGTTGGTGGCGGCCGTTAGCAGCGCTCTCGGGCAGGTGAGCAGGGAGATCGCCCGGGAGATCCATGATCCCATGAAGGCTGAGTGAGCAGTTTCGCCCATTGCTCATCCCCCAGCTGACACCGGCGGAAGCGGCAGGCCGGTCGCTCCCGCCACATTACGACGAGTGGAGAATACCATCAATGAAACCTGCTACCCCCTCCGCGGACATCGCTCGCACCACCCTGGCGGTGCTGTTCATCGCTATCCTGATCAGCGCCAGCTTCTGGGTGCTGCGCCCCTTTCTTACGGCGCTGGTCTGGGCAACCATGATTGTCATCACCACCTGGCCGCTGATGCTCTCGCTCCAGAAGTGCCTGTGGGGAAAGCGGGCACTGGCGGTTGCGGCAATGAGTGCCGCGCTCTTGCTCCTGCTGGTTATCCCCCTGACCCTGGCAATCGTCAGTATCGTCGAACGCTCCGATGACATCGTCGGTTGGGCCAGGTCACTGGCCATGTACACGCCGGCACCGCCACCGGCCTGGGTGGAGCAGGTCCCTGTGATCGGGCCGAAACTGGCCGAACGCTGGCGCACTCTGGCGACGATCGACCCGGTGGAGTTGTCCGCCCGTCTGGCGCCCCATGTCAAGGCAATCGTCGGCTGGATTGTGGCCCAGACAGGGAGCGTCATGATGATGGTCGTGCAGTTTCTGCTGACCGTGATCATCAGCGCGGTGCTCTACGCCAGCGGTGAGAAAGCGGCCATGGGGGTCCGCCTCTTTGCCCATCGGCTTGGCGGCAAGAGCGGTGAAGACGCCTCCATCCTGGCCGCAAAGGCCATCCGCGGCGTTGCCCTCGGCGTGGTCGTCACCGCCCTGGCCCAGGCCCTGCTGGGCGGCATCGGTCTGGCCCTGTCCGGGGTTCCGGCAGCCACGCTGCTGACTGCGGTCATGTTCATCCTCTGCGTGGCCCAGCTCGGTCCCTCCCTGGTGCTCATCCCCGCCGTTATCTGGCTCTTCTGGAAAGACCAGACCATGTGGGGCTCTATCATGGTGGTCTGGGCGGTTGTCGTGGGCACCATGGACAATTTCATCCGGCCGATCCTGATCAAGAAGGGCGCCGACCTGCCCCTGCTCTTGATCTTTGCCGGGGTGATCGGCGGCTTGATCGCCTTCGGCGTGATCGGCCTGTTCATCGGGCCGGTGATGCTGGCCGTGACCTACACCCTGCTGGTTGCCTGGGTGATGGGGCCGGAGCCGACGGAGGAGGCCGCTGCTGGAAGCGATTTCGGTACGGGTCACCCTCAACGGGAAGACAGCGCCCTGTGACCCTGCCTGTTGGGCAGGGCCAGGGGACCATGAACATACATCCGAAGGGAGTACCGTCATGCAGGAGAACATATCACCTACGAATGAAGCGAAACGGCTGGAAGAGGCCCGTGAAGCAGAGGTCCCCTGGAAAAAGTGGGGCCCCTACCTCTCCGAGCGGCAGTGGGGCACGGTGCGTGAGGACTACAGCAGTAACGGCGATGCCTGGAACTATTTCACCCACGACCAGGCCCGCTCCCGGGCCTACCGCTGGGGGGAGGATGGCCTGGGGGGCATCTCGGACGATCACCAGATACTCTGCTTCGCCCTGGCCCTCTGGAACGGCAAGGATCCCATCCTGAAGGAACGCCTGTTCGGACTCAACAACAGCGAGGGGAACCATGGCGAGGACGTGAAGGAGTACTACTTCTACCTGGACAGCACCCCCACCCACTCCTACATGAAGTACCTGTACAAGTATCCCCAGGCTCCCTATCCCTATGAGGATCTGGTGGTCACCAACCGCAACCGCAGCAAGGACGAGCTGGAATACGAACTACTGGATACGGGAGTTTTCGACGACGACCGCTACTTCGACCTGTTCGTGGAATATGCCAAGGCGGATACCGAGGATATCCTGATCAGGATCAGCGTTGCCAACCGGGGGCCGGAAACTGCCAGCCTGCACCTCCTGCCCACCCTCTGGTTCCGCAACACCTGGTCCTGGGCGGGGGGAGGAAGCAGGCCGGTCATGGAAAAAGTGGAAAACGGAACGGGAAGCGTCATCCACGCCTACCACACCGACCCGCTCTTCCAGGAATTTCTGGCCGATTACTACCTCTACTGTGATGGCGACGTCCCGCTCCTGTTCACCGAGAACGAGACAAACCATGTCCGCCTCTTCGGCGGAACCAATGCCACCCCCTTTGTCAAGGACGGCATTAACGATTACCTGGTGCAGGGACGGGCAGATGCGATCAATCCGGCCCAGAGCGGCACCAAGGCATCGCCCCACTATCAACTGACCGTCGCAGCCGGGGCGACGGAGGTCATCCGGCTGCGCCTGACCCGCACCAAACCGGCGGCGACGTTCGCTCCCTTCGCCGGGTGTGACGCCCTGTTCCAGGCGCGCATCCAGGAGGCCAACGATTTCTACGCTTTCATCACCCCTGCCAGGATCAAGGCGGATCATCCCGAACAGGCCGGCGTCATGCGCCAGGCCCTGGCCGGCATGCTCTGGACCAAGCAGTACTTCTACTACGATGTGGACAAGTGGCTGGAAGAGCACCACATCACCCCTTGGTCCCGGCCGGAAGAGCGCCAGGCTATCCGCAACGGCGAGTGGTCCCACGCCTATTGCGACGACATCATCTCCATGCCGGACAAGTGGGAGTACCCCTGGTTCGCGGCCTGGGACCTGGCCTTCCACATGCTGCCGCTCTCCATCGTGGACTCGGACTTCGCCAAATCCCAGCTTGACCTGATGCTGCGCAACGACTACCTGCACCCCAACGGCCAGATCCCGGCCTACGAGTGGAACTTCGGCGACGTCAACCCTCCCGTGCACGCCTTTGCCACCATGCAGATCTACCTCATGGACAAGGCGCGCCACGACGGCAGGGGGGACATAGAGTTTCTCAAGTACGCCTTTTCCAAGCTGCTGGTCAACTTCACCTGGTGGGTCAACCGCAAGGACCGGGACGGCAACAACGTCTTCCAGGGAGGGTTCCTGGGTCTGGACAACATCGGCGTGTTCGACCGCAGTTCGCCGCTCCCCACCGGCGGCTATCTGGAGCAGGCCGACGGCACCGCCTGGATGGTCTTCTTCAGCCAGCAGATGCTGCGCATCGCCGTGGAGCTGGCCTTGCACGACCCGCTCTACGAGGAGTTCGTCAGCAAGTTCTTCGAGCACACCATGTGGATCGGCGGGGCCATGGACCGCCTGGGAGATTTGCAGGACGAGATGTGGGACGAGGAGGACGGCTTCTTCTACGACGTCCTGCGGCTGCCCGACGGCACGGCCATGCGCCTGAAGGTGCGCTCCATGGTCGGCCTCCTCCCCCTGGCCGCCGTGGCCATCTTCGAGGAGGAGCAGATCGCCAACATGCCCACCTTCATCCAGCGGGCCAAGGCATTCTACGACCGCCACCCCGAGCTGACCGCCAACATGCATCTCCCCAACAAGCCCGGAGTGGCGGGGAGGCGCATGCTGTCACTGTTCAACGAGGAGAAGCTGCGCCGCGTCCTGGCCCGCATGCTGGACGAGGAGGAGTTTCTGAGCCCCTACGGCATCCGCGCCCTTTCCCGCTATCACCGGGAGCATCCCTTCGTCTTCCAGCACAACGGCCAGGAGTCCCGGGTGGAGTACCTGCCGGGTGACTCCGACAGCGGGATGTTCGGCGGCAACTCCAACTGGCGCGGCCCCATCTGGATGCCGGTCAACTTCCTGCTGATCGTCGCGCTCTACCGGCTCTACGCCTTCTACGGCGACTCGTTCACGGTGGAATGCCCCACCGGCTCGGGCCGGATGATGAACCTGTACGAGGTGGGCCAGGAACTGGGCAACCGCCTGGTCAACATCTTCCTCCCCGACGAGAACGGTCGCCGCCCGGTGTACGGTTCGGCGGAGAAGTTCCAGAACGACCCCCACTGGAAGGAGTACCTGCTGTTCTACGAGTACTTCCACGGCGACAACGGGGCCGGCATCGGCGCCAGCCACCAGACCGGCTGGACCGGCTGCATCGCCCGCATCATCCAGGGGATGGGGGACGTGACGCAGGAGGTCCTGCTGGCGAAGGATGCGGAGATGGCGGCGATCAAAAAGACGGTGGGCAAGTAACGGGCGGCGGAAGGGTGCCCGGCTGCCTGTTTTCTACCAGCCGGGAGATAAGGAGCATGCCATGAGCGCGTGGCCGCAACATCCGCTTATCTACGAGATCAACACCTGGGTCTGGCTCCGGGAGCTTGGTCAACAACTGGGCGAGCCGCTGACCCTGGCCAGCGTCCCCAAGAGCGTGTGGGACGACATCGCCTCCTTAGGCTTCGATGGGGTCTGGCTGATGGGGGTCTGGGAGCGCAGTCCCGCCGGCATCCAGGTGTCCATGGCCAACCAGGGACTGCTGGATGACTTTTCCCGGGCCCTGCCCGACTTCAGGGCGGAAGACAACGTCGGTTCCCCCTACTGCGTGCGCAACTACGAGGTGGACCCTTGTCTGGGGGGGAGGGAGGGGCTGGCGGTTGCCCGTCAGGAACTGGCCAGCCGGGGCCTTGCCCTGATCCTGGACTTGGTCCCCAACCACGTGGCTCCCGACCACCCCTGGGTGACGGAGCATCCCGACTACTTCATCCGGGGGGATTACGGCGATGTTATGCGGGAACCGGCGTCGTTTCTGACTACAGGAGGGCATGTGTACGCCTGCGGCCGGGATCCTTTCTTCCCGGCCTGGCCCGACGTCCTGCAGCTGAACGCCTTCGATCCCGGCCTGCGGGCCGCGGTGAGGGAGACGGTTGGCTCCATCGCCGACCAGTGCGACGGCGTGCGCTGCGACATGGCCATGCTGGTCATGAACCACATATTCCAGCGCACCTGGGGGGAGCGGGCCGGGGTACCCCCTGCCGTTGACTACTGGCCGGAGCTGATCGGTGCGGTGCGCGCAACCCACCCCGGCTTCCTCTTCATGGCCGAGGCGTACTGGGAGCTGGAGTGGGAACTGCAGCAGCAGGGGTTTGACTTCTGCTACGACAAGAAGTTGTACGACCGGCTGGAGCACGGCCCGGCCGAGAACGTCCGACTGCACCTCTGCGCCGAGGCGACCTATCAGGAGCGGCTGGTGCGTTTCATCGAAAACCACGACGAGCCGCGGGCCGCCGCCACCTTCTCGCCGGAGAAGGAGAGGGCCGTTGCCCTGCTCACCACCACCCTTCCGGGGGCGGCGCTGCTCCACGAGGGGCAACTGGAGGGGCGCAGGGTAAGGCTTCCCGTGTTCCTCGGCCGCCGTCCTGCCGAGGAGGTTGACCATAAGTTACGGGCATTCTACCAGGCCCTGCTGGTGGTAATCGCCCGTGAAGGGGTGCGCGGCGGTCGTTGGCGCCTCTGTGAACGGAGCGGCTGGCCGGACAACGCCAGCCACCTGAATATCGTTGCCCACTGCTGGAGCGGGGAGAAGAGCCGCCACCTGATCGTCGTAAACTTGAGCGCTACCGCCGCCCAGGCCCGCGTCCAGCTGCCGTGTGAGGAACTGCGGGGGAGAACCTGGCGTCTGGTGGATCTGCTGACCGCTGAGAGCTGGGACCGGGACGGGGACGAGATGACGGGGGCGGGGCTGTATGTCGACCTGGGGCCGTGGAAATGCAACATCTTCCGGCTGGAGCCGCTGTGAGAGGTCCCATGGGACAGGCCTGATCCGGAGGGTGATGGTGGAGGAGAAACGACAGATGGTACTGAATATTCGGATCCTCGCTGCGGCGGCACTGATGGTAGCGTTTCTGACCGGCTGCTCCGGCCTTGGTCCGGCTACCGTTGCCCGCGACCGCTTCGATTACACCGCAGCCATCTCGGAGTCGTGGAAGCGGCAGATGCTGCTCAACATCGTCAAGATCCGCTACGGAGACGCGCCCATCTTCCTGGACGTGGCTTCCATCATCAACCAGTACCAGGTCTCCACCGCCCTGAATGCCGCCTTCGGCTGGTCGTACCCCCCCCAGGCCAACAGCCAGCTTCTGGGCGTGGAGGGCAACTTCATCGACCGCCCCACCATCACCTATACCCCACTGACCGGAGAGAAGTTCGCCCGCAACCTGATGACCCCCGTGGCACCGGCTACGGTGATGAGCCTGGTGGAGGGGGGCTACCCCATCGACCTGGTCTTCCGCATCCTGGTCCACTCGGTCAACGGCATCCAGAACTCCTTCGGAGGGTCGGCCCGGGCGCGGAAGGCCGACCCGGAGTTTTACCTCATCCTGGAGAAAATGCGCCATATCCAAGCCTCGGGTGCCGTTGCCCTGCGGGTCAGGAAGATGGAGAACCGCGACGCCCTGATGATGGTCTTCCGCAAGCGTATGGACCGGGAAACGGAGCAGGCATCGCGGGAGGTGCGGCGCATGCTCGGCCTCAAGGAGGAGGGGGGAGAATTCCGTGTTGTCTACGGATCGGTGTCAGGCAGTGACGAAGAGGTCGCCCTGCTGACCCGTTCGATCATCGAAGTCTTGAGCGACATCTCCGCCACCATCCAGGTGCCGGCCGAGCATGTGACCGAGCGGCGAGTGCCTGCGACCATGGAACCGGAAGGGGAGGGGATCAGGGGGACCATGATCCGCATCCTCTGCTCCACGGCAAAGCCTGACGACGATTTTGCCGCCGTGCCGTACCGGGGCCGCTGGTTCTGGATCGACGACCGGAATTACGTCTCGAAAAAACTCTTCTCCTTCCTGATGTTCGTCATGACCCTGACCGAGACCGGCGGCAAGGAGGGGGCACCCATCGTCACCATCAATGCCGGCGGATAATTTCCCCGCCGTTACAGTGGGCAAGCCGACGCCAGCCTGGGCTCTGGTTGTCAAGGCGTGCGGCAGCAAAAAGGGGGCGCCAATGGCAGTTGCGTCCCTGCAGACTGCCAGGAAAGCACTTCTATCGGGAGGACTGAATATCAACTCACGGATGATATGTCGTCTCTGGCTATCCGGGTGGCTGCGTATCCGTCGCTGGTCCGTGGCTATGGTTGATTGAAATACGCCCGGTTAGCGCCCGACTGGAGTTGCGCACGTAGCTGGCATGTTTTTGGCAAATTACGAGAGTCGAGCTGTCCAATTGGTACCGGCAGGCAGCAGTTCATGAGCAGCTTTTGTCCAGTTCGCACAATGGATTCAGCACGCCGAAATCCAGCAAACTGGTTTTCTCTTGTTTTAACTACTGGCATCTCATGGGGGTAGAGCATGAAGAGTCTCAGGAGCGTCCGCACATTGTTCTGGTCGACCGGTTATGCCGGGCGGTGCTTCACGGCAGCCGCCTGCTTGGTTGCACTGCTGGCAAACGGCTGCGCCAAGAAGGAAAAGCCTGTCGCGTTACCTCCGCCGGCGGTCGAGATTGTCCAGGTCATTGCCAAAGACACGCCGATTATCTCCGAATACGTGGCACAGACCCAGAGTTCGCAGCAGGTGAGCATCCAGGCCCGGGTAAATGGCTTCCTGGAAAAGCGGGCCTATACCGAGGGGAGTATTGTGAAGGCGGGTACCGTCCTCTTCCTGATGGACAAGAAACCGTTTCAGGCCCAGGTGGATGCCGCGAGCGCGGCACTGGATCGGCAAAAGGCCGCCATGAAGACGGCCCGCCTCAATCTTGATCGCACCAAGCCCCTGACTGAAAAGAACGCCCTCTCCAAGAAGGACCTGGATGACGCCACCGGCGCCTATGAATCGGCGGCAGCGGCTGTGGAGGCGGCCAAAGCCCAGCTGCTGACGGCGCGGCTCAACCTCTCCTACTGCACCATAACCTCCCCGGTGAACGGCATCACCAGCGCCGCCCTGCAGCAGGAAGGCGCCTACATCAACACGCAGAACAGCCTGCTGACCACCGTGGCGGTCCTCTCACCCATCTGGGTCAACTTCAGTTTGTCGGAAAACGAGTTGAAGGAATATAGCGATCAGATTGCCAAGGGACAGATCCGCCCCCCCAAAGGGCAGAATTACGAGATCGAGATCGTGCAGGTTGACGGCTCCATCTTCCCCCACTCCGGCCGCATCACCTTCGCCGACCCCTCCTTCAACCCCCAGACCGGCACCTTCCTGCTGCGGGCCAGCGTCAACAACCCCAAAGGAGTCCTGCGTCCGAACCAGTACGTACGCGCCCGCATCAAGGGGGCCATCAGGCCCAACGCCATCCTGGTGCCGCAACGGGCGGTGCAGCAGGGGGCCAAGGGGCACTTCGTCTGGGTCGTGGACAGGGAGAACAAGGCGGAATCCAGGCCGGTGGTGGTGGGTGAACTGATGGGCAACGACTGGTTCATCAGCGAGGGGCTCAAGGCCGGCGAAAAGGTGGTGGTGGACGGCGGCATGACCCTGCGGCCGGGCATCCAAGTGGTGGTGAAGCAGGCTGGCGCCTCCCAGAGCGGCCCCGCGGCCGCCGAACCGAAACCGACCCCGGCGAAGAAGGCCGACTGACAGAGGAGGGGCAGCATGTTTTCCAAGTTTTTCATCGAACGGCCGATCTTCGCCACGGTCATCTCCCTGATCATCGTCATCGCCGGCCTGGTGGCGATGAAGGCCCTGCCGGTGGCCCAGTACCCCACCATCACGCCGGTGACGATCCAGGTGACGACCACCTATCCCGGCGCCGACTCCAAGACGGTGGGTGACTCGGTGGCCGCCCCCATCGAGGCGCAGATCAATGGTGCCGACAACCTGCTCTACATGACCTCAACCAGCTCCAATACCGGTCAGATGACCATCACCGCCTACTTCGCCCTCAATGTCGATCCTGATATCGCCCAGGTGGACGTGCAGAACCGGGTCAACCTAGCCATGCCCCAGCTCCCCGATGCGGTCAAGACGTACGGCGTCTCGGTGCAGAAAAAATCGTCAAGCCCCCTGATGATCATTTCGCTCTACAACAAGGACGGCCGCTACACACCGGAGTATGTGAACAATTACGCCAATGTCTACGTGCTGGATGCCATCAAGCGGGTCAACGGGGCCGGACAGGCCCAGATTTTCGGCGTGCCGGACCAGGCCATGCGCATCTGGATGAACCCGGACCGCATGGCATCTCTCGGCATCACCACCAGCGACATCCAGAATGCGGTGGCCAAGCAGAATGCCCTGTTCGGGGCCGGACAGGTCGGTTCCCAGCCCAGCGACAAGTCGGTGCAGCTGACCTTTCCGGTGGTGACCCAGTCGCCCTTTGTCAAGCCCTCGGAATATGAGAATATCATCCTGCGCGCCAGCCAGGACGGCAGCGCCATCGTGCGCATCAGGGACGTGGCCCGCGCCGAGACCGGCCGGCGCCAGTACATCGACGACAACCGGTTGAACGGCTATCCCTGTGCGCCGATCATCGTCTACCAGCAGGCCGGCGCCAATGGGCTGGAAGTGTCCAAGGGGGTGCGCAAAGTCATGGAGGATCTGAAGAAGACCCTTCCCGCCGGCATCGAGTACACCATCTCCCTTGATACCACCGAATTCGTGCGTCTCTCCATCGAGGAGGTCATCCACACCCTGTTCGAGGCCATCGTGCTGGTCATCCTGGTGGTCTATCTCTTCCTGCAGAGCTTCCGCTCCACCATCATCTGTACGGTGGCAGTCTTCGTCTCGCTGATCGGTACCTTCGCCGGCATGCTGGCAATGGGGTTCTCCATCAACCTGCTGACCCTGTTCGGCATCGTGCTGGCCATCGGCATGGTGGTCGACGACGCCATTGTGGTGGTGGAGAACGTGGAAAGCAACATGATCAAGAAGCACCTTCCTCCCAAGGAAGCCACCATCCTGGCCATGGAGCAGATCGGCACCTCCCTGATCGCGGTGGTGCTGGTCATGGCGTGCGTCTTCATTCCGGCGGCCTTCCTCCCCGGCACCACCGGACAGCTCTACAAGCAGTTCGCCATCACCATCGTTGTGTCCGTGGCCCTGTCCGGTTTCGTTGCCCTGACCCTGACCCCGGCCATGTGCGGCTTCATGCTCAAGCACAACCCGCCCCCCCAGAAGGGGTTCTTCGCCTGGTTCAACCGCATGTTCGACACGTTCACCCTGAAATTCGGTGACGCCGTGGTGCTGATGATCAAGCGCATGACCGTGGCCTTCGTGCTGCTGGCCGTGATGATGTTCGGCCTGGTGCACCTGTTCAAGACCATCCCCACCAGCTTCGTCCCCAATGAGGACCAGGGCTACATCTTCACGCAGATCATGATGCCGGATGCTGCCAGCCTGAACCGTACCTCGGAGATGGCCATGAAGGTGGACGCGCTGTTCGCCAAGAACCCGGCGGTGGAGAACCGGACCATGATCGGCGGCTACAGCCTGATCGACAGCCAGTACAAGCCCAACGTTTCGACCTTCTTCGTCACGCTCAAGGATTTCAAGGAACGCTATTCATCCGGGGATCGCGCCAAGAAGGAGAACGCTGAGGCCGTGCTGAAGCAGATCGGGGGGGCCGCACGCACCATCAAGGATGGGGTAACCATCCCCATCGCCCCGCCGGCGATTCCTGGTATCGGCACCACCGGCGGCTTCGAGTTCTGGATCCAGGATAAGGGGAGCGGCGAGCCGGCCCGCCTGTACGAGGCCACCCAGCAGTTCCTGGCCAAGGCGCGCCAGCGCCCCGAACTGACCGGGCTGAACACCACCTTCCGCGCCGCCTCCCAGCAGCTGAAGGCCGAGGTTGACCGCTCCAAGGCCGTGCTCTTGGGGGTGCCGGTGGAGGATGTGTACAGCGCCCTGCAGGCCCAGTTTGGTTCGATCCAGGTCAGCCAGTTCAACCAGTACAGCAGGGTCTGGAACGTCATCCTCCAGTCCGATGCCCCCTACCGCCGCACCCCCGCGGACATCACCCGGCTCTACACCCGCTCCACCACCGGCCAGATGGTGCCGCTGTCAGCCGTGGTCAACACCAGTTACGTGACCAACCCCGACCTGGTGCCCCACTTCAACGGCTTTCCGGCCGCCCAGGTCACCGGCAACGCCCAGGCGGGATTCAGCTCGGGCGAGGCCATCAAGGCCATGGAAGAGGTGGCGACGGAAGTTCTTCCCCAGGGGTACAGCTTTGCTTGGTCGGGCATGGCCTACGAGGAGAAGAAATCAGGCGGCACCTCCGCCGCTGCCTTCGCCTTCGGCCTGGTTATCGTCTTCCTCCTGCTGGCGGCCCAGTTCGAATCCTGGACCCTGCCCGGCTCGGTCATGACGGCCGTTCCCTTCGGCATCCTGGGCGCCCTGATGTTCAACTGGATGCGGGGCTTGAGCAACGACGTCTACTTCCAGATCGGCCTGCTGGTTCTGATCGGCCTGGGAGCCAAGAACGCGGTCCTGCGGGTGACCTTTGCCGTGGAACTGCGGGAACAGGGGCTCTCCATCATGGACGCCACGGTGCGGTCAGGCGAGGAGCGCTTCCGCCCCATCATCATGACCTCCCTGGCCTTCATCTTCGGCGTACTGCCGCTGGCCATCGCCACCGGCGCCGGCGCCAACGCCCGACACTCCATCGGTACCGGCATCATGGGGGGGATGATCGGCGAGGCAACCCTGGCCATGCTGTACGTGCCGCTCTTCTTCTATATCTTTGACAATCTGACCGAGCGTAACAAGGAGAAGAAAGCGAAGAAAGCGGCGGCCGAAGGGCGTCCGCCGGACACGCCGCAGGTGGCGAGCCTGACCGAGAGCCATGATATCCACCGGGAAGGGGGTAACTGACATGCGCCGACTACTCGTTCTCACACTCGCAACCCTGCTTGCCGGTTGCATGATCGGCCCGGACTACCACAGACCGGTGGTGGAAACTCCATCCTCCTTCATATACGAAGACAAGGAGGCCCGTGCCACGGCGGACACCGAATGGTGGAAGCAGTTCCAGGACCCGGTGCTCGATGCTCTGATTAGTGATGCCCTTACCAACAACAAGAACATCAAGATCGCTGCCGCCAACATCGAACAGGCCTCAGGGTTCCTGACCCAGACCCGCTCCCCGCTCTTCCCGCAGCTGGGCTATGGCGCCGATGCCGGGCGTCAGCGGCTGAGCGAAAACAACGCCATCCCCGTCTCTCCCGGTATCAACAACCCCCAGGATTACTTCCAGCTCTTCGGCGGCGCCAGCTGGGAGCTGGATCTCTGGGGCCATGTCAGGCGCCTCTCCGAGTTCGCACGGGCCAACCTGCTGGCCAATCAGGAGGCACGCCGCGGCGTGATTCTCACCCTGGTGGCAGCGGTGGCGGGCGACTACCTGCAGCTGCGCGGGCTGGACGAACAGCTGGTGATCTCAAAGCGCAACCTGGCGGCCTATGCCGATTCGGTGAAACTGTTTGAACTGCAGTTCCAGTACGGCCAGATATCCATGCTGAACGTCCAGCAGGCCCGCACCCAGTATGAGACCGCGGCGGCAACCATATCGCAGATCGAATCCCAGATCAGCCAGCTGGAGAATGCCTTGTCGATCCTGCTGGGCCGCAATCCGGGATCGATTCCGCGCGGCAAGACGATCCATCAGTTGGCCTCCCCGGCTGTTCCGGCAGGTCTCCCCTCCCAGCTGCTTGAGCGCCGGCCGGACCTGGCGCAGGCCGAACAGAACCTGATCGCCGCCAACGCCCAGATCGGCGCGGCAAAGGCGCTCTACTTCCCGACCATCTCGCTTACCGGTAATTTCGGCTTTGCCAGCGAGAACCTCTCCGATCTCTTCAAGGGGCCGAGCAAGCTCTGGAGTTATGGCGGCTCGATTACCGGCCCTATCTTCACCGCCGGCGCCATCTCTGGTCAGGTTAGGCAGAGCGAAGCACTACAGAAGGCGGCGCTCCAAAGGTACGAGGCTGCGATTCAGAGTGCCTTTGCCGACGTGGAAAATGCCCTGGTCATCCGCCAGAAGTTGGCCGGACAGCTTCTGGCCCAAGAGCGGCTGGTCAAGGCCAGCCAGGAGTACGAGCAACTGGCCAAGCTTCAGTATGATGGAGGCTACGCCCCCTACCTCACCGTTTTGAGCGCGCAGCAGCAGCTCTTCCCCGCCGAACTCACCCTTACCCAGTTGCGCGCCTCGCTGCTTACATCCTACGCCAACCTGTACAAGGCCATGGGTGGCGGCTGGGTGGATGCGGCCGACAGGCTGGCAGGCACGCCTCCCGCCGCGTCCCCTCGCCTGTAGGGAGGCGATCGAGGTCTACTGCAAGGTGGACAGCCCAGAGGATGCGTGCTTCTGGAGTGCCGCGGCAAGCATAGCGGTGACTTTCCCGCGTCAGCAGGTAGCCGTGTAACAGTGGGTCGAACAAGGCAGGGCACGCTTGGCGGAGGCAAAGCGCATCTGACGAAGCATGTGATCGGACGTTATCTGTTATATCAGTTCTTTCCGCCCTCCACTGCCTTTGCTTGTTGGGCTCCGGCTTTGCCGGCTCAGGGGACCGTCCATGAAGTGCGCACCTGCCGATATGTACCTGCGGTTACGGGCATTCTGGCTGGGAGACGAGGCTCTTTCGGTGTTTCTGGTCCTCCTCTTCCTTGCCCTTTTTCTCGGGCCGTTCCTCGACTCTCCGCAGGTGAGGCTGCTGACGAGCCTCTTTTTCTCGCTGCTGATGGTATCCGGGATTGTCAACATATCGCGGCGACCATCAATCAGGTGTGTGGCCGGCATGGTGGCCTGTAGCGCCATCGCGCTGCGCTGGCTCACCCATGTCCTGCCGACGCCGGAAACGCTGCGCTGGGGAAGCCTTGCATCCCTCATCTACATGATCATGCTGTCCATGGTTATCCTGTACAAAGTCTTCATGGACGACAAACCGGTCACCGGCAATCGCGTAAAAGGGGCGGTAGCCGCCTATCTGCTGTTCGGCATCACCTGGTCAGTTCTCTACGGATTCCTTGACCAGGTTTTGCCCAACGCCTTCAACCTCCCCCAGGCCGCCGGCGATTACGGTCCCGCACGCCAGGAGGTGTTCGTCTACTACAGTTTCATCACCCTCACGACGGTCGGCTACGGTGACATCAGCCCGACCCACGATGTCTCGCGCATGTTCGCGGTGATGGAGGCGCTGGTGGGGCAGCTCTACCCGGCCACGCTGCTGGCCAGGCTCGTCTCCCTGGCCATAACCCAGCAGCAGGAGACGACGCGGGACACGAGAGGTTGAACTTCCGGTTCGGCTGAGACGCCTGCTCCAGTACCCGTCGAAAGCCGACTCAATAGAACGCGGAAAAATCGGATGCAATGGATAACAACGGATCGAATTCCATTCCAGTGAACAATCCAGCTGTTTCCGGCTTTTTACGATGTGATCCGCGTTCCATGCGTACTGAGGTATGAACCGGCAAGCTGCGTCTCCGCCATACCGTTACGACTGTTCAGAGGAATACCATGTTGCGACTCCTGCAATCCATATTCGGTAGCGAACGACAGGGTACGTACCCCGAGTCGCTGGTCAGGGAGGCCATCGAACGGACGGTGGAAGGCACCGACCCCTGGCTGCGCGGCGTGTCCGGCTACCGCAAGAAGCTGCGGCCGGCAGTCCTGGCTGCCATCGATCACGTGGTGACGCTGGTGGACTCCCTGCCGCCACCCATACCCCTCTCCCTCTCCAGCTTCATCGACGACCGTCTCCTGAAGAGTATGTTCATCTCCTCTCGTGACATGAGCCAGATTCTGTCTGGCGACCGGAGCCTTGCCGAGTTCAGGCGGGAGGAGGCCGGTGACGCTTCCCGGGTCGTTGCCCTGCTGGCCATGGAAAAGCAGGAGAGGGTGGCCTTTGGCGCCGGGCTGTCGGGCGAGATCGTTGTCCGCGATATGCCGATAGTAACGGTCAGTTTCGAGGGCCATCGCTTTCTCGACCCGACCGGTGACGAGGCTGAGACCCGCCGCCTGCTCAAGCGCCGGGCCTTCGACCATCTGCTCGGCCTGGGGCTTAAACGCCTGGGCGACGTGAAATCGGAACGCCGGGAGCTGGAACGGCGGCGCGCGCTGCTTCAGGCCAAGCTCAACCTGCTTGAACGTGAGGGGTGGGGGTTCGATACGCTGCGTACCACGGAGGGCGGCGCTGGCGTCGATGTGGAGCGGCAACTCGGGGAGATCGAGCAACAGTTGCTGGAACTGGGTGGTGATGACCGTATGCTCGACCTGTATCTTGAGATCGTTGCCCAGCTCTTGGGCAGCCCTAAAGAGCAGTTGTGGATGCAGCCGGAAACGGTGTACATCGACCGCATGGGGGTCAAGCGTCAGGAAGCCGCCGACGACGCCACGGAGATTACCCTGAGCATGTTGTACAACGCAGCGGGCCGCAGTCAGGCGGTGATGCTCGTCTCCCTCAAGAGCGAGGAGTTGCGGGAACTGTGATCCCCGGACTGCCCATGAAACGGGGAACCAGCCGTATACAAACGGCATGCCTTCATACCAAGGAGTCGACGACATGGCAGATAAACTCGTGCACAGAGGGGACTCGTCTTCGTCCCGTGAAACAACAGGGGACATCCGTCGGGGCATGGATTGCGCCGACCTGAAACAGGCTATCATCGACCACATCAATTTCACCCAGGCCCGACTGGTCTCCCAGGCCACCCTCAATGACTGGTACATGGCAGTTGCCTACGCGGTCCGCGACCGGATGCTGGATGACTGGCACGTCTCCCTGGGGCACCTGCGCAACAGGAGCCTTAAGATCGTCAGCTATCTGTCGGCCGAGTTTCTGATGGGTCCCCACTTGGGCAATAACCTGGTCAATCTGGGTATCGTGGAGTCGGTCCGTCGGGCAGTGGCCGAACTGGGCCAGAACCTGGACGACCTGCTGCGCCAGGAGGAGGAGCCGGGGCTCGGCAACGGCGGTCTCGGCAGGTTGGCCGCCTGTTACCTGGACTCCCTGGCCACCCTGCGGGTTCCGGCCATCGGCTACGGCATCCGCTACGAGTTCGGAATCTTTGACCAGGAGATCCGTGATGGCTGGCAGGTAGAAATAACCGACAAGTGGCTGCGCATGGGCAATCCCTGGGAGATCTGTCGCCCCGATATCAGCTACCTGGTCAAGCTGGGGGGCCACACGGAGCAGTACAGCGACGAGAACGACTGTCTGCGGGTACGCTGGGTTCCTGGCAAGGTGATCAAAGGGGTTGCCTACGATACGCCGGTGGCCGGCTATTGTTCGGGAGTGACCGACCTTTTACGTCTCTGGAAGTCGGAGGCGGTGGAGTCGTTCAACTTCCAGGCCTTCAACCTGGGTGACTATTACCGGGCTGTGGACGAGAAGGTCAGCTCGGAGACAATCTCCAAGGTGCTCTACCCCAACGACGAGCCACAGATCGGCAAACAGCTCCGCCTGGCCCAGCAGTACTTCTTCGTCTCCTGCTCCCTCCAGGACATGCTGCGCATCCAGCGACTGCGCGGGGAAAACATAGGCGACCTTGCCGGGAGTTTTGCCGTGCAGTTGAACGATACCCACCCGTCCATCGCGGTGGCGGAACTGATGCGGCTTCTGGTGGACGAGCAGATGATGGAGTGGGAACCGGCCTGGGAGATCACCTGCAACGTCATGGCCTACACCAACCACACCCTGTTGCCCGAGGCGCTGGAGAAGTGGCCGCTGCCGTTGTTCAGCGCCATGCTGCCGCGGCACCTGGAGATCATCTTTGAAATCAACCGGCGCTTTCTTGACCAGGTGCGCAGCGCCTCTCCGGGGGATGACGGGCTAGCGGCGCGGCTCTCCATCATCGATGAGGGCGGCGAGCGCTACGTGCGCATGGCCCATCTTGCCAGTGTGGGCAGCCACGCCATCAACGGGGTGGCTGCGCTGCACACGGAGCTGCTCAAGGAGACCGTGCTCAAGGATTTCCACGACCTCTATCCGGAACGTTTCCACAATGTCACCAACGGAGTTACGCCGCGGCGCTGGGTACTGCTCAGCAACCCCGCCCTGGCCCGCCTGATCTCGGGGAAGATCGGTGAGGGCTGGGTGACCAGGCCCGAGGAGTTGCGGGCCTTGGAGAAATTCGCCGGCCAGCCCGCATTCCAAAAATCCTGGCGGAAGGTCAAGCTGGAGAACAAGAGCATTCTGGCAGCGGTGATCCGGGAGCGGACCGGCATCCAGGTTGATCCGGCCAGCCTGTTCGACGTGCTGGTGAAACGGATCCACGAGTACAAGCGCCAGCATTTGAAGGTGCTGCACATCATCACCCTCTTCAACCGCATCAAGGCCGACCCGAAGAGCGAGGTGAGGTCGCGGACCTTCATCTTCGGCGGCAAGGCGGCGCCCGGCTACCACATGGCCAAGCTGATCATCAAGCTGATCACCTCGGTGGGAGAGGTGGTGAACAACGATCCGGACGTGGCCGGACGTCTGAAGGTGGTCTTCTTCCCCGACTTCAACGTTACCAACGGCCAGCTGGTCTACCCGGCCGCCGATCTGTCGGAACAGATTTCCACCGCCGGTAAGGAGGCCTCCGGGACCGGCAACATGAAATTCTCCCTGAACGGCGCCCTGACCATCGGCACCCTGGACGGCGCCAACGTGGAGATCCGCCAGGAGGTGGGGGAGGAGAACTTCTTCCTGTTCGGTCATACCGCGGCTGAGGTCCAGGAACTGAAGTCCCGGGGCTACGATCCACGCAGCTGGTACGAGGGAAACGCCCCGTTGCGGGCAGTCATCGACCGGATTGCTGCGGGCGATTTCTCCCCCGGCGATCGGAACCTGTTCCAGCCGCTGGTGGACCAACTCCTGGGGCATGACGACTATCTGCTGCTGGCCGACTACCAGGCATACATGGACTGCCAGGACCGGGTCGACGCAGCGTTCCGGGACAGGGACGCATGGACGGAGATGTCCATCCTGAACGTGGCCCGCATGGGAATGTTCTCTTCCGATCGTGCCATCCGCGAGTACTGCGAGAACATCTGGCATGCCCCGCCGATCCCGGGCGATTGAGGGCTTCGGACGCATGTCCCCTGTTTTGCGTGGCGAGAGGTGAATGAACCATGATCATAGGCTCTGCATTTGTCATGCTCCTCTTCCTGTACAGCCTGATCTCCGAGCGTCTGAAACGCACCATCATCACGCCTCCCATACTCTTCACCGTCGGAGGCATGGCACTGATCCTCGCCGTGCCCACTCTTCGCGAGATCGACGTGGAACGGGAGAGCCTGCTGAAACTTGCCGAGATCGGGCTGGTCATGCTCCTGTTCACCGACGCCACTCACATCGACTTTACTAAACTGCGCAGTCGGGAACGGCTGCCGCTGCGGCTTTTGAGTGTGGGCATGCTGCTGACCATCCTGCTGGGGGCGGTTGCCGGCCAGATGGTTTTCCCCGACCTGTCCCTCTGGGAGACGGGAATCCTGGCCGCCATCCTGGCTCCCACCGATGCCGGCCTGGGGCAGGTCATCGTCCAGAGTCCGCTGGTGCCGCTGCGCATTCGCCAGTCCCTGGATGTGGAAGCCGGTCTCAATGACGGACTCTCCGTTCCGTTCCTGCTGTTTTTCATTGCCGTGTCCCAGGCAGGAACCGACGGGGGTGGGGCGGTCTTTTCCCGTTTCATCTTCCAACAGCTGGGTCTGGGCGCCCTGGCGGGGGGGGGCATCGGCCTGGCCGGCGGCGCGCTGCTGGGACTGGCGCATCGCAAGGGGTGGATGGCCGAATCGGTCCAGCAGCTGGGGCTGGTGACGCTGCCCATGCTCTGTGTCCTGGCCTGCGAGCCGCTTGGCGGGAGCATGTTCATCGCCGCCTATGTGGCCGGCCTGGCGGTCCTGGTCGGATTCAAGGATGCCGCAGCCCACTGCACGGAATTCACCGAGGGGTGGGGACAGCTGTTCGATTACTTTGTCTTCTTCTTTTTCGGGCTGATCGTGGTGTTTCTGCTCGACCGTCTTACCACTCTCCACCTGCTCTACGCCCTGCTCAGCCTGACCCTGGTGCGCATGCTTCCTGTGGCCATCGCCCTCTTGGGCACCCGCCTGAGTTCCGCCACCGTTCTGTTCATGGGCTGGTTCGGTCCCCGCGGTCTGGCCTCCATCGTGCTCGGCCTGGTTTTCCTGGAAGAGGAGGCGCGCCTGCCGGGGGAAGAGACCATTAAGCTGGCCGTCATCGCTACGGTCATGCTGAGCATTTTTGCCCACGGTTTCAGTGCCCTGCCCGGTATCAGCTGGTACGGTCGCAGGGTGGCTAAGCTGGATGGCCAGGCATTCGAGAAACAGCAATAACCCGAACCTGCGCGTAAAGGAGGCCGTATGAGACGAACATCCCTTTGGATCAGAGCACTGCATTTCCTGCTCGCCATGCTGCTGGCCATACCCCTTCAGCCAATGGCCCAACAAGGGGGGGGAGGGGCGACCAATAAGCTGTCCCAGCAAGAGCTGGCGCAACTGCTGGCCCCCATCGCCCTCTATCCCGATGAACTGGTTTCACAGGTCCTCATGGCGTCAACCTACCCGCTGGAGGTGGTCCAGGCCGACCGTTGGGTGCAGGGGAACAAGGGGCTCCAGGGTGACGCACTGGCCAAGGCCCTGGAAAAGGAGAGCTGGGATCCCAGCGTCAAGTCGCTGGTCAACTTCCCCTCCGTGCTTTCTGCCATGAGCCAGAAGCTGGACCTGACCACCAAGCTGGGAGATGCCTTCCTCTCCCAGCAGAAAGAGGTCATGGACACCATCCAGTTCCTGCGCAAGAAGGCCTACGACGCGGGCAACCTGAAGACGACCAAGGAACAGAAGGTTGTCGTGGAGAAGGAAACCATCGTCATCCAGCCGGCACAAACACAGGTCGTCTACGTCCCCTCCTACAGCACGACCGTGGTCTACGGCGCCTGGATGTATCCCGCCTACCCTCCCTACTACTATTATCCTCCCCCTCCGCCGGCCTATCCGGCCTACCATTTCGCCGCCGGTGTGGCAGTGGGGGCCGCCTGGGGCTACGCCTGGGGGAGCTGCAACTGGCATGGCGGTGATGTGGATATCGACTACAACCGAAATACCACCATCAACAACAACATCGACCGGAGCAAGTACCAGAACAGGGTCAATCCCAACGGAAGGGGGACCTGGCAACATGATCCCAGCCACCGTAAAAACGTTGCCTACCGGGACAACGCCACGGCGAAACAGTTCGGTCAGTCCCCCTCACGCTCCGCCGAGTCAAGGCGTGAGGCACGGGGATTCGGCGACGCTGGGGGGAGAGGCGGTGCGGCCCGCCCCTCGGCCGGCACCATGGACCGCGGGGCCGGACAACGGGGCGGATCGGCTGGTGCAAGTGTCTCCGACCGCAGCAGCGGGCAACGAACTTCCACGGGAAGTGGCCGTGACAGCGCCTTTGGTGGCGGCAGCGGAAGCCAGGAGCGCATGGCCAGCGACAGGGGAACGTCAAGCCGCCAGAGTGCCGGATTGAGCAGCGGTTCCCGCGGTGACAGCGGGTTTTCCCGGTCCAGTGGCGGATTCGGCGGTGGAGGTCGAAGCTTCGGCGGCGGCGGACGTGGCGGCCGCAGGTAGGGCTACGTTCCTTAGTACCCATACAGACAGGGAGGATAGCGCATCATGTTAATTTCATCCGGAAAGATCCATGCAGCCCTGCTCCTGCTGCTCTCCATGCTGGTTGTACTGGCGGGCGGGGTACCCGCCCAGGCGGCATCGGCACGTACCCAGAAAACCTTCGCTTCCCCCCAGGCCGCGGTGGAGGCGCTGGTCCGGGCGCTCAAGAAAAATGACACCGGACAACTGGTCGCCATCTTCGGTCCCGGCTCGCGTAAGATCATCTCGTCGGGCGACCCGATTGCCGACAAAACCGACCGGGAGCGCATCGTGAAACTTTATGACGAGAAAGTGGCCATTGAAGGGACTGAAACCGGCAAGGTGATATTCAGCCTGGGCAACGAGCAGTATCCCCTCTCAATCCCGCTGCTAAAAAAGGGCAAGGTCTGGCGTTTCGACACCCCGGCCGGCAGGGAGGAGCTGCTCAACCGGCGCATCGGTAGGAACGAACTGGGAGTGATCGAGATCATGCGCGCCTATGTGGATGCCCAGCGTGAATACGCCGAAGAAGACCGCAACGGCAACGGCACCAGGGAGTTCGCCCAGAAATTCAGGAGCGCTCCGGGCAAGAGGGACGGTCTCTACTGGGAGGTGAAGGAGGGTGAGCAGGAGAGCCCCTTGGGTCCCCTGGTGGCCAAGGCGGAAAGTGAAGGGTATGCAAAGAGCAAAAGGGGGGACAAGACGCCGTACCACGGTTATCTGTTCAAGATCCTGAAGGGGCAGGGGAAGGACGCTCCCGGTGGCGCCTTCGATTACCTGGTGAACGGCAGGATGATCCTGGGCTTTGCCATGCTGGCCTATCCCGCCCAGTATGGTTCCTCCGGTGTCATGAGCTTCATGGTGAACCAGAACGGCGTCGTCTACCAGAGGGACCTGGGCAAGGAGAGCGCCAGGCTCGCGGCGTCCATGACGTTCTTCAACCCGGACCCTAGCTGGAAGAAGGTGGAATGAGCGCGGCCGATACCAGGCCGGGCCGGGGACGGAGCCATCCGCTGGGGGCCACAATCGTTCCGGGCGGAGTGAATTTCAGTCTCTTCTCCCGGGACTGCAGCGCCGTCCAGCTGCTCCTGTTCGACCGGGTTGATGACGGCAGGCCGGCGCGCGTCATAATGCTGGATCCGCGGAAGAACCGCAGCTACCACTACTGGCACCTGTTCATTCCCGGCCTGGGTCCGGGTCAGCTGTACGGCTACCGGGTCGCCGGTCCGCGCGGACCCGGCGGGGGGGGGCGCTTCGACCCGGACAAGCTGCTCCTGGATCCCTACGGCAGGGGGGTGGCTGTCCCTGCCGGCTACAGCCGCGCAGCCGCCATGGCGCCGGGTGACAACTGCGGCCTGGCCATGAAGAGCGTGGTGGCCGACCCGCGCGGGTACGACTGGGAGGGGGACGCCCCCCTGGAGCGCCCCTTCTCCCGAACCCTGATCTATGAGCTGCACCTGGCCGGCTTCACCCGTCACCCTTCCTCGGGCGTCACCCCCGACAAGCGCGGCACCTACGCCGGACTGGTGGAGAAGATTCCCTACCTGCAGCAACTGGGGGTTACCGCCGTGGAACTCCTGCCGGTGTTCCAGTTCGATCCCCAGGACGCCCCCCCGGGGTTCAGCAACTACTGGGGGTACAGCCCGGTCTCCTTCTTCGCCCCCCACGCGGCCTACAGCTCCCGCCAAGACCCGCTGGGGCCGCTGGACGAATTCCGCGATATGGTCAAGGCGCTCCACCGGGCCGGCATCGAGGTGGTCCTGGATGTGGTCTTCAATCACACCGCCGAGGGGGACCAAGGGGGAGCCACCATCTGCTACCGGGGCCTGGCCAATGATTTCTACTACATGCTGGAGCCGGACGGCATCAGCTACGCCAACTACTCCGGCTGCGGCAACACCTTCAACGCCAACAATCCCATCGCCCGGCGGCTGATTATTGACAGCCTGCACCACTGGGTCAGGGAGATGCACGTGGACGGTTTCCGCTTCGACCTGGCCTCCATCCTCTCCCGGGACGAGCAGGGCCGCCCCCTGGAGAATCCGCCCCTGCTGTGGGATATCGAAACCGACCCTGCCCTAGCCGGGATCAAGCTGATCGCCGAGGCCTGGGACGCGGCCGGGCTCTACCAGGTGGGCAGCTTCATCGGAGACAGCTGGAAGGAGTGGAACGGCAGGTTCCGGGACGACGTGCGCAGCTTCCTGCGCGGCGACCGCGGAACGGTCTCGCGCTTTGCCTCCCGGCTGCTTGCCAGCCCCGATATCTATGGCCACGAGGAGCGGGAAGCGGAGCAGAGCATCAACTTCGTCACCTGCCACGACGGCTTCACCCTCAACGACCTGGTCTCCTTTAACCGCAAGCATAATCAGGCCAATGGTGAGGATAACCGGGACGGCAGCAATGAGAACCTGAGTTGGAACTGCGGCCAGGAGGGGCCCAGCAGTGATCCGTCGGTGGAGGCGCTGCGCAACCGCCAAGTGAAGAACTTTCTGGCGGTGACCCTGCTGGCCCTGGGCACCCCCATGCTCCTGATGGGGGACGAGGTGCGCAGGACGCAGGGGGGGAACAACAATGCCTACTGCCAGGACAACGAGACCGGCTGGTTCGACTGGCGGCTTTTGGAACGCTACGCCGACGTGCACCGCTTTGCGCGCATGCTGATAGCGGCACGCCAGCGACGCGACCTGGCGCTTGAGGATCCGGGGCTGACCCTCAACCAGCTCCTGGGCCAGGCGCGCCTGGAATGGCATGGCGTCAGGGCAGGACAGCCGGACTGGGGGGATGACTCCCACAGCATCGCCCTGACGGCCTGGAGTCAGAGCGGACGGTTCGCTATTCATCTTATGGTGAATGCCTGGCGGGAAGCGCTGGTCTTCCAACTCCCACCCGCCCCGGACGTGCCGGGGGGCTGCTGGCGCCGTTGGTTGGACACATCCCTGGCGTCGCCGGACGACATCGTAGCGCTGGAAGATGCTCCCCCCATGGAGAGGGCATGCTACCCGTTGCCACCCCACTCGCTGGCTGCCATGCTTGCCGCTGCTCCCAGCTGTGCCGTTTAAGGTCGCCAGGCACTTCACGGAGAAAGGAGCACCCAAGGGGTGCAACCATGCAACAGGGCACTGGCAATATCTGATTGTGAAGGCCGTCGCTTTGGGCGGGTATATGCGTATATTGTGCCTGGAAAAGATGAAAGGGCTTGCAATGAAAATTGCAAGCCCTTGATTTTGTTGGTGGAGATGAAGGGATTCGAACCCTCGACCCCTGCCTTGCGAAGGCAGTGCTCTCCCAGCTGAGCCACATCCCCGTATATGCTTGTCGTAATGCTATATGAGCGGCAGTGTTAACGTGAAAACCGCTCCTCGTTCTCCGTTTTCCACGTCAATGGAGCCGTTGTGGTTCAGCATGATGCGCTTGACAATGGCCAGTCCGAGCCCGCTTCCTTGGGGTTTGGTGGTAAAGAACGGATCGAAAATCCGGGGCAGCATGTCGGGATGGATGCCGCCGCCAGTGTCGCTAATGCTAATCATTACTGAATTTTTGTCAAGAAATACTTTCTGTAGCCCGATCTCCAGCGCTCCTCCGTCCGTCATGCATTCACAGGCATTCAGAATCAGGTTGAGGAAGACCTGCTTGAGTTGGTGGGCGTCTCCCAGGACGATCCAAGGGCCGCCGCTGAACGAGGTCGTCAGGCTTACGTTATTCTCTTCCAGGGGGGTGCTGCTGACTTCGAAACACTCGCCAAGAATCTCCTCCAGATCGCAGTTGCCGTAGTCGAAGCAGACCATCGGTTTGCTGGTAAAGCTGAGGATGTCGGTTAACATCCTCTCCAGGCGACAGACCTCTTTGCTGATGATATCGGCGTAGCGGTATTCGGGCGATTCCGTTGCCAGGTTCTTGATCAGGCGCCAGGAGAATCCTCCAATGGTTATGAGCGGATTCTTCAGCTCATGGGCCAGTTTTGCCGCCATCTCTCCCACTGCAGCCAGGCGCTCGCCGCGTATCAGGCGTTCACGGGCGTCACGCAGGTTGGAGTGGGCCTCTTCGACACGATTGTAGAGCATGGAGTTTTCCACGGCCATGCCGGCCTGATTTGCGAAGAGTTGCAGGAAGTGCAGGTCATCCAGGGTGATCTTGGCGCCGGATCCGGGGTTGTCCACTGCGATCATGCCCAGGTTTTTGTCCCGCGCCATCAGGGGGACGGCGGCAAAGGCGTACACGCCCAACTCCCTGAGGGCAAGGCATGCCGGGCAGGCGTCGCTCTCCGGTTGCTCGGCATGGTATACGACGTTTTCCACCATGACCTTGCTGATGACTTGACAGCTTCCGTCGATATCGATGCGGGTTGACCGTACCTGGTTGCAAAAGTTCGTTGCACGTTGGTGGGCGATGACCTGATCGCTGATGTCCCAGCGGTTGCTGAGCCGGTTTTCTTCGTCGCCCTCGACAACCAGTCTTTCGGAGGTGTCGCTGGTGACGCCGAGCATCCCCTGCAACGTACGGGACTTTTCGTTGTGCAGGAAGAGCATGGCTCGCTGGAAGAGCGGAGATGGGCCGGATGTCAGAGCGGTAAGGATCAGGTGGATGAGTTTGTTGAGGCGGATGGTTGATAACAAGGTGTTGCTGAGCTGGTACAACAGTGCCAGCTCGTTGAGTTTCTTGTCCGTGGTGTCGCAGTGGGGGGTGTTGTTCTGGTTTTCCATGCGCTATCCGATACAGAGGCAAGAGGATTTTAAGGGTTACGGTCGTTTTTCCTTCTTCTCGGCTTCCAGCTTGCAGTTGATGCAGAGCGTCGTGACTGGGCGTACCTTCAGGCGTGCCTCCCCGATCTCGTCGCCGCATTCTTCGCAGATTCCAAATTCGCCGCTGTCGATTCGGCTGAGCGCTTCTTTGATTTTGTTGATAAGCTTACGCTCACGATCGCGGATGCGCAACTCGAAATTCCGGTCCGATTCCTGGGTGGCGCGATCAGTGGGGTCGGGAAAATTGGACGAATCGGCGGTCATTTCGGTTACGGTCTTGCCTGCCTCACTCAGGAGGGATTTCATCTCCTCCATCAAAACATTTCTGAAATACTCCAGTTTTTCAGCTTCCATTGCCTGCTCCTGATCTTTCTCTTTAAAAAAAAGAGTCTAAAGATAACCATTGGCCAAGTCCAGAAAAAAATAGAATCACTGCATAAGCAACTGCATGGCCTCATCCACCGAGGCAACCCCCTCAAGCCTGATCTTGCTTTTCGTGAGCCGCCTCAGGTTGCCGGCGGGGATGATGCAGGACTGAAAACCGAGCTTCTCTGCTTCGGCGATGCGCTGCTCCGGTTGGGTGATGGCGCGCACCTCTCCCGTCAGCCCCACCTCGCCCAGTACGACGGTCTGGGGCGGGATGATCCTGTCCAGGTGGCTGGAGGCAACCGCCATGATCATGGCCAGGTCGGCGGCCGGTTCATTGAGGCGCACGCCGCCTGCCGCGTTTAAGAAAATATCCAGTCCGGCCAGATGCAGGCCGACCTTTTTCTCCAGCACCGCCACAAGGAGCGCAAGGCGGTTGTGGTCGACCCCGATGGTTGTTCGCCGCGGGACTGGGTAGGATGTCTTGGTGACCAGAGCCTGAAGTTCCACCAGCAGCGGGCGACTCCCCTCCAGGGATGCTGTTACCACCGATCCCGGTGCGCCCAGGGGGCGCTCGGAGAGGAACAGTTCCGACGGATTCTCCACGCCGATCAGCCCTTCCCGCTTCATTTCAAAGACACCGATCTCGTTGGTCGAGCCGAAGCGGTTCTTCACCGCCCGCAGGATGCGGAAGGGGTGGCTGCCGTCCCCTTCGAAATAGAGCACCGTATCAACGATATGCTCTAGCACCCGCGGCCCGGCGATGGCGCCGTCCTTTGTGACGTGGCCGACAATGAATACCGGTATGTCCAGGCCCTTGGCCAGCAGCATCAGCTTGCCGGCGGATTCCCGCACCTGGCTGACGCTGCCGGGCGCCGATTCCAGAGCCGAGGTCCAGACGGTCTGGATGGAGTCGATCACCATGACCGTTGGTTTGAGGGCTGTGGCATGGGCAATGATCGCCTCCAGAGAGTTCTCCGCCAGGATGAGCAGTCGCTTGTGGGACGCACCCAGGCGTTCGCCCCGCAGGCGGGTCTGGGAGGCTGACTCCTCGCCCGAAACGTACAATACCTGCCCGGCTGAAGCGGCCAGGTTGTGCATAGCCTGAAGCAGCAGGGTCGACTTGCCGATGCCCGGGTCGCCGCCGATCAGCACCAGCGAGCCGGGCACGATGCCTCCTCCCAGCACTCGGTCCAATTCTCCCAAGTCGGATGCGATCCTGGTTTCCGACTGGGCCGGCACGTCGCAGATCGGTATCGGCTTGGAACGCTCGCCGGACGGTGCGGCCTGGCGCGGGGCGGAGGCCTCCTCGGTCATGCTGTTCCAGGAACCGCAATCGGGGCACTTGCCCAGCCACTTGGGGGACTGGCAGCCGCAGTTCTGGCAGGAAAAAACGGTTTTCACCTTCATGTCCACTCCTCTGCTCCCGGCGGCAACATTCTGAAAACAGGCGGGTTTGCGTCGGTTACGCCGCTCACGGGAATTGACAAAGCCGGTTTTCGGTATATCATTGCAGCCACCTTATTGCCAGCAAACAAGGAATGAACAATGGATTTCTACCGTCCTTCCTCTTCTCAGGAAACCAGTGATGCCTTAGCCAGCATCTACAGGACGTTACGGGCGTGGAAGTTCTACCCCACGGGACACCCCGGCCGTACGAACAGCATCAGGCAGGCCCACGCGGCCATGCAGGCCCTGCTTGCCGGTCATTCCCTGACACTCGTCTCCGGCCGTACCGGTTTTTCCCTTCCCGATGGTGGGGCGCTCAAGGATGCGACGCGCCTGTCGCTGGCCCTTTCCTTCGAACTCTTCAGCAGGCGTGTGCAGAGGATAACCTTTCTCGCCGATCTCTTTCCCGAGGATCTCCTGGATCTGGTCAGGACCCTTGCCCTGTCTCCGGAAGAGGTTCATGCGGCCGGCGGTATGGAAAAAATCATGGCCGAACGGGGCGTACGGACCATCTGGGTCAACGAACTGGATCTCTCCGCCATCCAGGGGAAGCGGCGCGGCGTGGAGGCGAGCGGCATCGTGCCACCGGGGGTTGATGAGCTTGAACGGCCGGTTGTCTCCGTCGTCGCGGAGAGTGAAGCGTTGCCTGTCTCCGCTGAGGATCGGCCCGACTCGGAAGAGACGCTGCGATCCCTGCTGCTTCGCCTGGCCAGGGCACGGGATGGGCATGAGTATCTGATGCTGGTGCGCCAGGCTACCGCCTGTGCCGATCTCATGGTGTCGCGGAACAGCCTGGCCCCGTTGCTGCCTCTGGTGGAACTGTTGGCGCTGCACGCCCATGGCCCGGACCGGGAGATGGGTGAACATGCCCGCTCCGGGCTGGAACAGCTGGCCGGCCAGCGGGCGCTGCTGCTTTTTCTGCTCGATCCGCCGGCCGACACGGAGGGCGCGGCTCCGGAGACCCTGGCGACGCTGTTCAGCTCCGCGGACACTGCCGCCATTTCCCTCGTGGTGGAGCTGCTGGCGGCCAGCGAAAGCCGCGCCCGGCGCAAGGCGCTGGCCACCCTGCTGGTTCAGGCGGGGGAGCGGGCCGTGCCGGCGATTACGGCTATGATGTCGGACCAGCGCTGGTACGTGATCCGCAATCTGGTTGCCATTCTGGGAGATATCGCCAGCCCCGGGGTGTTACCGGTCCTGCGTGAGTGCCTTCGGCATGAAGATAACCGGGTCTGCAAGGAGGCTATCCGCAGCCTGGCAAAAATCGGTGGCAGGGATGCCGAGACGGCCATCATTGCCGTTCTCAAGGGAAATGATCCGTTGCTGCTCCCCCAGGCCATGGCGTCCCTGGGCGGGATGCGCAGCCGCCGGTCGGTGGGGGCGCTGATGCAGCTCATCTGCGCGGACGACCTGTTCCTGAAGAGTTTGCCTCTCAAGATCAATGCCCTGGCTGCAGTCGCCATGATCGGCGATAGCTCCGTTGTGCCGCGCCTGCTGGAGATGCTGCAGCGTCGTCCGCTGATGGCACGTAACCGCTGGACCGCCCTGAAGATCCATGTGGTCACCTGTTTGGCTGGGCTGGGCGAGCCGCGCGCCATCCCGGTTCTCAGGAAGATGGCGCATGCATCGGGAGAGCTTGGGCATGCCTGCACTGTTGTTATCGACTCCATGGAGCGGACGGGAGGCGGCAGACGTGCAGGCGCTTGACAAGCAGGCCGCCCTGCGGATGGTCACCGTTTTTTCCGGCGCGGTCAAGGGAATGGCCTTCTATCCCGCGTCGCACCCCGCCATCAGCCAGCCACTGCTGGAGCTTGACAGGAGCATGGCTGCCCTGCTCAGGCGCGTCCCCAGTTTTTCCTGGGTGATCGTTGATGGCGCCCTGCTCTTCGATGATCACCTCTTCATCGCTCCCTCCGCAGCAGTTGTCGACCTGGTCAATCGCATGATGGAAAAGGAGGTCGGCCGCATAACCTTCTCGGCCGGGCTGGCCCTTGACGAGCTGCAGGGATTTGTCCGCCTCCTGTCAGCCAGGAACAACGGTCTGGACGAGATCCGCTCCGCCCTTAAGCTGGCACGCATCGATCATATCCGACTGCTGCGCCAGGATGAGGAGTGCGCCGGCGTCCATGAGGACGGCGAGTCGGAGGGGGATCACCGGGAAATTTACGGCAGTGCCCTGGGCGCCATCCGCGGCGTCTGTCGCGATATCGAGCAGGGGCGCATACCCAGCAGCGCCCCGGTCATCCGGGTGGTGGACCGCATGGCCGACATCACCATGCGGGACCCCTCGACCCTGTTGGGGCTGAGCATGATCAAGGATTACGACAACTACACCTTTACCCACTGCGTCAACGTGGGGGTGCTGGCCATGGCCTTGGGCGCGTCCCTGGGGCTGGATATTTCCCTGGTCAGGGAACTGGGCATTGCCGGGCAGTTGCACGATATCGGCAAGACCCTGGTGCCCAAACAGATCCTCAACAAGCCGGGAAAGCTCTCCAGTCTCGAGTTCGAGGAAATCAAGCGCCACCCGGACCTGGGCTACACCATCATCTGCCAGATGGAGGGGATCAGCCAGCGCATTGCCCGGGTCGTGCTGGGGCACCATGTGCACTTCAACCGCAACGGCTATCCGGACCGGGCCCGTACCCTGCCACTCGATCAGATGATCGATATTGTCGCTGTCGCGGATACCTACGATGCCGTTACCACCGTGCGGGTCTACCAGTTTCCGGTCACTCCCCAGACAGCCCTGGACAAGCTGTGGAGCATGGCAGGCACGGTGCTGGACGGGGAGCTGGTGAAGCGTTTCGCCGGGATGATGGGAAAATATCCGGTGGGGACGCTGGTACGGTTGGACACCAACGAAGTGGCGGTGGTGTACCGCCCCAATCCGCTGGACGAGGAGGCGCCCCTGGTCAGGGTGCTGTTCGAGGCTGACGGAACCCTGCTTGAAGCGCCCCGCGATCTTGCCCTGGTCAAGCCGGACGGCTGCCGTTACGCTGGTATCGTCGGGGTGGTTGATCCGCTCCTCAAGAATATCGACGTGGGTAAATATGTTATGGCCGAGGAGCGTCTATCGGCAGGATGCTGAGGGCGGTGGCGGCTGCCTGGCGGGTGGATGGGTGTGGTGAGGCGAGCAGGGCCTCGATGCGAGCGGCGGAGGAGTGGTCACCCAGGCGGGCCAGGGCCAGCGCCGCCTCGGCCTCCCGTGAACCGTCATCGGCATCCAGAAAGGGTCGCAGTCGGCCGTGCAGTTCGGGGGTGGCGCTGAAATTGCCCAGGACCGCGATGGCCCTGGCCTGGATGGCGGCAGACCGGTCATCCAGCCTCTCCAGCAGTGCCGGCAGCGTGGCGGTGTTGCCGAGCGAGCCCAGCACCTCCACCGCAACCGCCCTGATATCATCCTCGGGCCGCCGTGTGCAGTAGACCAAGGCAGGGATGACCCTCTCGCCACCGATCTTTCCCAGGGAATAGATCGCCTTGATCCGTGTTCCCATGTCCCCCCTTTTCAGAGACAACAGGATTTCATCCAGGCTCGAAATGCCCTCAAGGCGTTCAATAGCCCCTGCGGCGGCGTCGCGCACCTCGGGGGTTGTGTCTCTGAGCAGCGGCCGCAGGGCCTGTATTCTCCGTAGAACGGTTTCGTGCATGACACGTTTTTAACAGAAAAAAACCGCCGGAACAACGTCATATTTTGCGCAATGTCCGACTGAAAGGGGGCACAGGCGTCCCGCAAACTCTGCGATGGAAAAAAAGCGCAACAGATGGTAGTGTGTTGCGCTGTTTTAAGCGTAACTGCCATACCATCCCGCAAGAGGTTCGTTCCGTGATACGTTTTTTTAAGCTGCTGCTGCTGGCCGTGGGAATTTATCTGCTCTACGTTGTTATCTCCTTGGCCATGCTGCGGCCGGTAACCGACCTGGTGAACAGAAAATTCACCACGACCATTCAGGTAAAGGACTGGCAGGGGGATTACCACCCCTTCGTGGTCGGTCCCAAAAACCGCTACTGGACCCGTTCCGCCCAGATACCGCCGGAAATGAAGTGGGCCGTGATCTTGGCGGAGGACAGCAACTTCTACAAACACGAGGGTTTTGACGTCAAGGCCATCAAGCAGGCTATCAAATACGACCTGGAAAAGAAGAGTTTCGTCCGCGGCGCCTCCACCATCACCCAGCAGACAGCCAAAAACCTGTTCCTCTCCCGGGAAAAGACCGTCACCCGCAAGGTCAAGGAGTTGTATCTGGCCTGGCGCATGGAGCGGGAACTGACCAAGGGGCGCATCATCGAGCTGTACCTGAATGTGGTTGAGCTGGGGCCGATGGTCTACGGTATCGGCCATGGTTCGCGCTACTACTTCGGAAAACCGGCTTCGGCCCTGACTACCCGCGAGTGCGCCTTCCTGGCTGCCATGCTTCCCGGTCCCCGGCTGGCCTACAACCCCTACAAGAATCTGCGCCGCGTCCTGCAACGCTCGGACATGATTATCCGGCTGCTCTACAAAAAAGGCGTCCTGGACCGCAACGAATACCGGGCAGCCCTGGCGGAACAACCCAACATCAGCGGGTTGCAGCGCAAGGTGGACCGGGAGATTGCCCAGCCGCCGGTTTTCCAGTCGCCGTCGTCGGCCAGGCAGGAGGAGCCGACGGAGCCGCCCCTGACGGATCTGCCGGCTGAGCCGCCTGAGGCGGGCGCCGAGCCGGCTGCGGTCCCGACGGCTCCTGAAAATGGCGCTGAACAGGTAGTACCGCTGTCCGAGGGAGCGGAGAGGTAGTGCCGTCCCCGGGAAAGCTGCACGGGTAGTCTCCGCGGCATTACCGCGGGAAGATGAGCGAGATGAATCAGGAGCATTGCCCCATGACCGAAAAAACCGACCTGAAAAACCTGACCCTGCCTGCTCTGGAGCAGTTTCTGCGGGGGCAGGGCAAGGAGCGCTTCCGCGCCACCCAGGTCTTCAAATGGATCTACCAGCACGATGCCCGCAGCTTCCAGGAGATGACCAACATATCCAAGGATCTGCGGGCGGAGCTGGAGGCGAAGGCGTACATCAGCAACCTGGAGCCGGAGGCCGTTGAGGTGGGCGGCGACGGTACGCGCAAGTACCTGTTCGGCCTGGAAGACGGCAATTCGGTGGAGTCGGTGCTCATACCGGACGAGGGGCGCAACACCCTCTGCATCTCCTCCCAGGTGGGGTGCGCCATGGGGTGCGCGTTCTGTCTCACCGGGACGTTCAGGCTGACCCGCAACCTGACCACGGCCGAGATCGTCAACCAGATCATGGCCGTGCGGCGCGATGTGGAGATACGCAACATCGTCATGATGGGCATGGGGGAGCCGCTGCACAACCTGGATAACGTCATCCCGGCCATCCACATCATGATCGACGGTAATGGCCTGCAGCTCTCCAACCGCCGAGTCACGGTCTCCACCTGCGGACTGGCGCCGGAGATGGAGCGACTTGGCCGGGAGTTGCCCAACGTCAATCTGGCCGTATCGCTGAACGCCACCACCGACGAACTGCGCGACCGGATCATGCCGATCAACCGCCGCTATCCGCTGAAGGAGCTGCTCAGCGCCTGCCGGGAGTTCCCGCTTCCCGGACGCCGCAAGGTCACCTTCGAATACGTCATGCTGGGGGGGCTGAACGACACGCTGGAGGATGCCAAGCGGCTGTTGCGCCTGACTAGCGATATCCCCAACAAGGTCAACCTGATTCCCTTTAACGAGTTCCAGGGGTGTGAATTCCGCTCTCCCACCCGGGCGGCCATCGATGCCTTTCACAAATACCTGATCGACCGCCATGTGACGGTGATTACCCGCGACAGCCGCGGCAGTGACATCTCCGCTGCCTGCGGCCAGTTGAAGGGAAAGCTTGACGCGGCTAGACAGCCGACGGAATAGAGTCTGCAAGCCTGTCTGGACGGCAGGGGGAGGGGCGGTATGGGTGAAGAGAGCAGAAGGAAATATGAGTTCTCCTGGAGTCTTCTGGGGGACCTGGAACAGGGGCGTCCCAATCTTGGCTTGCACACCCGGCTGGAGGTGTATCGCCTGATGCAGTTCAGCTTCCGCGATGTCTTGGAACAACGCTTCGGCCCGGAAGAGACAGACCGCATATTTTACGATGCGGGCTACCTGGCCGGCAGGGAGTTTCATAGCCACCTGATTGGTCCGCAGAGCGACCTGGGCGCGTTCGTCACCAAGCTGCAGGGGGTGCTGAGGGAGATGGGCATCGGCATCCTGCGCGTCGAGGAGAGCGAGCCGGAGAAAGGCTGCTTCGTTATCACCGTATCGGAAGACCTGGACTGCTCCGGCCTGCCCGAAACTGGGGTGCAGTATTGCACCTACGACGAGGGGTTCATAGCGGCCCTGCTGGAGGGCTTCTGTGGTAAAAAATTCGTGGTCAAGGAGGTGGATTGCTGGTGCACCGGTGATCGCACCTGCCGCTTCAGGGCCGAGGCGGATGTCCCATGAGCGATTCGACCTGCCGCATACTGGAACAGTTGGCCAAGGGACGTGTGCCGGAGGCCATTCCCGACGATGCCGTCTGCGCCGATGAACTGCGGCGGTTGGCCGAGTATCTTGCGGCTGTACAATGCTTCACCGTTGCGCTGGGCAACGGTGATCTGAGCACGTCGCTCACGGGCTTCGGCGGCCCGGTCGCCGGAGGGCTGAAGTCGCTCCAGGCCAGCCTGCGTCATCTCACCTGGCAGACGCGGCAGGTTGCGGCGGGAGACTTCAGCCAGCGGGTTGATTTCATGGGCGAGTTCGCGGCAAGTTTCAACGCCATGGTTGTCAGTCTGGCCGAGGCGCGCCGGGACATGGAGCGCATGAATGCCAGGTTACAGGAAGAACTGGCCCAGCAGCTGGCCATGGCGGAGGCGTTGCGGGAAAACCAGGAGTGCTTCAGGCTGATCACCGAAAATGTCAACGTGGTTATCTGGATCATGGATGCTACCACGCTGCGCTTCACCTATGTGGGGCCCTATATCACCAGGCTCCGCGGACTGAGTGTTGAGGAGGCGCTGGCCGAGACGTTTGAGGAATCCCTGGCCCCTGATTCACGGGTGCGGGTCATGGAGAAGATGGCGCAGAACATGGAACGCTTTCGCCAGACCGCTGATGTTTCCGTCTTCTTCGACAGCATCGAGGTGGAACAGCTTTGCAGGGATGGTCGTTGTGTTCACGTTGAGATGGTGATCTCAGCCATTACGGATAAAGCGGGAAAACTGAAAGATTTCGTAGGAGTCTCCCGTGACATTTCGACACGCAAGGCTGTCGAGCAAGAGCTTACCTATCTGAGCAACCACGACTCGTTAACCGGACTCTATAACCGGGCATTCTTCGATGCCGAGCTGGAACGGGCGACCCATTCCCGGGACTTTCCCCTGAGCATTATCGCAGCTGACCTGGACGGCCTGAAAACGGTCAACGACACCCTGGGCCACGCCATGGGCGACCGGCTGATCAAGGGGGCTGCCGCTGTCCTGCTGATGGCATTCCGGGATGATGACATTATCTCCCGTACGGGGGGCGACGAATTCGTGGTTCTGCTCCCCTGCATGGGGACCGAGGCCGCGACCGTCCTGCTGGGCCGCATCAGGGCCTGCGAGGAGAGCTACAACGCCACCGAGGAAGGTCCGGCGGTGAGGATGTCGCTGGGAGTGGCAACGGCGCTGAACAGTGGTGAGGTTGCCCAGGCGCTGGCGGATGCCGATGCCCGCATGTATGCCGACAAGGCGTTGCGAAAGCAGAAGAGGGGATAATGCTTGCGTAAGGGGTCTGGCCCGCACCATTCACGGTGCGGGCCAGACGATGGGGTATGACGGGGAACTGCAGCTGGTGTTACAGGGTGCGACCGGACTGGTTCTCGGCCCGGCGGCTGCGGTACTCCACCACCGGCTGACGGGCAGGCTCACGTGAGGTGCGGCCTGGGGATGACTTGGCAGCGTTGTTCCAGGGTTTGCCCTGTGCTCCCGACGCCTTTCCCTTGAAACCGGTCTTTCCGTAGCGTCCGCCGCCGGGAGATTTTCTCTTCCCCGGTGCTCCCCCGCCGGACACACGCCGCAGTACCGACAGCGGCGCAAGCCCTTCGATGTTCTGCTCAGGCAGCTTCTTGCCGATGAAGCGCTCGATGCGCTCCAGATAACTCAGCTCCGACGGAGATACGAAGGAGATGGCGATGCCGGAAGCTCCGGCCCGTCCGGTGCGGCCGATGCGGTGGACGTAATCCTCGGCAAAGCGGGGCAGGTCGAAGTTGATCACGTGGCTGATGCCGTTTACGTCCAGTCCACGGGCAGCCACGTCGGTGGCCACCAGCAGGCGGATGGCGCCCTTGCGCATGCGCTCGATTGTCTTGTTGCGGGCGAACTGATTCATGTCGCCGTGCAGCGGCGCAGCCGGGTGCCCCTCGCGGCTCAGTTCGCGGGCCAGTTCATCGGCATCGCGTTTGGTGGCCGAGAAGATGATCGCCCTGGTCAGGCCCTTGTCGCTGACCAGATGGCGCAACAGCTCCTTTTTGTGGCCCAGGTTGTCGGCCACGTGCAGGCGCTGCTCGATCAGTTCGTGGGATGATGTGCGCACTGCCAACTCGATCCGTTGCGGGTTGCGCAGCATTTTTTCCGCCAGCTTGAGAACGGTGGTACCCATGGTGGCGGTGAACATCAGGGTCTGGCGTTCTTGGGGAGCGGCGGAAACAATCTTTTCCATGTCTTCGCTGAAGCCCATGTCCAGCATGCGGTCGGCCTCGTCCAGCACCAGCATCTCCAGGCGGTTGAGGGCTATGCTTCCCCGCTCCAGGTGGTCCAGCAGACGTCCCGGCGTGGCGACGATCAGGTCCACCGGCGCGGAGAGCAGGCGCAACTGCTCCCGGTAGGGCATGCCCCCCAGGATGGAGCCGCAGCGCAGACGTGCTCCACGTCCGTAGCTGCGGGCTGCGTCAATGCACTGGCCGGCCAGTTCGCGGGTGGGGGTCAGAACGAGTACCCGCGGCCCCTTGCCGGGGACAGAGGAAGGGGTGCTGAGCCGCTGCAGCGCCGGCAGTACAAAGGCGGCGGTCTTGCCGGTGCCGGTCTGGGCCGTGGCGATCAGGTCGCTGCCGGTCATGACCACCGGAATGGCCTGCTGCTGGATCGGGGTCGGGGTGGTGTAGCCGCAGGCGGTCACCGCCTTGAGGATGGCAGGGGTGAGGTTGAGCTCTTCAAACGTCATGCATGTTCCTTCTGTGTGGGTGGTGTCATTGCGAAAGCGCACGCGGGCCGTGGGATCAACCGGATGATCCGCAGGACAGGGACGGCAGTGCCGCGTGTGCAAGGCTGTGCAACACCGGATGACATTTGAGGCGCTATGCCGTGAATGCCGGGACTCCGGTGAACAATCTTCGCCTGCCAAACGTACTGCCAAGTTCAATAAAAGAGGGATTGAATCAGGGGATCGGTAAGCGATGATACGGGAAGAGCAACGGACACCGTGCCGTTGCTCTGTGTGACAGTCCACTTGGTAAGATAGAGGCGTTTGCCGGCAAACGCAAGCATTTCTTTTGCAAAGCCTGACTTTTCTGCCGGGATGTGGCTGTTTATGGCCGGATTGGGCGTAATTGGCGGATAAAATAACTGTTGTGCTTTGTGCCCGAAACCCGTAAAGTTCGAGGCGGTTTATGCCGCTCTTCTCCATTGCGGAGCGGACTTATGGCTGTATGACGAAAGGAAATCATAGGTATGGCTATGGATGCGGTCGGCGTCATCGGAGGGAGCGGGCTGTACGAGATGGAAGGGCTTGAGGATGTGGCGCGGGTCAGGCTGGAGACCCCCTTTGGCGCCCCCTCCGACGAATATGTGACCGGTATGCTGGGCGGTGTGCCCATGGTGTTTCTGCCGCGCCATGGTCGCGGACACCGTCTGCTCCCCTCGGAAGTCAACTATTGCGCCAACATCCATGGCATGAAGCAGCTGGGGGTGGGACGGATCATCTCGGTTTCTGCCGTGGGCAGCCTGAAGGAATCCATCGAACCGGGGCACATCGTTATTCCGGACCAGTTCGTTGATCGCACCAAGGGGGTGCGCCGGGACAGCTTTTTCGGCGACGGGTTGGTGGCTCATGCCGGTTTTGCCGATCCGGTCTGCCACGAGCTCTCGGTCCTGCTGTACCGGGCGGCGCTCACCGCCGGCGCCACCGTCCACAGGGGCGGGACCTACGTCTGCATGGAGGGGCCGGCCTTCTCCACCCGTGCCGAGTCGTTCATGTATCGCTCCCTTGATGCGTCGGTGATCGGCATGACCAACCTGACCGAAGCCAAGCTGGCCAGGGAGGCCGAGATCTGCTACGGCATCATCGCCCTGTCCACCGATTACGACTGCTGGCACGAGACCCACGACGACGTGACGGTGGAGGCGATCCTGGAGATCATTCGCCGCAACGTGGCCATGGCCAAGAGCATCATCCGTCAGGCCGTGACGGAGATCCGCGCCGTGAGGAACTGTGCCTGCGCAACCGCCATGCAGTACGCCGTACTGACCGACAGAAGCGTCATACCGGCGGAGACGAGGCGCAAGCTTGACCTGATCGTCGGCAAGTATCTGTAGTACCTAATCACCTGACAGGAGAGGAGTATTCATGGGCATCGTTGTCGTCGGTACCGTGGCTTTTGACACGGTGGAAACCCCCTTTGGCAGGGGAGAGCATGTGCTGGGCGGGTCTGCTACCTATTTTTCCACCGCAGCCAGTTTTTTCAGCGATGTCTCGCTGGTGGCGGTGGTGGGCGAGGATTTTCCCGAGGAGCATGTGAGTTTTCTCCAGTCGCGCTCCATCGATACCGCCGGTCTGCAGCGCATTCCGGGCAAGACATTCCAGTGGAGCGGGAAGTACGGCTATGACCTGAACGAAGCCCAGACCCTGGACACCCAGTTGAACGTGCTGATGGAGTTCCGTCCCGATCTGCCCGAAAGCTACCGCGACGCTGAGTACCTCTTCCTGGCCAATATCGATCCCGAGTTGCAGATGCAGGTGCTGGAGCAGGTGCGTTCCCCCCGGCTAGTGGCCTGCGATACCATGAACTTCTGGATATCCTCCAAGCCCGAGGCGCTGACGGAGGTGCTGCGCAAGGTGGATATCGTGGTCATCAACGAGGCAGAGGCGCGTCAGTTCACCTCGGAGGCAAACCTGGTCAAGGCGGCCCGCGCCATCATCTCCCTGGGGTGCAAACGTCTGGTAGTCAAGCGCGGAGAGTACGGCGTGCTGATGTTTACCGCCGATTCGGTTTTTGCCGCCCCGGCCTACCCCCTGGAGGAAGTTTTCGACCCCACCGGCGCTGGCGACACCTTTGCCGGCGGCTTCATGGGGTACCTGGCCAATACCGGTGACCTGAGCGATGCCGGAATCCGCCAGGCGATCGTTTTCGGAAGCGTGATGGCGTCGTTCAACGTGGAGGACTTCAGTCTTGAGCGCATGAAGCGCCTGGAGTTTTGCGAGATCGAATCCCGCTTCAAGAGTTTCAAGGCATTAACCAGCTTCCGCGACATCGCGTCCCTGTAGCCCTAACTCCTGTGGTTCATTGACAATGAAGGCTGGATTTGATAGCGTTCGCCCGTTACGCAGAGAGGGTACTTCAACCAGATCGGCCCAGTATGAGATTACGTCTCCGCCATATTACGCTCCTGCTTGTTGCTCTCTTTGCCGTGGCCGGGTGCGTCAGCACTCGTAACCCCTGGCAAACCGAGAGTAACCTCGGCTCCTATCACTACCAGATGGGATTGTCCTATCTGGGGGAGCGCAACTACACCGGCGCGCTGGTGGAGTTGACCGAAGCGGCTAAACTCGAACCGGACAATCCCGAGGTGCTCTACAACCTGGGAATCGCCTACATGGGAAAACGGCGACCCGATCTCGCCGAACCCCGCTTTCTCAGGGCGATCACCCTCAAGCCGAACTATTCCACGGCACGCAATGACCTGGGGGTGGCCTACCTGGAGCTCAAGCGCTGGGACAACGCCATTCAGCAGTTCAAGATCGTCAAGGATGATCTCTTTTTCGAATTCACCGAAAACGCGGCCATAAACTTGGCACTGGCCTATCTGGGCAAGGGTGATTATCCCCGCTCCCTGGCTGAATTGAACGCCATTCTGCGCGGCAATCCCCGCAGGCTTGAGGCCCGCCTTTCCCTGGGACGGGTCTATTTCGCCATGGATCGCCCCGAGCAGGCCATTGCCGAATATCAGCGGGTGATAGATATCTACCAGGACTATGGAGATGCCCACTACCACCTGGGGCTGGCCTATCTGAAAGTGCAGAATATTCCCGCGGCACGAAACGCCTTCCGTGAAGTCATCCGTATCAAGCCGAACACTGAGTTGGGGCGTTCGGCCATGGGGTACCTGGAACTGCTGAAGTAAGTGAGGCTTGCGTGTCCGACAGAGAGACCAACAACGCCGATCACGGTGCAAGTACACCCGGAACGATCCTCAGGAGATGCCGCGAATTCCGCGGCGCTTCCATCCAGGACGCTGCGGGAGCGACCAAGATTGCCGAGCATCATCTCAGGGCGCTGGAACAGGACCGCTTCACCGAGTTTGCCAACCCGGCATATCTGAAAGGTTTTTTGCGCATCTATTCCGACTATCTGGGCCTCAGTCCGGACGACATGATCCGTTTGTGCGAGCGGCAGCATGTGCCGCCAGGAGAGGGCGGCGACGGCCGGCCGGAGAAAAAACGGTCGTTCAGGAGCGTGAGACGTTCCTTTCCCTGGAAGAAGCTGTTTCTGCCGGCCGTTCTGCTGCTGATGATGATCGTCACTTCGGTCCTCCTCGACCATTCCCCTCTTCCCCGGCGTCATCTTCCTCGTCCCCTGCCTCTGCCGACTGCCGTTCCCGTGGCGGCGATCCAGCCGGCGCTCTCCAGTTCGGCAACCGTTGCGCTTACCGAGGAGGCAGAACCGGTGGTCGAAGCCGAACAACCCCAGAGTCATGACGAGGCTCAGGCAGAGAAGGGTGCTCACCCCGATGCGGCGGCTGAAGTCTCCCGGGGCGTAGTGGTGCGCCTGAGGGTCATTCATAACGCTTCCCTGGCCGTTACCATGGACGGCACCACATCCCAGCACTACGAGCTGACCAGTGGCGATACCTTTGAGTGGAAAGCCGACCGGACCATTGCCCTGGAGCTGTCCAACGCCGGCAGCGCGGTCGTTGAGTTGAACGGCAGATCACTCGGTTCCCTGGGCGCGAACGGTGCCCCGGTATACGTGCTGCTGGACGCCAACGGCATCAGGCAGCAGTAGGCATCAGCTGCTCTCCATGGCGGGGCGTAAAGCGATGTGCTCGCCGCCCCCCTGAAGTTCCCCTGTGCCCCCTCTCCGCTCTCATGCCCCGGTTTATCAAAAATAGGCAGTAAAATCATACGTGTTAAGATCTGTAAAAATTGGCGGGTGGTCTTGACAGCTGCCGGCCAGGTGCTAGACTCGTATCCATAGTCTAATGTGGGGGAGTGCGTCGTGGCAGAACAGAAGAAACGCATACTGGTCGTTGATGATGAGGAAAACGCCCGTATTGCCTTGTCGAAGATTCTTACCCGGGAGGGGTACGAAGTGGCATCAGCTGGCAACGGCCAGGAGGCGCTTACCTATCTGCGCGCCAGGGACGTGGAACTGGTCATCACCGATATCAACATGCCGGAGATGAACGGCATGGCATTTCTGCGCGAACTGAACAAGATCCGTCCTGCCAGCAATGTCATCATGATCACCGCTTACGGCGAGGTTGAATCCTATATCGAGGCCATGAATCTGGGCGCCTTTGAATACATTAACAAGCCGGTCAAGATCGATGAGCTTAAAAGAATCATCGCCAAGGTTTTCAAGAAGGGCTGATTGTTTTCACAAGGAGGTGCATGATGAAACCGTTCGAACGGATCTTGATCGCCATCGATTTTTCGGAGAATTCCACCTATGCCTTTGACTGCGCCCTGATGCTTGCTAGGCAGTTCAATGCCCGGCTTACGGTCATGCACGTGATCAACGAGCCGATCGACCTGCGCGGTTTCTATGTGCCGCACATCTCCTTCGAGCAACTTGAAAAGGAGATCGAGGCGGGCGCGGCCGAGATGATGGAGACATTCTGCCGGGAAAAATTGAGCGATTACAAAAATTTCGAGACCAGTGTCGTTACCGGCATTCCCTACGAAGAGATCATCCGCAAGGCACAGGAAATCGACGCCTCCCTGATCGTTGTCGGCACCCACGGCCGTACCGGCCTTGACCGTATCATTTTCGGCAGTACCGCAGCACGTGTCGTACGCAGTTCTCCCCATCCTGTGCTCAGTATCCGCCTGCCGGCGGAATCCAGCTAGCCCGACCATGCGCCGTACTGAGCGGCCATGGCTCCCCATGGACCAGATCATGTCTCCCGAAACCAAAGCAGCCATCGTTGTCATTGATGGCGATGGCACTGCTGGCGAGAGGATTGCAGCGATCCTCTCGCGCCAGCGCTATCGCGTGTACGTCGCCGGATCCGTCACTGAGGGGATCGGGCTGATCGGCGATAGCAGGGCTGAGCTTGCCCTGATCGATTGCCAGGCCGTCGACGCCGAGTTGTGCACGGTTCTGGGGGAGATCGGATCTCGTTTCCCCTCCACCTACCTGATCGTTTCCTCCCCCCGATGCCAGCTGAAGAGAGCGGCCCAGCTGGCAGGGGAGTTGAGCGTGGAGTGGTTCTCCAAGCCGATCACCAGCGCTGATCTTATTGGGCGCCTGGACTCATTACTGCGTATCCGTGAGCTGGAATTGGGCAACAGGAGGCTCCAACTCGAACAGGAGCTGCTGCTGCTCCAGCTGGAAACCTGCCAGCAGGACTTCCACCAGCTGATCAGGGAAAAGACCGAGTCGCTGCAGAAGGCTCATTCCGAGATTGCCCAGACTGAAAAGCTGGCCGCCATGGGGTACCTGGCCGCCGGTATGGCCCACGATATCCGCAACCCGCTCAATTCCATATCGCTCTTCACCCAGCTCATGCGCCAGAACAGCATCGACCCGGATCAGGAAGAATACTTGGGCAAGATCATCAAGGAGATTGAGAGAATCGATGCCATCATCCGCAAGCTGCTGAATATGTCCTCGCGTTCGCGTAACGTTACGTCGGATGTGCGCATCGATCGGGTCATCGATACCGCCCTGGAGGTCTTCGCCCCGCAGATCGAGACCGGAAAAATCCGTCTGGAGCGACGCTATGAGCTGACTCCACCCCCCATCAAGGCGGATGCGGCCGAACTGGAGCAAGTATTCACCAACCTGTTCCTGAACGCCCTGGACGAGATGCCCGGTGGCGGGCGCCTGGGAGTTGGCATCGCCGTGGAAGAGGATATGGTTGTGGTCAGGGTTGAGGATAGCGGCAAGGGCATACCTGAGCATGCCCTGCCCAGGATCTTCGACCCGTTTTTTACCACCAAGCCCCGCGGTACCGGCGTTGGACTGCCGGTGGTCAAGCGCATCGCCCGCCTGTGCGGCGGGAGCGTCAGGGTTGAGCGCTCCAGTCGGGAGGGGACCGTTGTCCGGCTGGAATTTCCGGTATGCAGGGAGGAGGCGCTTCGTTCAAGCTGATTCCCCTTTCCCGTGGTTTTCCTCATCTGGCCGCTTTCCCACCCTTCCGCGTATCCCTGCCCTCGGTGCTCTCCGTTGTCCCTGATGGCGGTTTTGCGCCGAAAGGGGAGTAGCCGTCTTCAGGGCGTCATTCAATCGTTTCTTTTCCCTCGCAGCTGTTGTAGTATCGTCCCATTTCCGCCGACGGAAATGCCATGAACGAAACGCGCAAAAAAATACTGATCATCGACGATGAGCCCTTTTTCCTCAAGCTGCTTGGCGATGCCTTCTCAGAGAGAGGCTTCACGGTACTTACGGCCAATGACGGCAGGGAAGGGGTGAGGACGTTTCTTGAACAATCGCCCGACGCAGTCCTGTCCGATCTGGTCATGCCCCGCATGGGCGGGGTATCGACCTGCATGGAGATCAGCCGGCTGGCGGGTGATTCCTCGCCGGTGATTGCCATGCTCACCTCCATGTTCAAGGAAGAGCCCCATGAACATGAACCCCCCGAGATGGGGGCCAGGGTGCATATCCCCAAATCGATGGCTCCCCAGGATATCGTCATCCTCGTGGAACAGCTCCTGAAGAGGGATGCACGCCAGCCGGACTGACCAATGCCGTTTATCTTTCGTAATCTCAGCATATCTCCCCAGGATGATGAAAACTGCCTTCCCCTGCTGGTGGCCGGCCAACTGGGGTTGCCCCCCGCGTTGTTGCGGGATTTGCGTATCGTCCGCAAGGGGATCGATGCCCGCAAGAAGCCGCGGGTAAAACTGGTGTACACCATTTCGTTCATGGTTGCCGATGAGCGCTCCTTGCGTTCACGCATCGCCGACGCCACGGCGCCCCATGGGCTGGAGTGGGTGCCGGAAGTGGAGCCTGCCCGGTTTCCCTCACTGCGCAGCAGTGAGAGGATCGTCATAGTGGGCAGCGGTCCGGCCGGTCTGTTCGCCGCATTGCGTCTAACCGAGTACGGGTTGAACGCCACGCTCATTGAGCGGGGGCAGCCGGTGGAGCAGCGGGCGCGGGACGTACAGCAGTTCTGGAGAAACGGGATACTCAACCCAGAGAGCAATGTGCAGTTCGGCGAAGGGGGGGCGGGAACCTTTTCCGATGGCAAGCTGACGAGCCGTTCCCGGGATGCGCTGGTGCCCTGGGTTCTGGAGCGGCTGGTGGATTTCGGCGCCCAGCCCGAGGTCCGCTACCTGGCCAAGCCGCACATCGGCACCGACCGCCTGCGCCATGTGGTTGCCAACCTGCGCGCCCATCTGCTGGAGCGGGGGACTAGGGTCTGTTTCGGCAGCCGCCTCAGTGACCTGATCGTGCGCGATGGCCGCTGCCGTGCCATCGTGGTCAACGACTGCGAGGAGCTGGCATGCGACCGGCTGATCCTGGCCACCGGCCACAGCGCCCGGGATACCTATGAACTGCTGCATCGCCGCGGGGTGCCGATGGAGCGCAAGGCCTTCGCCATGGGGCTGCGCGTGGAGCACCCCCAGGCACTGATCGATGCTATCCAGTACGGCGGCACGCGCCACCCGAATCTGCCCCCGGCCGACTACGCCCTGGCCTGGAACAACCGCGGCAGTGGTCGCAGCGCCTATTCCTTCTGCATGTGTCCCGGCGGCGTGGTGGTGGCGGGGGCTTCGGAGCAGGGGGGAGTGGTCACCAATGGCATGAGCGGTCAACTGCGCAATTCTCCCTTTGCCAATAGCGCGCTGGTGGTCAATGTGACCCCGGACGATTTCGGCGGCCCGGGGCCGCTGGCGGGCATCCATTTCCAGCGTCACTGGGAGCGCAAGGCCTTCAGCGCTGGGGGGGGCGGCTTTCGCGCCCCGGCCCAGGGGGTGCTTTCGTTTATGGGGCTCCCCGGCCAAAGGGCGCTCTCCAGCAGCTATCGCCCCGGCATCGTCGAGTCCGAACTGGACCAGGTCCTGCCCCCCCTTGTGATCTCCACGTTGCGGGAGGGTCTTGTCGACTTCAACCGGCGCATGCGCGGCTTCATCTGCGCCGAGGCTGTCCTGGTCGGCATCGAATCGCGCACTTCCGCACCGGTACGGATAGTGCGGGACGAACGCTTCGAATCCATCGGTATCGGCAGGCTCTATCCGGCCGGCGAAGGAGCCGGTTACGCCGGCGGAATCATGAGTTCGGCCATTGACGGCGTCAGGATCGCCGATACCATCGCGGCCAGTCTGGATGGTCGGGCGTGAAAAGATGATGGGCAGAGAGTAACTTTCATCCGGCAGCTGGGGTCTTCCAGCTGCCGAATCCATGTATAAGGAGCATCAGGTGACACGACAGTATGTTGCGGATATAAAGGACCGGGATCCGGTCAAGGGAGTCTTTCTGGTCAAGGAAAAGATCATGGCCATGGCCAAGAACGGCAAACCGTATATGAATCTGCGGTTCATGGACAAGAGCGGTGAGGTGGACGCCAAACTGTGGGACAACACGGACGTTCTGGACAAGCTCTTCGACAAGAATGACTTTGTCAGGGTGCGTGGCAAAGCCTCGGTCTATATGAACAAAATGCAGGTCGTGGTGGCCGAGATCAGTAGGGTCCCGGATGAGGAGGTCAACCTGGCCGACTTCCTGCCCGAATCGCCCCGCAGCATCGGAGAGATGCGCCAGGAACTGCGCGACGTGGTCGGCGCTCTTGACAATTCCCACCTGAAGGGGCTGATGGAGGCATTTCTGGCCGACGAGCCGCTGATGGATCAGTACTGCAAAGCCCCGGCAGCCAAGGGGATGCACCATGTCTACCTGGGAGGGTTGCTGGAGCATTCACTGGCGCTGGTCAGGCTGATCAGGGCCATCGTACCGTTGTACGAGGGGATCAACGAGGACCTGCTGGTGGTGGGTGCCCTGCTGCACGATGTTGGCAAGATCCAGGAGATGAGTTACGAGCGTGCCTTCGACTATACCGATGCCGGCAAGTTGCTGGGGCATATCACCATCGGCGTGGAACTGGTGGAAGACAAAATCCGTCAGGTGGATGGTTTTCCACGGGAACTGTCGCTCTTGCTGAAACATATGCTGCTCTCACATCATGGCCAGTATGAATTCGGCTCACCCAAGCGCCCCAAGACCGTTGAAGCCACCATCCTGAACTACCTGGATGATATGGATTCCAAGATCAACGGAATCCGCACCCATATCGCCAAGGAGACCGCCAGCAGTTCCCGCTGGACCGCCCATCACCGGCTGTACGACCGCTATTTCTTCAAGGTGAACGGTCTGGACGGGGAGGAGGAACCTGTCTGCGCCCGCGAGGAGGGTTGCCAGGTGGTACCGCTGGAAGAGCTTCCCCCGCCGGCGGTGCAGCGGCCCGTTCCCCGCAGGGAGAAACAGGTGTTCAGCAACCAGCCTCTGCGCAAGTTGGAAAATTTGAACTTGTTCGGCAACGGGTCCAACGAAGAATAGAATCTTCCTGGCCCGGTGAAATGCACAAACGCCCCTCCGGATCGATTCCGGAGGGGCGTTTGTGCGAGAGGAATGCTTCAGCCGGCCGTTATTTGCCGTTGCAGGTGAAGTTTGCCTCGATGCGGCGGTTCTGCTTCCTGCCGTCGGCGGTCTTGTTGCTGGCTACCGGTTTGGTGAGGCCATGGCCCTTGGCGCTGATGCGTTCCGGAGCGACATTGAAGGTCTTGATGAGATAGCTGCGTACGCTGTTGGCGCGGCGCTGGGAGAGCTTCATGTTGTATGCCTTGCCGCCCACGTTGTCGGTGTGGCCTTCGATGGCTCCCTTGGCGGTGGGGAATTCGGCCAGGAAGTCGGCAACCCTTTTCAGCTCGTCATTGTACTGTGGCTTGATGTTGGACTTGTTGGTGTCGAATTCGATGTTGAGAACCGTGGGGCTGCAGAGCTTGACCGGGCAACCGGTCTTGTCCACGGTGGTGCCTTCCGGGGTGCCGGGGCACTTGTCATAGGAGTCATAGACGCCGTCTTTGTCGGAATCCAGCGGACAACCTTTGGTGTCGACCTTCACGCCTTCCGGCGTTCCGGGGCAGTTATCCTGATAGTCATAGACGCCGTCCCTGTCGGAATCCAGGGGGCAGCCCTTTGCGTCGACCTTCACGCCCTGGGGAGTTCCGGGACAGTTGTCAGCGGTATCGAACACGCCGTCGCCATCGCTGTCAGATGGGGCAACCGGTGCCACCACCGGTTCGGGCGCCGGTTCAGCCACGGGAGCGGCTTCCGTCTTTCCGCCAAAGGGAAAGTGGAGGCCCATGGTGTATTCAACCGCGTGCTGGGTCTCGCTTGCCTGGCGATAGATCAGGTGGCGCACATCGCCGCGCAGGGCGACCTTGTCGTTCAGGAAATACTTGGCGCCCAAGCCGTAGTCGCCCACGCCTTTGACATCTGAGCTCTCTCCGGCCGGAACGGCCCCCTTGAAGGTATGGGCGGCATAGCCGGCGGCGAAGTAGGGGACGAATTTGTTGTCGGGGAAGAAGTGGTAGAGCAGCTCGCCGCCCATGCGGTAGTAGTCGGTGTTTTTGCCATTGGTGAGCTTGCTGCCGTTACTGGTCGGCTCGGTGTTGGAGTAGTCGAACAGGGCCTCGATGCCCAACGCCTTGGTGAAGTTGTACCCGGCACGGATGCCGTAGACCGGCGCGGTCTCCAGGTGCTGACCGCCTCCGAACGTGATTCCACCGATTACGGGTGAGAGCGAGAATGCGCCTTCTCTATTTTCGGCGGATGCGGCTGTTGCCAGAGCTATCAGGGAGCCTGCCACCAGCAACGAGATTCTTGCTGTCTTTTTCATGTTGTTGAACCTTCTTTTGGGTTTGTACTACGATTAAGCAATCTCCATCTTAAAATTCTTAGCACACTCTTTTGTCTTCATGCAATACAAAAGTCCCCGGCGCCGCTTCTGGATCGTGGTATGGGTCAAGCATAACACTTCAGTTTTCAAGCACAAGTTTTCAGGTTTCTTTTTTCGTGACAGTGCTATGGCTCGCCATGAAAGCTTGCCTTTTGGCATTTGTTTGCAGTACTGTTTTCGCCAGTGACGAACATGGCTGGAATGGAGGGGTAAGTGATGAGGGAGTCGTACTTCAGGGCGCGCAGGATTAGGGGAAATGAAACCATGCGGCGGATGGTCCGCGAGACCAGCCTGTCGGTCGATGATCTGGTTTACCCGCTGTTTTCAGCCTTCGGCAGCGGCATCATGAAGGAGATCTCCTCCATGCCGGGCATCTACCAGCAGTCCATCGAGCATCTGGTGGAGGAGTGCAGGGAGGTGCAGGGACTGGGTATCCCGGCCGTGCTGTTGTTCGGTATTCCAGAGAGTAAGGATGGGGTGGGGAGCGACGCCTATTCGGACAGCGGCATCATCCAGGAAACGATTCGCGCCATCAAGCGTGAAGTGCCTGGTCTGACGGTCATCACCGATGTCTGTCTCTGCGAATACACCGATCACGGTCATTGCGGCGTGATCGAGGATGGCGACGTGGACAATGACGCGACCCTGGAACTGCTGGCGAAGGAGGCGCTCTCCCATGTCAGGGCCGGGGCCGACATGGTGGCGCCGTCGGACATGATGGACGGCCGTGTGGCGGCAATACGCGAAGCACTGGACAATAGCGGCTTTAGCTCGGTTCCGGTCATGAGCTATGCGGTCAAATATGCCTCCGGGTACTACGGACCCTTCCGCGAGGCTGCCGAGTCAACACCCCAGTTCGGCGACCGCCGCAGCTACCAGATGGATCCTGCCAACCGCAGGGAGGCTTTGCGCGAGGCTTCCGCCGACATCGACGAGGGAGCCGACATCATCATGGTCAAGCCCGGACTCCCCTATCTGGATATCCTGCGCGACCTACGCAACAGCTGCAACCTGCCGCTGGCGGTCTACAACGTGTCGGGCGAATACAGCATGGTCAAGGCCGCTGCGGCAAACGGATGGATCGACGAGGAGCGGGTTGTGCTGGAGACCATGCTCGGCTTCAAGCGCGCCGGCGCCGATATCATCATCACCTATCATGCCAAGGATGTGGCTCGCTGGCTTGGGCGGAACTAGGCGGCCTATTCCCCCAGGCGTTCCGCCATTTCCTTCTTGTGCTGCCTGATCGCCCCGCCGCCGCCCGTTGACGGCACCAGGCTTTCTGGTGATTTCTCCGGCATCCTGGGAAGCCTGAACGAGCGCTTCTTTTCCTCTGGCTTGGGGGTCGCCGCGGTCTCTCCCACCGAGGAGGCAGCGGCCACTGCCGGCCGAACTGCGCCGACTCTCTTGCGCGTGATCCTGGCCTTGTGCCGTTTGGTTTTGGGGAAGGTCCGCTTCAGGTTGACCTCGTACGGCTCGAAGCTGGTCAGGGTGTCGCGGGTCGCCAGCACATACACCTTGCCGTCGGAACGCCAGACCCGCTTGGCCTGGATCACTCCGCCATCCTTCAGGTACAGCTTTGCCCCTAACGCCGGTGTCGCCAGCACGGTTGCAATTAGTGCTGCGCACAGTATCTGTTTCATATTCCCCTCCTGATATCGTGTAACAGTCTTGTATACCGCCACTGTAAAGCTTTTCAACGGCTAAACGCCGGATTTTGATGCATTCCCGAAGTAACGGTGCCTGGTCGGTAGGTCACCAGATGTACTCCCGGGCAATGGGCCGTTTGTCCCTGCCGGCCAGGATATGCATGATGCGTATCTGTTTCAGCTTGAGGGGCGATAGAGAGCCCAGCGGGATGAAGACGATGGTGCGGTCCATGCGGGCCGCCAGTTGCCTGAAGATGCTGCGAGGAGGCCGGGCCGCCACGTAGATCACATGGCGCTCCAGGGAGTAGTCCAGTGCCGCCATCAGCAGCAGTTCCGCACGGGTAGTGGCTGTGCAATACTCCGGATCATGCCACACATCCAGCATGCGCCGTGGCGGATAGGAGAGCATGAAGCCGCCGTATTCGCAGCGGCAGATGCCCGGGCCGACCACGTTCTCCGTCGGGTCGGTGGCATAGAAGGCCATGTCAGATTCCTGCTCGTGCTCCCCCAGCCAGGTCATGCGATAGGGGTAGCCCTTGCCATGGCGGTCCTCGTTGAAGATCACCACCAGGGAGCCGACCCCGCCCCTGATCCGTCGCTGTTCCCTGACGTAGATACCCCCCTCGTGCAGGTTGCGCATGGTTTCCCGCAGGTCGATGCCGTCCAGAAGCGAGGTGCTGAATTTTTCGCTGCGGCTCTGCTCCTGGGAGAGCTGCAGGCACCCCTTGTGCTTGAGGAAACGGCCGTACTCCTCCAGGGCCAGATCTTCCGGCGGGTAGGAGCAGATGGACGGATCGTCGAACCCTTCCAGCCATTCGCCGGGCCGGCGCTCCCGTTTGCGCTTGAGAAAGCCGAACGACGAGAGCCCCTTGCGCCGTTTCTGACGTGGACGGAAGCGGATCCGGCGCACATCGCCCCACAAATCCTCGGGAGAGATGCGGATGGTGGCCAGGTCACTGGTTTCTGACTGCCAGGGGTAGTGGGTGGCCAGGCGGCAGAGTGCATGGGCGAAGTTGTCATCAACGCAACCGCGCCCGGCTGCCAGGATCTGGAACAGGTCCGGCATCAACTGGCCACCGGCCAGGGCCTGATTGCGCGCAAAGCGGAAGAAGGCCCGCTTCTGCCAGAGGGAGACGCTTTCGCCGGTTTCCTGGCGATAGTGGCGGCCAGCCTCGCAGAAGAGCTGGTAGATGATGCGCTGCCGGTCCGGAAACAGCCCCTTCTGTCCCAGGTGGCGGGCGCTGCGCTGGATGGCGTTGCCCAGGAGCTGTTCTTCGGAAAGCTCCTGCCTGCCGCCGTTGATCAGCTCCAGGGCATGGAAGCGTTTGCGCAGCCCGGAGCCGCTCTCCCGCGGCTCCTCGGGGAGTGGTCCGCGGCGCTGTTCGTAGACCGCCGAGAGGAAGGGGAATTCCGCCAAGATCTCCCGGCAGGAATCGGGATGCAGGTTCCAGAGACTGACCCCCTCCCGCCGGATGCGCTCCAGGGGCGCTGCCAAGGGTGTGGAGAAGAGTTGCCGGATCCGTTCAAGATGGGCCATGCCGCAGATGAGGAGGATTCGTTCGTACCGTTCGGCCAGTTGCTTCAGGCGGAAGGCCATCCCCTGTTCCCGGCGCAGGTCTTCTTTGCAGTGGGGGAACTCGGCTGAAACCTTCAGATATTCACGATAGTAGGTCTTGAGGCCGATGCGGCAGATGCTGTAGGAATCGGGGAGCCGCTCCTGGTGGCGGGGGTAGACGTCCGTATCCACATCGATGAAGTGCAGCGGAATATCCCGCTCCAGTGCCATCCGGCCCGCCTCCACCAGCGGGTCAGCAGGCTCCAGCAGCAGGTAGGCAGTTTCTCCCTGTGCCTTGCCTATCTTCGGGTCGATCCGGTAGCTGATCACCGAAACCTGCGGCAGGCGCCGTACTCCCCGCAGGAAAGGCTCTTCCAGGGTGGGGGGCAGTTCCACCGCCACCGCCTGGGGTCTGACCTGCTCGAAGGCCATGCGCACCAGGTGCGCGAACTCCATGCGGTAGTGCAACACCGGCAGGGCGTGAACGGGACCGAAGCGTTCCAGGTAGAGACGCCGAGGCATGGTCAGGGAAGGTAGGTCAGCGCTTCGCTCCCCAGGATGCGTTCCACGGAGAGTTGCAAAAGCTCCTGGGCTGGAGTGCCGCTCGTGGCGGAGACCTTCAGGGCGTAGCGAGCGATGTTGATGCCGTCCCTGACCGAGTAGAGCTCATCCGCACCGTGGGCGCGCTGCAGGAACTGCACCACATAGCCGAGAATGGCGTTGTCGGCAAAGGGGAGGTTCTCCTTCAGGATCACCAGTTCCTCGTCCGCCTCGGGGAAGTCGATGTAGATCTGGGGCTGCAGCCGGGAGTGGATGTACTCCGGGATCTCGAAGGTGGAGGAGTCCTCGTTCATGGTGACCACGATGCGGAACTCACGTTGTGCCGGGATGCGCAGACCGGTCACGATGGACTCCACATAGCGGCGGTCATCCAAAAGGGGCGCCAGGGAGGCTCATGCTTTCTCGCTCATGCGGTTTCCCTCGTCCAGGATCAGCACCCCGCCGGTGAGCATGGCCGACACCAGCGATGAGGCCGCGTACTGGATTTTGCCATCCGGCCCGATCACCGGTGTGACGATCAGGTCCTCGGGCCGTGTATCCATGGTGGCCTGGAACAGGTACACGGGCCTCTTCAGCCGTTTGGCAGCGGCATAGGCCAGGGTGGTCTTGCCCACCCCCGGCTTGCCCACCAGGCGCGGGTTGAAGGGGATGTCACGATCGTCGATCACCATCCAGGCCGCCAGGAGCTGCTGCAGCAGCTCCTCCTGGCCGACCCATTTCAGATCCAGTTCCACCGGCCCGGCCAGGGCCAGGGTGATGCCGTCAAGGGTTAGCTGTTTCATGTCTCTGATTCTCTCCCGCTCTTCACTCTGAGCTATGTGAAGGCTGCCACCTGGGCCTGGTAGGCCGTGACCGCTACGAAGCGCACGGCAAAATCCCGCTCGCACCTGGTACAGGCCGTGAAGAACGGCTTGCCGTTCTTCCCCTTCTCCAGTGGCAGCTGGTTTTTGTGGTTGCAGTAGGGACAGGCGGCGACAACCATGCTCTGGGCGTCCGGTTTGGCGGCGCTTTTCGGGATGGCTGACCTTGGCCTGGTCTTCTTTGCCGCGGCTGGCTGCGTGGCCAGCGTTTGCCGGGCTTGTGCCTCTGCTGGCGCTGTTTCTGGTTGCGTCGCCTGGATCGTGGCTGGTTTTTCCATGTGTGTGCGCTCCCTTCTGGTAACTGTGGTTCGGGGCAGGCAGGCGTCCTCCTCGGGGGGGAGCGCGGGAGTCGGCGGCTGTATCCCCCGCATGGCCTTCTTCCAGACCGTCGGCAGGGACGATTTGGAGTAGTGCAGCGGCCTGCTCCCCTTCATCCTGGCGGCGCCTCCCTCGACCACGTAAAACCTGTCCCGGTATGAAACCAGCAGTTGCTGGCCGATTTCGGCCACCTTCACTCCCGATGAAATCTTGTTGTCCAGCCAGAACGTGACCGCCTCGGTCATCTCTCTTCCTTTCCTGTCCGTTGTACCATGGCTATGTGTACCCTTTTTTCGCCAGAAAGACCACCAGAAGGTGGTCTGGTGTCTGTCAGGCTACAGCAGCTCGTCCCGCAATCGCTGCATGCGCTGCATCCCGGCGTACAGGCCGTCAAGCGCCAGCAGCTCGGCGGGACTCCCCTGCTCGGCGATCCGTCCATCCTTCAGAACCAGAATCCGGTGGCAGTCCCTGAATACCGACAGGCGGTGGGAGACGATCAGCACGGTGCGGTCGCCGTAGAAGCCGCGCAGCTCATTCAGGACCTCCTCCTCGCGCCCGGCATCCACCGCCGAGAGCGGGTCGTCCAACAGCAGGATTCGCGGCCCCGGCAGCAGCGCCCTGGCAATGGAGAGCCGCTGTTTCTGACCGCCGGAGAGTGATACCCCTTTTTCCCCCACCAACGTCTCCAGGCCGTCACGGAAGCTGTTCACGTCATCCGTGAAGCCGGCCCGGCGGGCGGCATTGCTTACATCGACCCACTGGTCTTCCACTCCATAGGCGATGTTCTCCCGGATGCTGCGGGAGAAGAGGAAAGCCTCCTGGGGCACGTAGCCGATCAGGGAACGCAGGCTGGCCAGGGTGATATGGTTGATATCCTTTCCATCGATGAGGATCATGCCGTCATCCACCGGCAGCAGGCGCGGGATCAGCCGCAGCAGGGACGACTTGCCGCAGCCAACCTCGCCGGTGATGCCGATCCGCTCGCCCGCGGCGATATGGCAGGAGATGTCGTCCAGTAGTTTGCCGTTGTCATAGCCGAAGGTGAGCCCGCGCAACTCGATCCCCTGACGCACCCCCTCCTGGGAAACCGCATCCGCCGCATCCGCAACCGCCGGTTCGGCGGTCAGTATGGCATTCAGTCGCGACATGGATGAGGCCCCCCGCTGCATCATGGTCAGGATCCAGCCCATGATGGCCGTAGGCCAGACCAGCATGGTCAGATAGCCGCTGAAGGCGACGAAATCCCCCAGGGTAATTGTCCCGGCTATCACCAGGCGCCCTCCCAGAAATAGGACGATCAGGGTTCCGGCGCCGGTGGCAACCGCCATCACCGGGATGATCAGGCCGCGCAGGCGCCCCATGACCAGATTGTGCTCCAGGTATCTACCGGCGATCTCCTGGAACAGGGCCTGGAAATGCTCCTCACGGCAGTAGGACTTGACCAGCCGAATTGCGGAGATCGATTCTTCGGCCAGGCTGGACAGTCTGGCCAGCTCCTCCTGGGCAGCCAGGGAACGCCTGAACATGTGCTGGCTGACCTTCTTAACCAAGAGCACCATCAGGGGAAAGGGTACGACGGCGCAGAGGGTCAACCAGGGGTGGATGCGCCACATCATCGTCACTGCGGCGCCATAGAGGATCAGGGTATTCATGGCGCTCATGGCGCCGAAGCCTGTTAGCATGCGCACGTTGGTCAGGTCGTTGGCAAAGCGGGAGATGATGTCGCCGGTCCTGCTGCCGGAGAAGAAGGGGAGGTCCAGCAGCAGCAGGCGTTGGAAGAGCTCTTCGCGGATACGGTATTCGATGATGCGGGCCGCGTTGAGAATCAGGGTCCGAGAGTAGATGCGGGTGACGCAGTGCGCCACGGCCAGGGCAACGATGAGCAGGGCGCAGGTAGTGGCGGAAAGACGGGCGCTGGCCGGACGCTGCAGCGCCTCCACAGCCAGCTTCATATACCAGGGGATCAGCAGGGCCAGGGCATTGGTTGCCAGGAGGAGCAGTGCTCCGCCGGTGTAGCGCCGGCCGAGCGAGCGGATATGGGGGATGAGTCTGGAAAGATCTTTGATGGTGGTTGCTTTCCCGGGGTTTGGTCTTGGTTCGCATCCAGTGGGGCCGATCCGAAAAAACGCTGCAACCCGGACGGGCGCCATGTGCGGACGGGAACGAGTCTACATGTTTTCCCAGCTCTGTTCAATTCGATAACGGGCTGAACAGCCAGGCTCTCCTCCTTTGAAGAGCGGGGGGGCGAGGTTGGCGCCAGCAGAATATTTCTCTTCTCTGCAAAGGGGGCTTTGGCCCGATATCAATGCCGTCAAACAGGGAAACGCGGCAGGATTCGCCTTGCTGCCTTTCTGGCGACGAAGCATCCGCTGAGATCAGCGCTGCCAGAGCGCCCCGTCATACACCATTCGCTCCATCAACTCCCAGTTGGCCCTGGGCAGGGGGGTGAAAATCTTCTGTTTCTTGCGCAGCGACAGGATGTAGTCGTTGATCCGCTCCTGGTCAGTCTTGCTGATCTGGATAAAGCGGTAGCCGCACACCCGTGCGCCGCTCTCCAGCCGATTCCACACCAGGTCACCCAGGGCGCATACCGGCAGTTGCCCCTCGTCTAGGCCGAGGAGGAACAGGGAGAGCGGCGAAGGGCTTGTCCCGCTTTCTGACGCGATGCGGATGCCGCCCACGCCGAGATTGATCGTTGTCTCCTGCATCCTGATGCCGGGAGGAAGCTCCCGGTTCTTCATCAGTCCGCTGATCCGGTCGAACTCGCGGCGAAATGCGTCCAGTGAGTTGTTTCCCTGGAACTGGGACAGGTGAATGCTGGCATCGATGCGGGGTGCCTGGCGACGCTGGTACATCTCCAGATTGCTGCGCAGCCTGAGATGAAGGATAGAGCCCTCCTCAACCCTGAGTAGATCGGCGATCACCTGGATACCGTTGCCCATCACCTCGGTGGTCAGCTTGTAGGCATGGTTCAGTGATTCGCCGACAGGGTGCGCGCAGTCGCGGGGGTAGGTAAGCTGCACCGCAACGGAATCTCCGCCGCGCCCCACGATGGTCCCGCTCAGGGATTCATACAGATCATGGTCACGGTTCTCCGATGCGTTGATCAGGTAGACCCTCTGTCTGCGGTTGAAATACTTGCTCATATCGACTTTTTGTTCGTGGGAGTCACTCATGGCCGTAACCTCGCCTGACCGGTGATCATGGGGAAGATGACAGCATGCCGGCATCGTTGCTGTCGCCTGATAGGTGGACACGAAACAGGCTGCCGATCAATCACCTGGAAGTGGTTCGGCAACCCGGCTGTTTTCGTAAGATCCTGAGGCGTTGCGCCCCATCCTCGCGGATGGCTTGGGTGTAACGTTTTTCTGCGCTCTCCTGGCTCTGTATAGCCAGCGTAATCAAAAGGGTCGGACACTGTCAAGACGCGTTTTTCATTAAGATGCAAGTCTTTGAAATCAACGGCGCGGCAGGGGTTGTGCCGGTCCGAGCCATTCCCCGGTTGCCGGCCAGTTCTTGTCATGGCACTCAGGCTGGCCATGCCGAACGCGGTTCGGAGGTGACATTTGATATCGGATGCCCTTTTTCTCGTCCTGAAACGGCACAAGCCGCAAAACCATGAGGTTTTACGGCTTGTATTTTTGGCAAAACAAAAGGGGTAGTCGTCAGAACGGAATGTCGTCATCCTGGAAGGGGGGCGGTTCATAGCCGCCGCCACTGGTGCCCGCCGGTGCGGGGGAGTAGGAATCACCACTGCTGCGGCGCTCACCCTTGGGGGAGAGCATCTGCATCTTTTCTCCCACGATCTCGGTGGTATAGCGCTTGATACCGTCCTTCTCGTATTCCCTGGTCTGTAGGCGTCCCTCGATGTAGACGGTTTTGCCCTTGGAGAGGTACTCCCCGGCGATCTCGGCCAGACGGGCCCAGAGGGTCACCCGGTGCCATTCAGTGCGCTCCTCCCATTCCCCGTTCCTGTTCTTGAATTTTTCGGTGGTCGCCAGGTTGAAGCTGGCAACGGCCTGACCGGATGCGGTGTAGCGCACCTCCGGGTCCCTGCCCAGATTTCCGATCAGCATTACTTTGTTGAGACTGGCCATGGTTGTGCTCCTTGTGTGTAAAAGGGCGCGTGGACAGGACCTCCCTCGCCCCAAAACAGACTGTGCAATTTTTTGCAAACAATACCTCAGATGCAAGGCTTACTCAACAGCAAAAAAATTCCCCTGGCGGCACATCAACCAGCACCCTGAATGGGGCGAGGTTTTCCGTGGGCTGACCCGGAATAGGTGACCTGCGGTTGTCACGGGCCATGGCAAAGCGATACGAATCGTGGTACCACTATGGAACCTTCTCTCTGCGTGAGGCGCCCATGTTTCCCACCCTTCAGGCGGATTTACAGATCAGTGCCGGCGCCGGACCGGCCGCGCCGGGATGGTGCCACTCCAGCGGGAGAGCACTGTGACCGCGCCACGGGGAAAACGGAGGCTTCCCTTCCGCTACTGCGAGCCGGCCTTCTTTGGCGGCCTGCTGGACGACCCGCTGCTGTTTCTGCGCATCCGCCCCCTGGGGAGTGCCCTTTTGTTCGACTGCGGCCAGATCGCCCACTTGGCAAAACTGGGTAGTCAAGCCGATCCGGGCCGTCTTCATCACCCACGCCCACATGGACCACATCATGGGGGTCCCCACGCTGGTGCGCCATCACCATGCCTCGCCCCATCCCCTTGACCTGTACGGCCCTGCCGGCATCGCGGAACGTGTCGGCCACCTGTTGGCCGGTTTTGAGTGGAACCTGGCCGAGCCGACCTGGTTCACCCTGCGGGTCCACGAGGTACTTCCCGACCGTATCCTGCATTTCAGCTTCCCTGGTCCGGAAAGGTTTAGGCGCCATTTTGCTGGAGAAGAAGAGCGCCAGAGTCGGGAGATCTGGTCATGCCCCTACCTGACGGTGGCGGCGGAGATCCTGGATCACAAACTGCCGGTACTGGTTTTCAGGGTCGACGAACGACCGCACTTCTCCATCGACGCTGCCAAACTGGAACAGCGGGGACTGGTTGCCGGGGCGTGAAATCATGGTTGTGTTTTTGGGCGCCGGGTGTACACTTGCTTGCAGCAACAACTTGAAACCATACGGAAATCCATGAAAGCACACAGATCAAGCACACCGGGACATACGGGAGGCGGGGAGATGAATCCGGACTGCGCCCCGGCAGATGGATGGAGCAGCCAATGCCGGTTTCACCCGCCATTCGTGTCAGCCAACCAGGGGGGAGAACAGCCATGAGTTCCTCGCATCAACGAGAGGTTGGGCGGCTGGTTGAATCCCTGGTCAGGGGAGCGGCCCTGGAACTCTACCTGACCCCAAAGCCGGGACTGGTTGACCTGGCCGATTCCGGGTCGCACTCCGACCTGTCGCTCTCCACCATGGAGCGTTCCATACACTCCATTGCTGACTACCTGCTTGAACTGTTCCGCTCCCTGAGCTGCGGGGAGCGTTTCGAGCACCAGGTGGCCATAGCCAAACGGGCCGAACGCAACATGCTCCAGGCGCGGGGAACCAATACCCACCGGGGCTACCTGTTTCTGAGCGGCCTGCTGCTGATCGCCCATTGGCATACCCGCTCCCCGGGTGAACGCTCCCTGCGTGTGACCATCACCTCCCTGGCCGATGATTTTTTCAACAGCTACGGGGGAAAAAGCACACACGGCAGGCAGGTCAGGCAACGCTACCGGGCAGGCGGAATCGTCCGGGAGGCGTTGGCCGGTTTCCCTTCCCTGTTCGTCACGGCCCTGCCCGCCTTCCGATCAAGCATGGAGCGCTGCAGCTGCTTCAGGAGCGCCTCCTTTGCCATGCTGGCGCAACTGATGCAGGCGGTGGAGGACACTACCACGCTGCACCGCGGCGGGCCCTTCGCCCTCTCCCGTATCAGGCGCGACGGCCGGGTGCTGGAGCGGATCATCTCCACGGGGGGGGACTACGTCTCCTTTCTGGCCGGGCTGAACCGTATCTACATTCTGAAGGGGATCACCATGGGTGGTGTTGCCGACCTGCTTGGTCTTTCCTACGGCTACCTGCTGTTTCGCAACGAGATTACCCTGGCCGATGAAACCGCGCATATCGCCAGCGGCACGGTCTGTCATCTTGACGAGTTGTCGCCGCTGATCCGCACCCGCCCGGACAGCGCCGCCTGGTTTTCCGGCTCCCCTGCTGCCGGACTGCAGTATCAGGTGCCGCCCAATTCACTGTATGAAGAGGCCATTTTTGAGGCGCTCCAGGCTGTTCGCTGCACGGCTTGGTAAACCCGATTCAGATCCAACAGAAAGGATGTGGCATGAACTACACCTACCTCACGGTCCCGCAGGGAGAGAAGATCAGCATGGGGAGCGACGGCAAGCTTCGGGTCCCCGCCAACCCCATCATCCCGTTCATCGAGGGAGACGGCACCGGCCCCGACATCTGGCGGGCGGCGAAGAGGGTGTTGGACGCCGCCGTTGCCAGGGCCTATGGCGGAGCACGGAAGATCAGCTGGATGGAGGTCTTTGCCGGCGAGAAGTCCTTCAACATGTTCAGGGAGAGCATGGGAGACCGGGCCTGGCTGCCGGACGAGACCGTGGATGCCTACCGCGAGTTCCTGGTGGGCATCAAGGGGCCCCTGACCACCCCCATCGGCGGCGGCATCCGCTCGCTGAACGTGGCTTTGCGCCAGCTTTTGGACCTGTACGTCTGCCTGCGGCCGGTGCGCTACTTCCAGGGGGTGCCGTCGCCGGTGAAGAAACCCCAGGACGTGGACATGGTTATTTTCCGGGAGAACACGGAGGACATCTACGCCGGTATCGAGTGGATGCAGGGCACAACCGAGTGCGAAAAACTCAAGAGATTCCTGCTGGAGGAGATGAAGGTCACCAATATCCGCTTCCCGGGCAGCGTCTCCCTGGGGGTCAAGCCGATTTCAAAGGAGGGGTCCCAGCGCCTGGTCAGGGCCGCCATCGATTATGCCCTGGAGCAGGGACGGCGCTCGGTCACCCTGGTGCACAAGGGGAACATCATGAAGTACACCGAGGGGGCCTTCAAGGAGTGGGGCTACCAGGTGGCTACCGAACAGTTCCGCGACCGGGTGGTCACCGAACGGGAGAGCTGGATCATCGCCAACCAGGACAAGAACCCCACCATGGCGCCGGAGGAGAACGCCCGGCTGATCGAACCGGGCTATGACCTGATGACGCCCAACCAGCGCCAAAGGATCGTTGACGAGGTGCAGGCCGCCCTGGGGCTGATGGCGACCCACGGCAACGGCCAGTGGAAGAAACTCCTGCTTATCAAAGACTCCATCGCCGATATCGCCCTGCAGCAGGTACTGACCCGCGCCAAAGAGTTCGACGTCATCGCCACCATGAATCTGGAGGGGGACTTCCTCTCCGACGCCCTGGCAGCCCAGGTGGGCGGCATCGGCATCGCTCCGGGTGCCAACATCAACTACCTGACCGGCCACGCCATCTTCGAGGCCACCCACGGCACGGCGCCCAAGTACGCCAACCAGGACAAGGTCAACCCCGGTTCGGTGATCCTCTCCGGCGTGATGATGCTGGAGTACCTGGGATGGCGGGAGGCTGCCGACCTGGTCATCGCCGCCATCGACAGGACCATCTCCCAGAAGAAGGTCACCTACGACTTCGAGCGTCTGATGGAGGGGGCCACCCTGGTGAGCTGCTCCGGCTTCGCCGACGCTCTGATCGGGAATATGTGACCGTATTTCCAAGGCAGGTGAGAATACACACAAACAGGCCGGGACTGCCCCGGCCTGTTTGTGTGTGCTGCGCGTACGGCGTCTCAGGTCACCAGCCCCCGCAGGAGCCCCAGGTTGATCCCGTCCATCTCGTCATTGTCCCCCTTGGGGGTTTCCAGGATCTTGGGCGTCGTGGCGAAGCGCTGGTCGTTCAAGATGAAACGGAAGGGGTTGAGCCCCAGCATGCCCTGGCCTATGTGCTCGTGGCGGTCCACCCGTGAGCCGAGCCCTTTCCTGGAGTCGTTGAAGTGGAAGCATTCCAGTCGGTCGAGCCCGATGATTTGGTCGAATTCTTCCTTGGTGGAGCGGTACCCCTCTTCGCTGGTGATGTCGTAGCCGGCGGCGAAGGTGTGGCAGGTGTCGAAGCAGACCCCGAAACGCTCCGGATAACGGCAACCGTCGATAATAGTCCGCAGCTCCTGAAAGTTCCGCCCCAGGTTGGTCCCCTGGCCGGCGGTTGTCTCCAGCAGCACCCTTCCCTGGAAGAGCGGCACCTCCTGGAAGAGCCGGTCGAAGGCCTGGCTCACCCGCGTCAGAGCAGCTTCCGGACTGTCGGACAGATGCGATCCGGGGTGCATGACCACCCTGTCGATGCCTAGTCGGGCACAGGTCTCTAGTTCGTCCCGGAAGGCCGCCAGGCTCTTGTCGCGAACCTCCCCCGGAGCGGAAGCCAGGTTGATCAGGTAGATGTCGTGGGAGATCACCTCGCGCAGGCCGGAAGCCGCGAATTTCTCCCTGAACAGGGCCACATCGGCATCACTCAGCGTCTTTTCCTTCCACTGATTGGAGTTGCGGGTAAAGATCTGCAGCACGCCGCAACCGGTCGCCATGGCGCGGTCAATGGCCCGGTGCAGGCCGCCTGCTATGGACATGTGGGCGCCAAGATAATCAGGCATTGCTCACCTCTGTATTCACGTGATTTTTCATTCCGGTTGCTTCGCCTCAGATCAGGTCGGAGCGGTTTCCCCAGAGGTGTACCTCCACCTGGTCTCCTGCGTCGCAACTGCCGGATTCGGCCGGCAGGACGGCAAGTGCCTCGGCGCCGCTTGCATCCCCGCCAATGACCGTCCCCTGTCTGGTGGTCAAGGAGGCGTACCATCTTCCCTCGTCGCGCTCCAGGTGGACCGGCACGATCTGCAGGATGCCCGGCTTTTTGCGAAATTCGTCACGGAGTACGGCCCTGAACAGCGGACGCAGAACCGACCGCAAACCCTGCATCCTGAGTAGTGCCGGTCGTACGAACTCCTCGAAGGTGATCAGGGTTGCCAGGGGATTGCCCGGCAGGCAGAAGGCCGGTGTGGAGCCATGCAGGGCAAAGGCGCTTGGCCCACCGGGCCTCATTGCCACCTTCCAGAAGAGCTGACGTGCCCCCAGTTCCTCCAGCACATCGCGCACGAAATCGCGGTCCCCGGCCGAGACACCGGCCGAGGTGACCAGCATGTCCGCCCCCAACCCCTCGGCCAACAGAGTATGGTGGCTCACCCGGTTGTCGCGGGCAATGCCGATCATGCGGGGGATTCCGCCCGCCTCCCGTACCGCTGCTGCCAGCGCCAGGGCATTGCTGTTGACGATCTGTCCCGGCCCGGGCGTCCTGCCCGGCTCGATCAGTTCGTCTCCCGAGGAGAGCAGGGCCACAACCGGCCGCCGCCACACCGGAGCCATGGTCATGCCGAAGCTGGCCAACATGCCGATGAGGGGTGCTCCGACAGGCGTGCCGGCGGCGGCAAAGACACCTCCCTCCCTGACCACCCCGCCCCGAAAGCGGATGTGCTGCCCCTTCTTGACCGGCCGCAGCAGCGTGACATAGCGCTTTCCGTTGTCGGTCTCCTCCAGCGGCATCACGGCATCGCAGCCGTCCGGAAGCGGAGCGCCGGTCATGATCCTGATCGCGCATCCCGGTTCCAGGCGCTCCCCCGCGGTGCCGCCCCCGGCGGGAAGAAACCCGCTCACCCTCAGGCTGCGGGGAATGGTGCCGCAATCCTCTGCGCGCACCGCATACCCGTCCATGGCCGCATTGTCCCACAGGGGCATGTCCCAGGGGGCGACCGCGTCCTCGGCCAGCACGCGGCCGAGAGCGTCCAGCAGCGGGACCCGCTCCGTGCCCAGGGGCCGGACATGGGCCAGTATGGTTCTGCGAGCCTCTTCGAACGACAGCATATACCCCTCCTGAGTAGAGTCGTGACAGAATAGCGGGAAGATGAGTCAAATACAACCGTGACGAGGCCAGCGGTCCTGCCCTTCGCGGCATCCTGGCAGGGGAGCGCCTCCCTGCTTGACTCCCTTCGTCGGTCCGGGATATACTCACCTGTGTAACAAATTACACAGAGGTCGCCATGACGTTCGATGAACAGCTTGAACAGATCCACTCCAAAATCGTCACCTACGGCAAGGAAAACCAGGGGGAGCTGCTCTATGCCCTGACCGAGGGCGCCTATCTCATCTCCGGCAGCAGACGGGTGCGCATCTACCTGGAGGATCTGCCCCGCGGCGTACTCTCCTGCGTGCACGCCACCGGTCACCTGGAGAACGAGCTGCGCGAGTTCGCCTTTCCCATATTCTCTTCCGAGACCATTGTCTCCCGGGTCTTTGCCAGCCAGTATCCCGCTGAATTCAGGCTGAACAGGGGCATGACCGTCACGCCCGACGACGAGTTCGCCAACCGCTTCGGCTTCTACTCCAGCTACATTACCCCCCTCGTCAGCCTGGGCAAGTCAATCGGCGTTCTCTGCATCGATCACGAGACCAGCGCCGAGCGGCTGAGCGGGAAGGCTAGGTCGCAGCTGTCGGAATTCGCCGGTTCCATGGCGGTGCGGCTTGACGAGGCCCGCATCTATCATCAGCAGGTCCAGCTGGTGCGTCGCCTGGAGGAGTTCAGGGCGCGCGAAGCGGCCAGCATGATGGTAAAATCGGCGGCACAACTGGTCAAGAAGGTCTCGCTGGCGTCGGTGCTGGTGCTGAACCAGATTGACGCCGAGGAGTTCTCCCTGAGCATCCTGGCCAGCTATTCCGACGACCCGCAACTCAAAAACCTCTACGATCAGCAGGGGGCAACCAACCTGCACCCCGGCTCATCGCTGCTGGCCCAGTATGTGGATGCCCACGGCGTCATCGTGGACGAACGTCTGCTCCGCCCGCTCTACATCGCCGACCTGACCCGGCACACGCTGCAGAAGCCGGTTCTTACCGAGGCCATGGCGCTGCGCTCCATGTATATCGTACCCCGCTACGCGCCGGACAGCCGGCGGGTCATCTGCCTGGTCAACTATTTCTCCCGCGATCTGAACCGCTTCACCGGCTTCGAGATGGGGCTGCTCCAAACCCATGCCGAGCTGGTGGAACGGGTGATCAGCGAGGTCGGCGGCGAACACCTGGAGATCAGGGTCCTCTCGGAAATATCCGACCTGCTCAACGAACGGGCCGAGAACCTGCAGCCGTTTTTGACCAAGGTGCTTTCCAAGGCAACCGAACTGATCGGTGCCGACACCGGCAGCATCGGCCTGATCAGGGAGCGCGACAGCCGCAAGTGGCTGGTGGTTGAGGACGACAACGGCACCATCATCGGCGCCAAGAACAAGGAATGGCTCAAGAAGAACATCCCCCCCTTTCCGGTGGGAGGTGATGATCTGCCAGTCGCCGACCGCAGCCTGACCGGCTATGTGGCCCACACCAAGCAGCCCAAGATCATCGGCCGGGTGGATCAGGAGCTGCAGACCGGCGGATTCCACCGCTCCATGAGCGAGCTGCTCAAGAGCGAGATCGCCGTCCCGATCATCTGCGACGAGGAGGTGATCGCCGTCATCTGCCTGAATTCGCAGCATTACGATTATTTCCGCGAGGAACACCGCCGCATCCTGCAGATCATAGGCTCCCTCACGGCGCGCCACATTTCCGACCTGCAGCGCATCGAGGGACTGCAGAGCGAGGTCAATCGCCTGACAACCGACGTGGCCTACAAGGACCCGCACGTCTCGTCCTACCGCCTGGGAAACATCATCGGCAACAGCCCCACAACCCAGGCCGTGGTGGAGTTTATCAACACCGTCTCCTTGCCGCTCTTCAACCGGATCACCTTCTGGAGCCGCAACATCCCCCAGGAGGCCACCATCGGCCTTCCCTCGATCCTGATCACCGGACCGACCGGCTCGGGCAAGGAGTTCTTCTTCAACAACCTCTACAACAAGCTGAACGAACTGTACCGCAGCCACATTAATCCCAGCGGCGAACTGCCGGTCAAGAAGACCAATATCGCCTCCTACTCGGGGGAGCTGACCTATTCGGAGCTGTTCGGTCACAAGAAGGGAGCCTTCACCGGCGCCTATAACGACCGGCGCGGGATTCTGGAAGAGACCATGGGGGGGGTCGTCTTTCTGGACGAAATCGGTGATGCCGATCCCAAGACCCAGGTGCAGCTGCTGCGCTTCCTGGACAATGGCGGCTTTGTTCGGCTGGGGGAGAACACCGACCGCTTCAGCCGGGTGCTGCTGGTGGCTGCCACCAACCGCAACCTCCCCGAAGAGATCGCCCAGGGGAACTTCCGCGAAGACCTGTTCCATCGCCTCTCCGAGCTCTCCATCCGGCTTCCGTCACTCAACGAGCGGCGCGAGGATATCTCGGACCTGTCGGTGCACTTCCTGGGGAAACTCTTCCGCACCTACCGCAGTGAAGCTGAACTTCCCGACCAGCCGCCGGTGCTTTCCGAGGATGCCAAGCAGGAACTCAGGCGCCACAACTATCAGGGCAACATACGCGAACTGCGCAGTATCCTGCTGCGTGCGCTCTTCTTCCGCACCCGGAACACCATCATCGGAGAGGACATCCGCATGGCCATCGCCGGCACTGCCGCCGGGGACATCTCCGCTTGCCGCCCCGTTGCGCGGGATCTGGACAAGCGGCTGGCAGAGACCATTCTGGAGCGCATCGAGGCGGGTGGGGATTTCTGGACCGACATCTACGAACCGTTCTCCCGCAGCGACATCTCCCGGGAAACGGTGCGCCAGGTAATCGAACGGGCGCGGGCAATGGCGGGCAAGACCATGCCGGCGGTTGCCCGTTACCTGAAGGCGGTGGATAATACCGGAGATGCCGGCGAGGTGCAGCGCCGGCTGTTCAAGTTCAAAAACTTCCTCTACAAGACGGTTAAGATATGAAGCATTATGAAGAATTGTGAATGACTGTTAAAAACACATAAAAATCAGATGTTTTGGACTCGTTTTGCCGAATGTAACCCGCTAAGAGCTGTGAAGGCTTTAGCGGGTTTTTTAATTCTCATCGCACCTATATCGTACCTAAAGTATGGCAGACGGGTTTTAGGTACGAAAACATACTTGTCCTGTCGGGTGTTCCGCACGTGAGAGCCTCGTCCCTTCCCCACGAAACACAAACTCGGTGTTACATAGTAAGAAATATATTTCTTATATCCTTCGTGATGCTGGCGGCCGTGTTCAACTACGCCCGGGTGAAGTACCCGGTGTCCGTACCGTCCAATCCGCTTGCGGTGCTGCGCTTCGGCAAGCACATGCGCCGGATCGAGGCGCGGGAGGACCGCCTTGAAGGGGATGACTTCAGGGCCTTCTATGTGGGGATCCAGGCGTTCAATGAGATCCTGCTCGACTGCTACCTGGTCTGCCTGTACCAGGGCATGAGGAGCGAAGAAACGGCGGGGCTCCGCTGGGAGCACGTGGACCTTGAGAAGCGGGTAATATTCATCCCGGATACCAATGAGGCTGATCAGAAAAATTGATGGAAATTAGGCGAGAAATAGACGAGAAATGTGAGGAAAAGATGGAGAAGCCCCCTCACTTTTCTTGGCGGAATCGACGGGGGCTCCTCCTTGCCCAGCAGGAATCAGGCAGGAGTCATGCTACCAGAAATTATTCAGCGTCAGAAGCTTTTTTCCCTCCTTTATAACATCGACGTCGACCTTGCCGAGGGGGTGCGCTCCCTTGGTTGCCCTACTGTTCGGGACCGCTGCACCGAGGCGCCTATGTGCGCAAACCCCGTGGCGGCCCCGCCAACCTGTTCGAAACATTCTTCATACGCCATAGTCTTTGCTGCGGTCGTGAAGGTTGCCGACGACGGACCTTGCCGCCATCGGTGCTCTTCCTGGGCCGGCGTGTTTATTGGGGCGGGGTGATCGTTGTCGCCACAGCCCTTCGCCAACAGCGGGAAAAGGGTTACAGCGCCCGCAAGATCATGGACCTCTTCGGCGTCACCCTCTCGACTTTCAGACGCTGGCTGGCGTTTTTTCGCTCGACCTTCCCGCATACCTCAACCTGGCAAAGATTGCGCGGTCTCCTGATCCCTCCAGTGGCGGCGGAAGCGATTCCGTTGGGGGTGCTGGAGCGCCTGGGGCTTGGCCGCGACGGCCCGGAAACGGCGTTGGTGCGCTGTCTGCGACTGCTTGCGGGATGCGGCTTTTGAACAGGATCGGCGAGGGAGCTGGACTGTCGTAAGGGTCCGCGCAAAAGATGGCGGATTCGCATCGGGCTCGGAATGGTTTATAAGGCGGCTCTTGGCTGACCCGAAGGTGCTCCACAGTGGAGACGCCTGGATGGCGGCCGGAAAGGAGCCTTAAATGAAGAAGAATGTAGTCCCGAAGCAGCGCTGGGCCAGGTTTCGGCTGCAGGTGATCGGACCGCTATTGGCGAGCCCTGCCGCGAGCGGGGAGTTGCAGGGAAAGATCCGGGAATTGAGCGAGAGGGTGTACCGGCATCCCCTGCTCCCGGAGAAGTCTATACGACTTGGTTTTTCCACGCTCGAACGCTGGTACTACCAGGCGAAGGACGCCGCGGACCCGATCGCTGCGCTGAGTCGCAAGGCGCGTTCGGACGCCGGGTGTCAGATTGCGCTGTCCGAGGCGCTCTTGAGCGCCCTGGAAGTGCAGTATGCCAGGTATCCTCGCTGGACGGTGCAACTGCACTACGACAACCTCGCCGCCGAAGTGGCCCAAAAGCCCCAGATGGGAGCCTTGCCGAGCTACCAGAGCGTGCTTCGCCGAATGCGGGAGAAGGGGTGGCAGAAAAGGCGCGAGCCCGCGAACCCGACCGAAGGACAACGCCGCGCCGTCCGGCGCCGCGAAAGCCGTGAGATTCGCGGCTATGAGGCGAGCCACGTGCACGCCCTGTGGCACCTCGACTTCCACCAGGGAAGCCTCAAGGTGCTGGACGAGGAGGGGGGCTGGCAGACGCCCCTGGTGTGCGCGGTTCTGGACGACCGGAGCAGGCTCTGCTGCCATCTGCAGTGGTATCTGGCGGAAAGCGCCCAGAACCTCGCGCATGCTCTCACGCAGGCGATGCTGAAACGTGGGCTTCCCAGGGCTCTGATGACCGATAATGGAAGCGCGATGCTGGCGGAGGAAACCCGGGAGGGGCTGGCCCGACTCGGGGTGAGCCACGACACAACCCTTCCTTACTCGCCCTATATGAACGGGAAACAGGAGGTGTTCTGGGCGCAGCTTGAGGGACGTCTCATGGAGCTTTTGCGCGGGGTGAGCCCCTTGCGGCTGGAGTTCCTCAACCGCACCACCCAGGCGTGGGTCGAACAGGACTATCACCGCCGTACCCACAGCGAGATCGGCTGCGCTCCGATCGAGCGCCTGCTCGCCGGACCGGAGGTCTCCCGCTCGGCTCCCGACATGGACTCCTTGAATCTCGCCTTCACCCGCCAGGTTACGCGCACCCAGCGCAAAAGCGATGCAACCGTGACGGTCGAGGGGGTGCGCTTCGAGGTCCCGTCGCGGTTCAGGCATCTCCCCCGCCTGACGTTACGCCATGCCGGTTGGGACGTAAGCCGGATGGTTCTAGTGGATCCCGACAGCTGCAATCCCTTGGCCCGGCTGCTCCCCCAGGACAAGGAGAAAAACGCCTCCGGTCAGCGCCGCACTCTGGAACCGGTTGCGGCGCAGTCGGCCCAGGCGAACGCCTCACCCGAGGAGATGCCCGCACTGCTTCGCAAGTGGCTGGCGGATTACGCCGCCACCGGGCTTCCACCGGCCTATCTTGCCGTGAAGGAGGGTCCCGATGAACGATAAGACTCTCCTGGCCCTCTACGGGCTCAAGTACAACCCGTTCGTGCCGGCGCTTCCCGTGGAGGCGCTCTGGCCGCTGCCGGGCGCCGAACTCTTTGCCCGGCGCCTGGAGTCCCTGGTCTCCTAGGGCGGGTTCTCCCTGATCACCGGTGAGCCGGGCTACGGCAAATCGAAGACCCTGCAGTGGCTTGGCGCCCGCCTGGGACAACTGCCCGACATCGTAGTGGGGGTGATGGAGCGCCCCCAAAGCAAGGTCGCCGATTTCTATCGCGAGCTTGGAGAGCTATTCGGCGTTCAGCTCAATCCCGCCAACCGGTATGGCGGATTCAAGGCGCTGCGTGAGCGCTGGCGCGCACACTGTGCAGCGACTCTCTTGCGCCCGCTGCTCCTGGTCGATGAGGCTCAGGAGGTCAGCTCCGAGTGCCTGACCGAACTGAGGCTCCTGCAAAGCGCGAGCTTCGACTCCCAGAGCCTGCTCTTCACCGTGCTGTGCGGCGACGCCCGGCTCCCCCAGCGCTTCCGCACCCCGGAACTCCTACCCTTGGGCAGTCGCATCCGCGCCCGCCTGGAACTCTCCGCGCTCACCCCGCAGGAGCTGGCTTCCTACCTGGACTACGTCCTGCAGAAAGCCGGGGCGCCCCAGTTGATCGCACCGGAGCTGATCCAAACCCTGGCAACCCATGCACACGGAAACCTGCGGGTGCTCACACACATGGCGGCGGAACTGCTCACCGCCGCCGCCGAGCGCAACCTCCCGCGCATCGACGAACCCCTCTACTTCGACCTATTCACTCCTCCCGTGCGTCAGCCGCGCCGTTCCTGAAATAGCCCGGGAGGTGGATATGGAATGCACTGTGTATAACCCCCAGAAAAGACGGCTGGAAACGCTCGATGTGGAGATCACGGAGGAAAATACGACATGGTTCCGCTACCGTCGGAATATTAGAAGCATCACCATGATCACTGACTGGAACGGAGGACTGCTCATCAAGACAGGGTTTAACTATCCGGTCTATCTGTATGACGTATCGAGGGAGGACATCGGTTACAGCCGGAAGAAGGCAAGGGAGCTCATGCGGCAACTGAGGTAGGAAAAACCTGGGGGCGGCGGATGAACCTACTGTTATGCAGGGCTCAACCGCTGCCCATCCAGCATCCATGATCGTCAGGTCAGGGCCTGCAATGATCCCTCAATTAGCAAGTCTGAACCTCCCTCGATTATCGTGTTTACTCTCACCAAGAACCGGCAGGCGCTGCATGTGCCGCTGAGCCGCCAGTCTCTGGTAATCCTCATGCAGCGGAAGGAGCGCAACCCGCTCGGCTCCCCCTGGATCTTCCTGTCGCTGTACCGCCCCCAGAACCTGAACAAGAGCGGACACGCCCGGATGATGGCCGCCGAGTTGCGGGCACGGACCGGGTTGAAGAAGATCGCCGTTCACGGCCTGCGGGAGCCGTTGTTGAGGATCTGCAACGAGATGGAGCGGTTGATGGTCGAGGGAGTTGGAGTGAAAGTGATCAACAGTGCCGATGCACGGGGCAAGTAGCAAATCCGGGAACCCAAAGAACAAGCCCCCTGCGAAGATCGTAGGGGGCTTGCATCGCTCCTGCATGTAGCGTATGCCGATGGTTCTGGTCAGCCATTTCCGTTTCCCGTAACCGGCGTAAAGGACCAGGCCGGTTACAGCAGGCGCTCGGATCGGAGCGGCTTCAATTCTTTTTCGCGGGCTGACCCGGGGGAGCGCCTTCACGCCGTCCCAGGCCTTCGGCGATAAGGGCAAGCACCAGGGTGTTGATGCTTACCCCTTCGGCCTTGGCCCGAGCCTGGATCGAAGCATGCAGCGAACGGAGAAGGCGCTGTACAAATTTGACCGGCTTGCTCTCTTCGTCGTAATGGGGCAGGGCCGGTATCTCCCGCCCCATGTCCACCTGGGCGGTAATCCAGCAGTTGAAAGCCTTGTAAACTCTCACCGCTGCGACAATTGTTGACGGTTCACGGTTTTGAAAGCTTGGCTGTGCCGGGGGGGCTTTCTTCTGCAGAAGAGCCACCTTTCTTTGGGGATAGTGCACAAATCATTCGGCTGACTTAAGCTGTTTAGCTGTCATGTGTGCAAATTCATATTCAATTTCAACCACAATCTGACCATCATTATCATCGAATCCTTCACCATATTGTTGATCGATGTCATCATTGATAATCAAAAGAAGTTCTCCATTTGAAGTCGTAGGCAAATGACACAAATTACCTACAGCAAAAGTGAGACCTTCGATTTGTCCTATCAATGCACCCTCATTTACGTCTTGAAGAACGTAGCCAGGTTTTCCCTTATATACGTCAGTTCCATTGGCGTCGAAGTACCCTATAGCAGGATTGGTCGTCCAAGAATCGCCAATATATCTTACAGCTACTTTATCGTGTGGATTGACATAAACGCCGGTTCCTTGCCACTTTTGTTTAGCATAAATTGTCCTTCGCACTTTTTTTGTTGCCATGATATGCCTCCTTAAGTTTTAGTCGCTTACCTCTGAAATATCCTGTGTCAATGCCAACCCCATATGTTACTCGCCCTTTATCCCCCTCCGGTATGGCAATGCCACGCAGGGGATATAGGTTTATGGACAGGTTTTAGAAGTTCCAGAACTCATCGATTTCTTCGTCGGAGAAGTCCCAGACAACGTTGTGCGGCGGTAAGGGTTCGTATGTGAAGAACTCGGGCAAGCGGTCGTGAGCACTGTTGAACCCGGCTTCGATGTTGAATTTTCGTTCGACCTTGAGGATCTGCTTGCCAAGGGCAACAAAGTCGTCGCCGGCAAGGGAGCTGTCGAAGCGGGCGTTGAGCATGTCGATCAGGGCCGGCAGGCATTCAGGAATATCGAGGGCGGGAAAGGCCACGAAGATACACATGCCGGTGGAGTCAATCGCGGCGGTTGCGATCTGCAGGTTTCGGGAAAGCTCAACCTGGCCTTCCTTCTTGAGCGGATCAACGTTGCCGCCGACATTGAGGATATTGGTTGCAATGGAGTAACCCGCGGTGTGGTCGGCCCCCATGGTGCTGGTCGCATAGGTGATACCGATGCCTTTGATTGAACGGGGGTCATAGGCCGGAATGCTCTGGTTCTTCACGACAGGAACACGGATGACACCGTAGGCACGCCCCACAGAACCGGCACCGCCACCAAGGATGCGGCCGAGCGGTGTACCCTTGGCGATTTCATCCGTGAGCAGGCGAAGTACTCCCTCGCCGTCGCCAAAAGGGATGATGCCGGCTTCCATTGCCACGCCGAACATGACTGCGGTTTCAATGGAGTCGATACCGATATCGTCCATGATATTGTCGGCTTTCGCGATGATATCCAGATTTTCGATACAACAGTTGGCACCGAGAGCCCAGATGGTCTCATATTCGAAACCGGATGAAAGATATTTTCCGTCCTGGTCAAGGTAGACCTGCGAGCACTGGATGATGCAACCGGCATGGCAACCATGTTTCGGTTTGCCACCACGGGCAACGATTGTGTCGTGCATGGTTTCGCCGGAGATCTTGTCATGCGAAGCAAACTGACCGTAAGAGAAGTTGCGGGTCGGCAATCCTCCGGCCTCGTTGATGATATTTACCAGAACGTTGGTGCCATAGGTGGGGAGGGCCTGACCGCTGACCGGGTGGTCGAGCAGGGCTTTGGCAAAGACTCGTGAGGCAGCCTTGAATTTATCCGGGGCGGCAATCGTGACACCGGGTGCACCTTCGCCGTCTATGGAGATGAACTTGATCTTCTTGGAACCCATAACCGCGCCGAGGCCTCCGCGGCCGTGGCTACGGAGTTTGCTGTCAGGATCCTTGACCGAAATATCTGCCGCTGCCATTCTGAGTTCACCAGCAATACCTATGGTCAGGATGCCGGTTTTTTTGCCCAGACGAGTCTCAACGGCATCAATGATGGCAAAGTTGTTCTGGCCGACGAGTTCGGTTTCCTCCTGGATGGTGATACCGTCCTTGTTTACGTGCAGGTTGAACCATTTGTCCTCCTTTGGCTGACCTTCGATGATCAGTGCCTTGATACAAAGTCGTGCCAGCAGTTGTGCCGCGGTACCGCCGGAGTTGCTCTCATTAATGCCTCCGGTGAGCGGGCTCTTGGCGCCCGCGGAGAGACGTCCGGACTGGGCTGCTGGTGTACCGGTGAGAAGGCCCGGGGCAAACACCAGTTTGTTGTTCGGCCCGAGAGGATGGCAGGTCGGCGGAACCTCGGCAGCTACGATAGTTGAGGTCAATCCGCGGCCACCGAGTAGTGCCCACTCTGCGGGAACGTCTTCCTGTTTGACCGTCAAATCGGTCATATTTACGCGATAGATCTTGTCCATGGTGTTTCTCCTTGTCAGCTTTTTCCCACCTGGGCGGATAGGGCAAAACAGGAAAAATCAATGGATTTTGTAACCACTCAAGACGCAAGCGCCTAAACCTGCTCGAACATGTCCTTTCCCACCCCGCACTGAGGGCAGACCCATTCATCGGGGAGATCCTCAAAGGGGGTGCCCGGTGCGATGCCGTTTCCTATGTCCCCCTCGGCGGGGTCATAGACATAACCACAGATGGTGCATTTCCATTTCTGCATGGTTTACTCTCCTGTTCAGTTATTCCCTCCAGTGGATGCAAGAAACCGGGCATGCGTCGATGGCCTCCTGCTGAATTTTATCTTCTGAAGCCCCCGCCGGATCATAGGCTTCCGCCTTGCCGCTGTCGGCGAAACGGAACACTTCCGGTATGCTGTCAACACAGACGCCGCAGCTAATGCACTCATCCTGATCAACCACTACAGTTTTCCGCATTGTCTTACCTCCTTTGGTTTTTTATACATAATAACATTAAAACTCTTATTTTTTTCAGAAACTCCGCTATGCATCTCTCTATCGGTGAAGGTAAAAAATTACCACTATGTTTGACTTTACATGGTTAGGAGATAAAATTCAGTGTCAATGAAACCAGCGCCACAACAATGTTGTTGGTAGCAGTGAAGCCTGACTTCCATCGCAAAATTGCAATGCCGTGGCTATGGTGAGTTTTAAAGGAGCGGTTTATACACAACGTCAGAAAATCACCAAAGGAGGCATTACTATGAACATCTTCGAATTTGCCATGAAAATGGAACTGGACGGCAAGGCTTATTATGAAAAACTGGCGGAGGGAACCAGTGAGTCGGGCTTGAAAGCCATCTTCACCAAACTGGCTGCAGATGAACAGAAACACTACGATACAATAGTGACCCTAAAGACGGATGCCACCTGCTCAATGCCTGACACAATCATCCTGAACGAGGCAAAAAACCTGTTTGAAAACCTGCTGAAAAACAAGGACATCACGGACAGTCTGAAAAAATCTCTGGACGGTTACCAGCATGCAAGAAAAATTGAAGCGGACAGTGTTCGCTTCTATGAGGATCTGGCGCAAAAGGAAACGAATCCGGAATTAGGGCAGATTTTCACGAGGATTGCTGGCGAGGAGAAAGAGCATTACAACATTTTGGACAACCTTTACGATTTTGTTCTGGAACCGCAATATTTTCTGGCCTGGAGAGAATTCAGCAACATTAAGGAGTTGTGAAAAAAATTACTTGTACCAACTGTTGCGGGCTATTGTGGTGAGAATTCAGCCTGTTATAGATTCAGGTGGGTCACACATCAAAGACGATATCAGGGCGGCGAGGAAGAAGGCGATGGAGGTGTACAGATAGTTCGCTGAGGATCCTTCGACGAGCAAACGAAGAGAGCGCTTTGAGTTGGAATTGGCATGAGACCACACGAGGGGAACGTATAAATAAAGCCCCCGCTTCCTGAAGGGAAAGCGGGGGCTTGTGTTTTTTAGAGCGAACGCTGCTGTCGTCAGGACGCGCTGTGGCGCGCCACGTAACCGCTCCAGCGTCTGTCCACCCAGGCCTGCACATCGGCGATGTTCTGGGGGGTCATGGTCTTGAAGCGTGCCTGGGTGGCGAAGAACTGGGACACCGGCACCAGCGGTTTGCCCCCCTTGGCCAGGGTGGCGCTGCGTTCGGTCAGGCGGAAGACGCCATCCTCGATCTCATAGAGCACCACCAAGCCGGTGTCAACCGCCAGTTTGCCCAGTTTTACCGTATCCCTCGGGTCGAAGCCCCAGCCGCTGGGGCAGGGGACGTTCATATGCAGGTAGCGCAACCCCTTGATGGAGCGAGCCTTGACCACCTTGTCGTAGACGTCGGTGGGATAGGCTGCCGAGGTGGAAGCGATGTAGGGAACCGCGTGGGCCTCCATGATAGCCGGCAGGTCCTTGGGATTCTCCTTCTTGCCGCGGCTGGTGGTGGTAGTGCGCGCGCCATGGGGCGTCAGTCCCGATCGCTGGGTGCCGGTGTTCATGTATGCCTCATTGTCGTAGCAGACGTAGATGAAGTCGTCGTTGCGCTCGGCAGCGCCGGAGAGGGCCTGGATGCCGATGTCGCCGGTGCCGCCGTCACCCACCATGGCCAGTACCGTCATCTCGTCGGCGCGCCCCAGGGCGCGCAGGCCGGCGACAACACCCGCTGCGGCAGCGGCCGTGCTGGGAAACGATACGTTGATCCATGGAATCATCATGGAGGAGACCGGGTACATGCCGCCCAGCACCGTCAGGCAGCTGGCCGGGTTGACCAGTACCATCTTGCCGTCCAGCGCCTTGGTTATGGAGCGCAGCCCGATGCCGATGCCGCAGCCGGCGCAGGCGCGGTTGCCGGGGAGCATGTGTTCGCTGGTGGGTAGGTCGAGGATTTTGGTGGACATACTGATTACTCCCTGTCGCCGCACGTTGTTGATTCGCACCGCCCGTCTACATCGGTCCGCTGCAGGTTGATCCAGACGGTCGGGCGCTGGCCCATGCCGGCCTCGGCGTCGGCGATGGCGGCGCGGGCCTGTTCTGCCAGCTGGGCCGCGGTTACATCCCTGCCCCCCAGGCCGGTCACGGTTCCGAAGACCCGAGGCATGTTGTCCCGGCCGGACAGGGCGGCGCGCAGGTCCGTGCAGATCGGCCCCTCATAGCCGTAGCTTAAGGCCTTGTCGAATACGATCGCCAGGGAACGGCCGGTCAGCTTCTCGCACAGGTGCGCCACCGGGAAGGGACGGTAGGCGCGGATGCCGAGGACGCCGATGCGTACCCCTTCGGTGCGCAATTCATCGGCCGCCAGGGTAAGCTCCATGCCCAGAGAGCCGGCGGCGATCAGCACTATCTGGGCATCCTCCAGCCGGTGCTCCCAGGTCAGCCCGCCCCAGGCACGGCCGAAAACAGCGGAAAACTCGGCATCGACGGCGGGGATCAGCTCCAGCGCCTCGGCCAGGGCCTGCTGGTGGGCATGGCGGATCTCCATGTAGCCACCGTGCAGGACGCCGTTCGCATCCAGGCGGGGGTCGGCCAGGGTGACCGGGCCTACGTTGCGCGGGTCGTTGACGTCAATCACCTGCAGTCCGGCCGGCCGGGGGGGGAGGAAGGCGTCCGCCTGTTCAGGGGTGGGGACGTTCACCGGCATGACCGTGTGGGAGAGCAGGAAGCCGTCGTAGCAGACCATCACCGGCAGGCTGAGCTGTTCGCCGATGCGGAATGCCTGCAGGAAGGTGTCCAGGATCTCCTGGTTGTCGCGGCAGTAGAGCTGAATCCACCCCGCATCGCGCACGGACATGGAGTCCTGCTGGTCGTTGAGCACGTTCCAGGGGGCTGCCATGGAGCGGTTCACGCACCCCATAACCACCGGCAGCCGTGCACCGGCCGTCCACCAGACCTGCTCGGTCATGTAGGCCAGGCCGTTGGAGCTGGTGGCGGTGAAGGTGCGCGCGCCCACCGTGGAGGCGGCAAGGCAGACGGTCAGAGCCGAGTGTTCCGACTCCACCGTGACGAACTCTGCTGCCAGTTCTCCGGACTCGACCCATTTGGAAAGATTCTCCACCACCGAGGACTGGGGAGTGATCGGGTACGCAGCCACCACCTGTACACGGGCAAGCTTTGCGGCGGTGGCGGCGGCCTCATTTCCGGTGATAACGACGGTACGCGACATGGACTCCTCTCCTGAAACTGTTCGTAGACTGTTGGGGGCTACTTTTTGGCCGGGGATTTTCGGGCTGGGCAGACGGAATGCACCGCCTCGGGCTGCATGGCAATGGCGCCGGCCGGGCAGACCTGGGCACAGATGCCGCACCCCTTGCAGTAATCCAGGTCGATGCTGGGCGGAACACCCTGGGCTATGCAGGCATCCGGGCAGTAGACCCAGCAGATCTGGCAGGCGATCTTGCCCTGTTTGACCGCCAGGCAGGCCGACGCCTCGATAACCGGGCGGCTGCTGCGCCAGTCTCCGGTGTGCCCCCCCTCGCCGATGCTGGGTGTGGACTGTGCTATCTCGGTATGCCTGGTCATGGGAGCCCCCCCGCTGCCGTGCAGTCAAAGGCGATCTGCGCGGCCTGGATGTTTTTTGCCGCTGCCGCGGGCGGGAATGCGTCGGAAATCGCCGCTCCGATGCTCTCCATGGTGATCAGCCCGGTGGCCTTGGCGATGGAGCCCAAGATGGCGGTGTTGACCATCGGCTCCCCTCCCACGATCAGCCCCACCGACTCGGCAGCGCCGGTCACGTCCGAGGTCACGACGCGGATGGTGTCGGGAAGCCCCAGCTCGCCCCTGGATCGGGTGGTGTTGACGATGATGACGCCGCCTGGCCGCAGGCCTGCCGTTGCGTTGGCAACGGCCAAGAGCGATTCGTCAAGCACGACGACGACGTTGGGTTCGACGACCTGAGAGTACATGCGGATCGGCGCATGGTCGAAGCGGGTCGAAGCGGTGACCGGCGCGCCGCGGCGTTCGGCGCCGAAGGTGGGGGCAGCGGTAACGCCCTCAAAGCCGCTGCGGTATGCCGCGGCGGCAAGGATTTTCGAGCTGGTGACGGCACCCTGACCGCCTCGCCCATGCCAGCGAATCTCATGCATATCATTCCCTTTTTCTGCTGGTGAAGCCACATGATGGAAGGATGGGAAACTGCGTTCTGCGCAGACCTGTATAGCACCAAGGGGAAGCCCTGGTCAATGGCAACATAGCCGGGCCAGAAGGATTCCCGGTCGATGGAGCAAGGAAAACGACCTGTTTTCCAGCCCCTTATCCGGCGGGTTCGGCAAAGTTTTTTTCGCGGCGGAGAGTAACGACTGGAGGGGCGATGGAACGAAACGCCGGGCAACCCGCATCACTGGCGTTGCCGTGGTAAGTCCGCCGGTTCAGGCGTCCGTCCCCCCCTTTTCTGCAGCCTCGCCGGCAAAGACCTTGACGTCGCTCACCCCCAGCAATTCGGCCGCCATCTCGCGCAGCTTGTACTTCTGGATCTTGTTTGAGGCGGTCATGGGAAACTCCTCCACGAACCAGACGTGCCGGGGGCACTTGTACCGGGCGATGCGGGTCTGGGCGAATTCGCGCACATCCTCCTCGCTGATGTCGCTCCCCTTGGAGCGCATGACAAAGGCGCCCACCACTTCGCCGTATTTCTCGTCCGGCACCCCCACGATCTGCACATCCTTTACCCCCGGCATGGTGTAGAGGAACTCCTCGATCTCCCGGGGGTAGATGTTCTCGCCGCCGCGGATGATCATGTCCTTGATGCGGCCGGTGACCCGGTAGTAGCCATGCTCGTCCACCGTACCCAGGTCGCCGGAGTGCAGCCAGCCGGCGGCGTCGATGGCGGCGGCGGTCTGCTCAGGCATCTTGTAGTACCCCTTCATGACGTTGTAGCCGCGGCAGATCAGTTCGCCCGGCACCCCCGGCGGGCAGTCCTGGCCAGTCTCGGGATCCACCACCCGCACCTCGATCTCGGGCATGGCCGTGCCGATGGTCTCGCAGCGGCGCTCGATGGTGTCGTCGGTGGAGGTCTGGATGAACACCGGGCTCCCCTCGGTCAGGCCATAGGCGATGGTGATCTCCGAGGCGTGCATGTCGGACATGACCTGCTTCATGGTTTCGATGGGGCAGGGGGAGCCGGCCATGATGCCGGTGCGCAGCGAACTGGTATCGAACAGGGGGAACATGGGGTGGGTCAGTTCGGCGATGAACATGGTCGGCACGCCGTAGATGGCGGTGCACTTCTCCTTCTGCACGGCAGCCAGGGCCATGAGCGGGTCGAAGATCTCCAGCATCACCAGCGTGCTGCCGTGGGTCAGCATGGCCATGACCCCCAGCACGCAGCCGAAGCAGTGAAACAGCGGCACCGGCAGGCAGATGCGATCCATCTTGGTGAACTTCTGGCGCTCGCCGATGTAGTAGCCGTTGTTGAGGATGTTGCGGCTGGAGAGCATGACCCCCTTGGGAAAGCCGGTGGTGCCCGAGGTGTACTGCATGTTGATCACATCGTCGGCGACAAGTCCCTCACGGGCAGCGGCGTAGTCGTCGTCGCTGTAATGCTCCCCCAGGAGCAGCAGTTCGGGAACCGTGTAGAAGCCGCGGTGCTTCTCCGGCCCCATGTAGATCAGCTTCTTCAGGAACGGGAACTGGGCCGAATCCAGGTGACCCCGTTCTTGGGTGGCTGCCTCGGGAACCAGTTCGCGCACGATGCTCACGTAGTCCACGTCACGGAAACTGTCGATGATGCAGAGCGCCTTCATGTCCGACTGGGTCAGGACGTAGGCCAGCTCGTGGCTCTTGTAGACCGGGTTGACGGTAACGAACACCACGCCGATCTTGGCGGTGGCGAACATGAAGGTCAGCCAGTCCGGCACGTTGCGGGCCCACATGCCTAGGTGGTCCCCCTTCTCAAGGCCGATGGCCAGAAGTCCCTTGGCCAGGGCGTCGACGCGGGCATTGAACTGGCCCCAGCTCCAGCGCAGGTTGCGGTCGGGGTAGATGATGCAGTCATGATCCGGCTGTGCGGCGACAACGGTGTCGAAGTACTGGCCGATGGTCAGGTCGCTGAATGGTCCCTTGAAGGTCTTTGTCACGTCCGGCCCCCTAGAACGGCGCGTACACGACGGCCAGGATGCGTGCGCTGTCGCTGCCGCGGCTGCGCAGCTGGTGCGGGACGATGGAGTCGTAGTAGATGCTGTCACCCGGTTCCAGCTGGTACAGATCCTTGCCGTACTCGACTTCCACCGTGCCGTCCAGTATGTAGATGAACTCCTCCCCCTCATGGCTGGAGAGTGGGGCGCCCCCCTTGCAGGCCGGCTTGACGTTGATGATGAACGGCTCCATGTGACGCGCAGTCTTGTTCGCGGCCAGGGAGAAGAAGTCAAGGGCGCCCGCGTTGCTGGCGATTTCCAGGGACTTGACTCGCGAGATACCGTTGTTCTCGCCAGAGCGGGTGACCACCGGGCCGAGCATGGTGTCGTCGTCCAAGAGCGTGCCTAGGCGCACCCCCAGGGTCCGGGTGATCTTGATCAACGGCGTGAGCGATGGCGCCAGTTCGCCCTGTTCCAGTCCGGCAATAACGGTCTCGCTGCAGTCACAGCGTTCGGCCAGTTGCTCCCGGGTAAGGCCGAGTGATTCCCGTATGGTGGTGATCTTGTCGCCGATGCGGTTACGGTCTGTCATGGTTTTTGTCTCCCTCCGGCATTGGGATGAATCGTAAATAGCAGTGGGCCACATGTGCAGAGATGTTCCCGGATAAAACCGGAAAAACGGCCGCACCTCCCGTCACGCCGAGCGGATAAATCTGAACCCCGGAATTTGTTTGGGTGATTTCTTCCTGTTCACGGCGGTGTCGTGGCTTTTGTACGGTTGTAAAGCGGCCGCCCCAAGAAACCGGCGACCGGGCGCAGATTGTATAGCACCCGACTCAAACCGTCGTCAACGCAATTATGGCGATTTCTGGGGGTACAACGGGGAGCGGGGAGGCGCATCTCGGGTGAAGGGGATAGAGCGGAACGGCGGGGGAGAGGCGGGATGTGAAAGGGGGACCGAGCGTTGCCCGGCCCCCCTGGTGGTGATCGTCTCATGGAACCGGGCTGCGTTCCAGGTAGCGGGGAAGGGTGCCGCGCACCTCAACCAGTGGCCCATCTTCCAGTTCCTCCACGTTCCCGCTGTCTTCGCCGTACTCATCCTCGCCGACTGCCCAGCTGTACAACTTCTGGGAGTCGATCAGCACCGGATTCAGGGGATTGTTGAACATGCGTTTTTGCATCTCCTCATCATACAGTCCGATGCAGCCGTGTGAGGCGGGGCGCCCGGGGAGGTCGCGGGCATGCAGCCAGTAGGAGACGCCGTCCGGGCCGACGTGGAAGCGCATGGCGTTGTCCATGGGGTACTGCTCCTCGTCGTTGGCTGTCTTGTACAGCGACGAGGTGTGGGTCAGGTGCCGGGCGGTGATGCGGAAGAGCCCGGTGGGGGTTTCGTTGCCTGCCTTGCCGGTGGCGGCCGGGGTGGAGAAGACCAGCCTGCCGTTTTCGTAGGCGCCCAGCCACTGCTCGGTGAGGTCCACCAGGATGTACTTGTCGTACCTTCTGGCCGGTTCGTACTGTTTTGGCATGGGGGTATAGCCGCGGCTGGCGGCGATGTCGTCCGGAACCTTGATGGTCATGCCGGGGTAGACGTGGCGGCGGTCGATGCGGTTGAAGCGGGCGACATGGACCCAGTCTGCGCCGAAGAGCGACTCCAGGGACTCGTTTGGCTTGATGAAGTGGGCATGCCACTTGACGTCCTTCAGGCTGGGATACTCCACCCGGGACAGGTCCTCCTGGGCATCGTCCTGGGGGGATGCGGCCGGGTCGGCGGTCAGGGTTGGCACCCGCAGGACCATGTAACCGACCAAGAGGGCGGTGAAGATGGCGATCAGAACCAGTTTGTGGGAGAGCCGCATCCGGCTGTAACGCATGGGGGCAGTTCCTTTTCAGGTAAGCTCATTAAGACTGAAATGCATCTTAGGCATTTATGTCCTGTTGATCAAGTCCCTGTTGATGTAAAAGGTTTAAATATTCTGTAAAAATAACAGCCAACCTGGCGAAGGCTAGCCGGTTCGCCCCGTGATGCGGGAGAGGGTAAAACGATCACGGGCACATGAAAAAAGCCCGCGTCTCGCGGGCTTGTAGATTTATGGCTGCACGCATTGCGTTATGGCTATTTCTTCTTTACCCATTTTTCATTCATCAGCTTGATGACCCCCTCGCTCACATCCCGGGTCTCGACGCTGCCCGCCTGGTAGAGAATCTCGCGCTTGAGTATCACCAGGGCCAGGCTGTTGGCCGTGCCATACTCGGTAGCAGCCTGCTGGACCGCCTCGTTGAACGACTTGCCGAGCCCCTGCTGCAGGGTCTGCATCTCTTTTTCGGCGTTCATGCCGAATTTCTGAAAACTCTCCACCTTCTTCTGGAACTCTTTGGCCTTGGCATCGCGTTGCGCAGGGCTTAAGGAGGCGAACTGGGTTTCCAGCGCCTTCTTCTGCCTGTCGAGCTGCTTCCGTTTCTCCGTGATCTGGGCCTGGAGTTTCCCCTGCTTCTGCTTGGCCTGGGCAGCGGATGCCTTGCCCAGACTGCTCTCGGTGCTGATGCGGACGATGTCGATGTAGCCGATGCGCAACTGTTGTGGTTTGGGCGCCTCGGTGGTTGCCGCAGGCAGCGGTGCCGGAGTCGGTGCCTCAGTCGGGATCGGCGCCGCGGGCTTTGCCTCCGCGGCCTGGGGAGCCTGTTCCGCTGCGGATCCCAGGGAGGGCAGGGCGCAAATCAGGAGCGCAAACAGGATTCTGGTAATGATTCGTGGCATGGCTGTACCTCGTGGGCAGAGCGGGTCTGCCGGAATGATGGGATGGCCGGGAAAGAATAGAACCTTTTCAGGCGCGAGACAACAACTCTTTTGAGTGATGCCCGATCAAAGGCGCTCCTCGGCTCCGCCCCTGTTCCGCGTTCAGGGGGAGCGGGGGCGCTTCAGAGAAGGGGGACATTTCGGGGGGAGGGAGGAACTCCGCAGGGCTGTTACAGCTCCAGGGCCCAGCCTCTCCCCTGCCTCCTGACCCCTCCCTTTACCGTTGCCAGGAAAACGGAGCGCAGGCTGTCGCTGAGTAGCGCCCTCTTCACCGGGGGGAGCCTGAGGAAGGCGCCGGTGAAGAAGCGCAGGAAGGTCTGGTCGATCCTGGCCGGGTTGTCGAAGAGCAGGTTCTGCAGGGTCCCCTTTTCCAGGGAGTGCAGCATGACCCGCTCAAAGGTGCTCTCGGGGGTGATCACCCGCTGCTCCCGGCTGGTCAGTCGGCAGGCGCCGCTGGGGCACTTCAGGGCGCAGACGCCGCAGCCAAGGCAGATGGCGGTGTCGATGACTGCATCCTGTTTTCGTTTCGGTGACCGGGTGTCAGCTGCGACCATGGCGATGGCGTTGATCGGGCAGGCCTGGGCGCAGAGGCCGCAACCGCTGCACTTCTCCCGGGTGATTCCGGCGATGTAGCCGGAGGTGAGGATGATGCCGGTGAAGCCATGTCTGCTGATCCCGCGCAGGAGGTAGCAGCAGCAGGAGCAGCAGTGGCAGACGAAACGCATGTTTTTGCGCACGTTGTCCGCCGTCAGCACCAGGCCCAGATCCCGCGACCGGGCGAAGTGCTCCTTCATCTCGCGCCTGCCCACCTCCCGCCCTAGCCCGTTCCTGATCATCATCTCCGCCGCGTAGCCGAATTGCGTGCACGACTCCAGGGGGGTGTCACAGCTTTTCTCCCCCAGGTGCAGCATCTCGTGTCGGCAGCTGCAGAGCCCGATGGAGAAGCGCTTTGTCCCGGCTATGAGGGCCGACGCCTTGTCGTAGTCCAGGATCTCGGCACACTCCGCCTGGCGCAGTGCCTCCTCGTGGGGCAGGGTGCGGAAGATGGAGAAGCAGCTGCCGTCCCCCCAGTTCGCCTCGCAGAAGGCCTCGTCCATGTAGTCGTGCAGCAGCCTGGCCCATTCCCGGGTGTTCAGGTCCGGTCCCACCCGCATCAGGGTGAATTCGAACAGGCCGACGATCATGGGGGAGGGGGTGTAGCGGTACTCGCCCCCCAGCCAGAGGTCCATCACCAGCCCTTTGCGGGTCATTTCTCCCAGGAGGCGTAGCACTGTCGCGCTCTCCTGGCCGCTGGCCCGCTCGATCTCCTGGACCGTGGAGAGGCCGTAGGGCATCCTGACGATCAGTTCCGCCTCCTCCGCCGAGTAGAGTTCCTTCAGCACGGCGTGCAGTTTCTCGTTCCAGGGGACCCGGATCTCCAGCCCATCCAGTTTTCTGCCCAGCCTGCGGAAAACATCCTTGCCTACCAGGTGTCCCATTCCAGCCTCCCTGGTCCTGCGCTCTTGGTGCGATGATTCATGTTCTATGGTAATGGCAAATCCGCTCCGTGCAACGGTCCGCGGCTGTTTCCGCGGTGATTACGTTTGCTCTGTAACTGTCCCCATGGGCGGAGATAAAACAGCTTGACTTTGTTCGGCTGTTTTTTCTATGATCCAGCTACAGTTTCAAAGGCAGTGAAGAGGAGTAGTAGTCGTTGTCTGCTTTCCAGAGAGCCGGTGGTCGCTGCGAACCGGCAGGCATGCACGATGAACTCGCCTCCGAGCCGTTCCGGTGAACAGCAGTTTGCTAGCCGGAGCCGTTCTCCCGCGTCAAGGGTGCACGAGGCCTGACGAGCGTTGCTCTTCAGGCGAAGTAGGGTGGTACCGCGAATGAGCACACATGCCTTCGCCCCTTTTGTGGGGTGGAGGCATTTTTATTTTCCGGACAGCGGAGCGAAAAAGGAGCCACGACAATGGCACAGGAAACGAAAAACGGCGCGGAACGTCGCTTGATCAGGATTTTCGATACGACGCTGAGGGATGGCGAGCAGTCCCCCGGCAACAGCATGAACATGGAGGAGAAGCTGCGGGTTGCCCGCCAGCTGGAAAAGCTGAACGTGGATATCATCGAGGCAGGCTTCCCCATCGCCTCGGTGGGTGATTTCGAAGCGGTCAAGCGCATCGCCCAGACCCTGACGAAGCCCCAGATCGCCGGGCTCTGCCGCTCCAGCGACAAGGACATCGACCGGGCCTGGGAGGCGGTGCAGTACGCCGGGGAGCGGGCGCGCATCCACACCTTCATCGCCACCTCGGACATCCACATGAAGTACAAGCTGCAGATGGAGCCGGCAAAGGTCTTGGCAACGGCGGTCAAGGCGGTGAAGTACGCCAAAGGCTACACCTCCAACGTGGAATTCTCCTGCGAGGATGCGGTCCGCACACGGCTCCCCTTCCTGGCCGAGGTGGTGGAGGCGACCATCGATGCCGGCGCGACCACGGTCAACATCCCGGACACCGTCGGCTACACCACCCCCAGCGAGTTCTATAACATCATCAGGTACCTGAAGGAGAACGTCTCCAACATCGAGAAGGCGGTCATCTCGGTGCACTGCCACAACGACCTGGGGCTGTCGGTGGCCAACTCCCTGGCCGCCATCCAGGCCGGCGCCGGACAGGTGGAGTGCACCATCAACGGCATCGGCGAGCGGGCCGGCAACTGCTCTCTGGAGGAGCTGGTCATGGTGCTGCGCACCCGCCACGACATCCTCCCCTACTACACCAACGTGGCCACCGAGCAGCTGACCTCCTCCAGCCGCCTGCTTAGCACCATTACCGGCATCATGGTGCAGCCCAACAAGGCCATCGTGGGCGCCAACGCCTTTGCCCACGAGTCGGGCATCCACCAGCACGGCATGATGATGGATAGCTCCACCTACGAGATCATGACTCCCGAATCGGTTGGCCTGGCCGCCGGCGCCCTGGTGCTGGGCAAGCATTCCGGACGCCACGCCTTCAAGAAACGGCTGCAGGAGTTGGGGCATGAGCTGGACGACGAGATGCTCAACCGTGCCTTTGTCCGCTTCAAGGCCCTGGCGGACCTGAAGAAGGAGGTCTTCGACGAAGACCTGGACGCCATCGTGGCCGATGAATCCCGCGAAGAGGAGATGTACAAGCTGGTGCTGCTCAACGTCTCCTGCGGTTCCCTCTCCGTGGCCACCGCCACGGTCAAGATGGAGATCAACGGCCAGCTGCTGCGCGCAGCCGAACTGGGCGACGGTCCGGTGGACGCCACCCTCAAGGCCATCCGCAAGCTGACCAAGAGCAAGGCCAAGCTGGAGCAGTTCAACGTCGGCTCCATCACCGGCGGCACCGACGCCCAGGGGGAGGTGACCATGAGGGTCTCGGACGGCAACCACCTGGTGGTCGGCAAGGGCTCCTCCACCGACATCATCGAGGCCTCGGCCAAAGCCTTCGTCCATGCGCTTAACCGCCTCCACTACCGCCAGAAGAAGATGAACGGCGGGGTGTGACGGAGCGCTGGTCTACGCCTCTTCCGAATGCCTGCCCAGCGGTCTCGTCGGTATTCCGGCGGGGCCGCTGTTTGCGGCCAGGGAAGATGGCGGATGATCAGACACTTGACAAACCAGAGATCAAATCATTATCTTATAACACGTTACACCAAGAACCAGGAGGTAAGTGCTCGCCATGCCAGTGTACGAATATCGTTGTTCATCGTGCGACCATCAATTCGAATTGAGACAGAAGTTCTCCGATCAGCCTGCCAGCCAGTGCCCGGAATGCGGAGGTACGGTTCAGAAAATGATCTCCTCCACCGCTTTCAGTCTGAAGGGAGACGGCTGGTTCAACCAGGGGTACTGTTCCAAGACACAGTCTCCCAAACCGGCCTCCTGCCCCGGAGGCGGGTGTTGCGCGGCATAATCCGCCGCTGCAACGAAGCGCAAAGACCTGCCCGGTTATATGGCCCGGCAGGTCTTCTTTTTTGTCGAACGGAACAGTCTTTACAAGACCGGCTTCATGCCGGTATTATTGATACATTTTTACCCCCAAGGAGATAGTATGGCCCACATAATCGACGGCAAAGCGATTGCCGCCAAAATCAGATCGGAAATTGCGTCCGGTGTCCGCGAACTGCAGGGTAAGGGGGTTACGCCGGGACTGGCGGTGGTGCTGGTGGGAGATGACCAGGCCAGTCGCGTGTATGTCAGCATGAAGGAGAAGGCCTGCAACGATGCCGGTATTTTTTCCGTCGAGCACAAGCTGGCGGCAGAAACCAGCGAAGCGGAACTGCTGGCTTTGGTGGAACTGCTCAACAACGATCCGAAAATACATGGAATACTGGTACAGTTGCCGCTGCCTTCCCAGATCGATACGGACAAGGTTCTGGAGGCCATATCTCCTTTCAAGGATGTTGACGGCTTCCACCCCTACAACGTGGGACGCCTGTCCGTCGGCAAGCCGGTCTTCCAGCCCTGCACACCCTACGGCGTCATGGTCATGCTTCGCGAAGCCGGGGTGGAGCTGAAGGGCAAGGAGGTGGTCGTGGTGGGGCGTTCCAATATCGTTGGCAAACCGGTGGCCATGATGTGCCTGGCCGAGCACGCCACGGTGACCCTCTGTCATTCCCGCACCCGCGACCTTCCCGATGTGGTGCGTCGGGCCGACGTGGTTATCGCGGCGGTCGGTCGGCCGGAGATGATCAAGGGGGACTGGATCAAGGAAGGGGCGGTGGTGATCGATGTGGGCATCAACCGCGTGGGAGAGAAGAAGCTGGTGGGCGATGTGGAATTTGCCGGCGCCAGCCAGAGAGCCAGCGCCATTACGCCGGTTCCGGGAGGAGTCGGGCCCATGACTATCACCATGCTGCTCCAGAATACCCTGGAGTCGGCCAAGAGGGGCATGGCGGAATAGGGCGCGAAGCAGGGAAACAGTAGCTGCCTGTCGTTTGTGTGTCGTGCAATTGCCGAATATTTCATCTGGAGGTCTGCATCCATGAAGGTCAGAAAAGCCGTTTTCCCCGTTGCCGGACTGGGCACCCGATTTCTTCCCGCCACAAAGTCGTCGCCAAAGGAGATGCTGCCGCTGATCGACAAACCGCTGGTACAGTATGTGGTGGAGGAGGCGGTTGCCTCGGGCATCGAGCAGGTCCTGTTCGTCACCGGCCGCGGCAAGCGCTCCATCGAGGACCACTTCGACATCTCCGTGGAGTTGGAGGCGCATCTCAACGGCCAGGGCAAGGCGCGGGAACTGTCCAGTGTCCGCAGGATCGCCGAGATGGCGGAGATCTTCTACGTGCGCCAGCGCCAGGCGCTGGGTCTTGGCCACGCCATCCTCTGCGCCAGGGATTTCATCGGCAACGAACCCTTTGCCGTGCTGCTGGGTGATGACATCATCGACAGCCAACGCCCCTGTCTGCGCCAGTTGCTGGATGTGTTCGAAGAGCACAACGGCTCGGTGCTTGCCCTGGAAAAGGTGCCGATGGAGAATATCTCATCCTATGGTTGCGTGCGTGCCACCGCCCTGTCCGATCGGGTCTTCGACGTGCTGGATATGGTGGAGAAGCCGAGTCGGGCGGAAGCCCCCTCGGATATGGCCATCATCGGTCGCTACGTGCTGACCCCGGCCATATTCGACATCCTCATGCAACAGCAGCCGGGCAAGGGGGGCGAGATACAGCTCACCGACGCGGTTCTGACCCTGTCCAAGGAAGAAAAGGTCTATGGTTGTCTGTTTGAGGGGTTGCGCCACGATTGCGGCGACAAGCTGGGATTTCTGAAGGCAACGGTTGATATGGCCCTGAAGCGGGACGAGTTTCGCGAGGAGCTTTCGGCGTATCTTCGTGAGCGGCTGGGGTGATGCTCCGACCTGGATTGCGTGAATAAAGAAAGGCGAGCCCTGCGGGGCTCGCCTTTTTGTTATTGCTGTGCCGCTTCCGGCTGTGGCTGTGGGTTTTCTCCCTCCAGCATGGGAGAGGTATCCCCCCTTGGTTCCCATCCCTCCCACACATAGGCAGGATCGATCATGGAATCGTAGTATCCCGGTTGCGGTATCAGGAAGAAGGCTGCCTCGGCGGCGCCCATGGTGGCACGGAAGACGGTCATGCCGATTCCCTTGAGCGGTCCGACGACATAGCCAGCCGCTCCCATGTCGCGCACGCTCAGGATCGTCTGCTTGGGAATCTCCACGATGCACGTAACGGCATTGGTCAGGCCGCGGGTAAGCTTGACCGCCATCTTCTCGGCAATCAGTTCGTCCCTCTGTTCGATCTCTTGCTCGGCAAGGGCTGAAAGGGGCAGGGCGAGCAGGAAAGCAACCACGAGTGTACAGTACAGCTGGCGTCTCTTCATAAAATCTCCTTTGTGAGCCGACACAGGGATGTCTGATAGATCTGCTGTGTCATACCACAAAGAATCCGCACATGCAAGCCGGGGAATGTGCAGTAAGTTTGGGATGTTCGGGAGCTCCGGGCACGGTGGCTGCGCAGGTTTGGCGTGCAATGGCGCACAGGGTGCAGTCCCTTGACCGCGCCCCACGAGTCAGCGGGCGAATCTGGTCAGGTAGTCGGCAACCCCCTCGGTGGTAGGTTTCATCGCCTCCTCGCCCTCCTGCCAGTTGGCGGGGCAGACCTCGCCGTGGGTGTCGGAAAACTGGATCGCATCGAGCATCCTGATGGCCTCCGTGACGCTCCGCCCCAAGGGCAGGTCGTTGATGATGCAGTGCCTGACCGTCCCCGTCGGGTCGATCAGGAACAGGCCGCGCAGGGCCACGGAATTGTTCAGCAGGATACCGTATGATTTGGCGATCTCCCTGTCCAGATCCTGGACCAGCGGGAACTGGATGTTGCCGATGCCGCCGTTTTCGATGGGAGTGTTCTTCCATGCCAGATGGGTGAACTTGGAGTCAACGGAGATGCCGATCACCTCGCAGTTCTTTGCCTTGAAGGCTGCAATCTGTCGGTTGAAGGCCAGTATCTCGGACGGGCAGACGAAGGTGAAATCCAGGGGATAGAAGAGCAGCAGGACAAATTTTCCCTTCAGGCTGGAGAGCGTGATGGAGGCGAAGCTATTGTCGGCCATGACCGCCTCGGCGGTGAAGTCGGGAGCCTGCTGGGTGACCAGGGTTGTCAAACTCATGGTATATCCTCCTTTTTCGAATAGTTGCGCTGAATGAGCGATACATATCAGTCCCGCGCGCTCTTGTCAATAGGATAAAAACAATCTTCTTTGTTTTTTTGTGATTTGCTGGAGAAAGATGGCTTGGGGAGGAGATTTTTAAGAAGGGGGAAGGCAAACGCCGAATGGCGCGCGGTTTGTGCCTGTTTTTTGCGCAGCACTCCGTCCGGAGGGCGTGATGGCGGGGATTGCCGTCGGGACGCTCTATGCGAGGCAGTGCGCCGGCAGAGCTGTATAAAAAATATGCAGAGGCGCTTTGGTCTCGGGCTGCGGAAACAAGGGAGAAGCTGATTTTAAAGGAAAAATCGGATACTGACGATTATGGCACGCTCCATGCTGACAGGTAGTCACAGACACAGGTTGTACGGCCCCTGATGTCTCCACATTCTACTCTACAGAACGTGCAGCGATGAGACCAACGAAGCTTTCATCCCATCACCGTTCAAAATCAACGATGAAAAGGAGAGGAAAGATGAAATTGGGAAGAGTTGTGGCAACGGCATGCGCGACAGTGGCACTGGCGAGTGGCGTGGCAATGGCGACACCTGCGACGCAGGTCTGGATACCGTCGCCTGACGTGAAGGGGTTTGGCGACGTTCACATCGATGTTGACTATTACGGCCGCTTTTCCAACAAGAACAATGCGGGCGCCAACATGTACGACATCGGCGTGGGCGTGGGTATCTCCCCCTTCGAGAACCTGAAACTGGAGATCGGCGCAGATTTTCTCAAGCAGAGCATCCACGACTATGACAGCCACCCCTTCTATTTCAACGCCAAGCTGGGTACGCCCGAAGATGCCTTCGGTATTAAGGGGTTGCCGTCATTTGCTGTCGGCATCTACAACATGGGCACCTACAACGATACCTCGAAGGGGGTCTACACCCGTCAGAACATAGCCTATGGCCTGGCCGGCAAGACTCTGCCGGTCATCGGCCGTATATCCGCCGGTGGCTACTACGGCTCGGAGAGCGCACTGGGCAAGGGGGCCAACAGCGGCGCACTGGTTTCCTGGGATCGTACCATGGGCGAAATCTCCGACAAGCTCTGGCTGGCAGCTGATTACATGAGCGGCAACAACGCCAATGGCGCGGCAAGCATCGGCGCGGCCTGGGCATTTTCCAAGAACGTTTCCGTATTGGTGGGCGCCGTGTTCTTCAACCCCTTCCAGGAAGAGAAGCCTGGCGGGAAGCCTGCGTTCACCACCCAGTTGGATCTTTCGTTCTAGGTAGTCCCTCCTTCAATCGGGGGCGGGATGTTTCCACCACCATCTGTTGAGGAGTTTTAACCACATAACGGCCAAAGGAGGCACGCAAAATGAAACTAATCGAGGCAATCATCAAACCCTTCAAGCTTGATGAGGTCAAGGATGCCCTGAACGAAATAGGCATCGAAGGAATCACCGTAAGCGAGGTCAAGGGCTTCGGGCGGCAGAAGGGACATACCGAGCTGTACCGTGGCGCAGAGTACGTGGTGGACTTCATTCCCAAGATCAAGCTGGAAATCGCGGTGAGCGATGACCTGCTCGGCAAGGTGATTGAGACCATCCAGACTACGGCCCGAACCGGCAGGATCGGTGATGGCAAGATATTCGTTCTGCCGCTGGAGGATGCGGTCAGAATCAGAACCGGCGAGAGTGGTGGAGACGCCATTTAACGCTGCACACACGGGTGCACTGGAAAACCCGAGGGAGGCTTCGCTATGAAACTCAAATTATTCCTAAGTATAAGCATGCTCATGCTTATACTGGTTGCCGGCAGGATGCCGGTTGTCGCACACGCCGAAGAAAACAAGGATACTGCTTTCGCCGTGACTGCCCCGGCAGCGGCAAGCGTGGCCGTCGCCGAGACCGCTCCGGCTGCTGCCACTGAAGCCGCGCCTGCCCCGAAGCCGGTGACCGCCGAAGATGTCCAGACCAATCTGAACTTTGTCTGGACACTGATTGCGGCCTTTCTGGTCTTTATCATGCAGGCCGGTTTCGCGCTGGTGGAAATCGGCTTTACCCGGGCCAAGAACGCCTGCAACATCCTGATGAAGAACATGATGGACTTCTCCGCCGGAGCGATCGCCTACTGGGCGGTAGGATTCGGGCTCATGTTCGGTGTCAGCAACGGCTTCTTCGGAACCACGCACTTCTTCTTCAACGGCGTTGCCGAGGCTGATCAGCCGTGGAACTTCGCCTTCTGGATGTTCCAGGTTGTCTTTGCCGCCACCACCGCCACGATTATCTCCGGAGCTGTGGCTGAACGCACCAAGTTCAGCGCCTACATCGTCTACTCCTTCGTCGTATCGGCCGTGATCTACCCCATCTTCGGCTCCTGGGCCTGGGGCAATCTCTACAAGGGGACCGGCTGGCTGGCAAGCATGGGCTTCATCGATTTCGCCGGTTCGACGGTCGTTCACTCCATGGGGGGCTGGCTCTCCCTTGCCGGTGCCATCATCGTCGGTCCGCGCATCGGCAAGTACGACAAAAATGGCAACCTGAAGCCGATTCCCGGACACAATATACCCTTGGCTGGCCTGGGTGTCTTCCTGCTCTGGTTCGGCTGGTACGGCTTCAACCCCGGTTCCACTACCACCGGCACTACCGGCATCGCCATCATCGCGGTGACGACGACCCTGGCTGCTGCAGCTGGCGCCAACTCGGCCATGTTCTTTACCTGGCTCAAGTTCGGTAAACCGGATGTGGGCATGACCCTGAACGGGGCCCTGGCTGGCTTGGTGGGTGTCACCGCCGGCTGCGCCAACGTCTCTCCCCTCTCCGCAGTGATCATCGGAATGGTGGCTGGCGTGCTGGTGGTTCTGTCGGTCATGTTCTTCGACAGAATCAAGATCGATGACCCGGTCGGCGCGGTGTCGGTGCATGGCGTTTGTGGCGCCTGGGGGACCTTGGCGGCCGGACTCTTCAACAGCGCCGGTTTCAGCCTGAAACAGGTCGGTGTCCAGCTGGTCGGAATGGGCGCCTGCTTCGTCTGGGCTTTTGGATGCGGCCTGATCCTCTTCAAGCTGATCGACATGGTCATCGGCATGCGGGTCTCCAGGGAAGAGGAAATGGCCGGACTGGATCTGTGCGAACACGGCGCATCGGCTTACCCCGACTTCCAGACGGTTCACTTCGGCGCAATGTTCAACCCGGACGAAGGAAAGAAATAATCTGTTCCTGCACGAGGGGCCGGCCCCATCGCCATGATGGTGGCCGGACTCTCGTTTTCCGCACCCACACACCACTTATCGAAGGAGATACTGCATGAAAGCTCAAGGATGGCTTTCACACTACTGTTTCATTCCCCGGATGGAGCAGCTTGCCGTCGTACTGATCCTCGGCATTACGCTGTTTCTGTCTCCCTTTGTCGCATCGGCCCCGGCTGAAGAGACGTCGGCCACTGCTCCCGCGGCAACCTCCTCTGCCGCTCAAGGCGCGGCAGCCGCGAACTCTCCGTCCGCCGAAGCCGTGTCGGTCGTCGCTCCTGCCGAGCCCCCCGATGTCGCTCCGGTGCTCGACACCGGCGACACCGCCTGGATGCTTGTCTCCTCTGCCCTGGTGCTGCTGATGATCCCCGGCTTGGCGCTCTTCTACGGCGGCATGGTCCGCCAGAAGAACGTGCTCTCCACCATGATGCATTCCCTGGTGGCCATGGGCATTGTCGGCGTGCAGTGGGCGGTGATCGGCTATTCCCTTGCCTTTGCTCCCGACATGGGGGGCATGGGGCTGGTCGGAGACTTCAGCAAGGCCATGCTGGACGGCCTGGTTATCGTCAAGGACGCTGCCAGCGGCACGGTTGACTGGGCCCTGTTCCAGAATTACACCAAGGAGCCGGGCGCGATTCCCGAGCTGGTGTTTGCCATGTACCAGTGCATGTTCGCCATGATCACCGTGGCGCTGATTTCCGGCGCCATGGCGGAGCGGGTCAAGTTTTCGGCCTACTGCCTGTTCGTGCTGCTCTGGACCACCCTGGTGTACGATCCGCTGGCACACTGGGTCTGGATGACCGAAGGCTGGCTGTTCAAGAAGGGGGCGCTTGATTTCGCCGGTGGCACGGTTGTTCACCTCTCCTCCGGTATTTCGGCCTTGGTGTTTCTGAAGTTCCTGGGCAAACGCCACGGATTTCCCCATGAGCGCATGGCGCCCCACAACCTGCCCCTGACACTCTTGGGCGTGGGTCTGCTCTGGTTCGGCTGGTTCGGATTCAACGCCGGTTCGGCCATCGTGGGCGTCAACAACTCCGACGCGGCCGGTGGCCTGGCAGGTCTGGCCTTCGCCACCACCACCATAGCGCCGGCAGCAGCCGGTCTCTCCTGGATGATCGCCGAGTGGATCCACTCAGGGCGCCCCAGCGCCCTCGGCTTCGGCTCCGGTGTCGTGGCCGGCCTGGTGGTCATCACGCCGGCAGCCGGGTTCGTGCAGCCGGGAGCCGCCCTGCTGATGGGGCTTATGGCCGGTGTGGTCTGCTACGGCGGCGTGCTGATGAAGGCCAAGCTGAAGTACGACGACTCCCTGGACGCCTTCGGTGTTCACGGCGTGGGCGGTACCTTCGGCGCCATCCTGACCGGCGTGTTCGCCACGGTGGGCGCCACCGGCCTCCTGGCCGGCAACGCCCAGCAGCTGATGACCCAGCTGATCGCCATCCTGGCGGCAGGCGCCTATGCCGTCATCGTAACCCTGATCATATCCTTTGTTCTCGACAAGACCATTGGTCTGCGGGTGGAGAAGGAAGACGAGATCATGGGTCTGGACCAGACACAGCATTCCGAGTCGGGCTACAACATGTAGTGCCATCCTCCTGGTATTCAGCATAACCGGCAGAAGCCGCCCATTCGGGAGGCTTCTGCCCTTTGCATATAAACACACACCGGAGTGGATATGAAGAATCCGGCCGATACGTATGGCCAGGGGAGACTCGACGAAGAGCTCCTGAAGCAGCTGGTCCATAATGAAAAGATGGCCGAACTGGGCAGGATGTCCGCGGGGATCGTGCACGAACTGAATGCGCCGCTCTCGGTCATCGCCTCGGCGGCTCAGATGATCCTGCGCGAGACGGATGTGCCGGAGTTCGTGCGCGAGATGGTCGGACGCATCGGCGTCGAGGCTCAGCGTCTCTCCCATCTGGCCAGGGGAATGCTCAGTCTGAGCTGTCGAGACTCGACCCTCCAGGAGGTGGACATCAATCTCACCATCCGCTTTGTCCTTGATTTCATCTCCTACGAGGCGGCCCGGCGCGCAGTCCTGGTCGTGCCGAAACTGGATTTTCGTCTGCCGGTGATCCTGTTGGACGGCAACAAGCTCAAGCAGATCCTGCTCAATCTCGTCATGAATGCGTTGCAGGCCATGGAAGATCAAGGGGGGGTGTTGCGCGTGGAGACCGGCTCTCCGTTGCCGGGCGAGGTCGACATCGTCATCAATGACAATGGTCCGGGGATTCCCGCCGAGTCCCTGGAAAAGATATTCCAGCCCGGTTTCACCACCAAGAAGGAAGGAGAGGGGACCGGCCTGGGGCTGTTCGTTACCAGGATGTTGGTGGAACAATTGGGGGGGCGCATTGAGGTGGACAGCCGCATTAGCGAAGGGACCACATTCAGGGTGACACTGTCAACGGGGGAGCGGAGCGAGGATTGATTGTCAGACCGGCTCTTCCAGCAGGGGGATGATGACTACTTTCATGCTTCCCCTGCGCCAGAGACCGATCTTCTGTGCGGCTGCCCGGGAGAGGTCGATGAAGTGGAACGACTTGCGTGCGCAACGGTCGTTGACGGTGACGTGAACTTCCTGTTTCGTGGCCGGGTTGACTACGCGCACAACGGTACCCAGTGGCAGGCTGTGGTGGGCGGCGGTCATCAGGTCGGGGTGGTAGCGGTGACCTGATGAGGTCCTGCGCCCCTCGAAGCGTTTGGCGTAATAGGTGGCCAAGCCGATCACCGGTTGCAGCGGACTGGCCTTGTGAACCAGTCCTTCCAACAGTGATGTTATGGGGGACGATGAATCATTGGAACGGGGCGCGGTCACTCCCTTGCTCCCCTGTTCGGCGCGTGCGGTGCCTGCCGGAGCCAGGCTCATGAACGCACAGAGTGGAAAAACCAAGGTTTTTAGATGACGTAGGCTAAACATAGAACGGTTTTATACATTAATCGGGCTCCTGGGTCAAGTCTTTGCATGCCCCTTTTTAAGGTATTCCCTGATTCCCTCTTTGAAATCGCGTGGTTCGAAGCCGAAGGTTTTTTGCCAGCCGCCGTCGCAGATGCTCTCCTCCAGCAGCATGCGCAACTGATCGCTGGTGATGGGGAACTGGGGTATGTGCTGCATGATCGGGATGATCAGTTTCATCAGGGCCAGGGGGGCGTGGGGCTTGAGCGGCGCCGGTTTTCCCATGGCATCGGCTATGGCGTCCAGCAGTTCCAGATAGCTGAGCCGGTTGGCGCCGCAGAGATCGTAGCAGTGAGCGATGGTCTCGCCCAACTCCAGGGAGAGGGCGAAACAGCGGGCCACGTCATCGGCATGGATCGGTTGCAGCCGGTAGCGACCGTTGCCCATGACCGGCATGACCGGGGCGTGACGCAACTGTCCGGCCAGCATGTTGATGAACGAGTCCCCGGGGCCGTAGATCAGCGAGGGGCGCAGGATGGTCCACTCCAGGCCGGAGGCGCGTACCAGCTCTTCTGCCCGGAACTTGCTGCGGTGGTACTCGGCGCGGGCGTCCTTGCGCGTACCCAGGGCCGACATCTGCAGGTAGCGCCCGATGCCTGCAGCCTTCGCCGCTGCCAACATATTGGCGGTGGCCTGAACGTGCAGTCGCTGGAAGGTGATTCCGCGGGAGGGGAATTCGCGGATGATGCCCACCAGGTTGATGACTGCCTGACATCCCTGGGCCGCGTCCAGAAAACTCTCCGGCCTGGTCACGTCCCCCTCGACCTGCTCCACCCCCTCGATGGCCGGAGCGCGCCGATGTACCAGCAGGCGCGGTTCGTGTCCCCGGCTGATGAGTTCTCGGATCAGGTGCCCGCCTACGAATCCGGTGCCGCCGCTGATGAAGATCTTCATGGGGTCTTCCTCCGTTGGTCTGTTATCTGCCGCTTCCTCGTATCTCCCGTCCCTGGCCGGTGAAGGAGATGCCCTGCCCTGATTTCATGCCGGTCATGACGCTCTCGATCAGGGGAATATTCACCTCCCTGGCAGCGTACCATCTGACGATGAAATTAGCTCCCGTTCCTCCTGAAACGTCATCCTCGGGGATAAACACGTACGTCGATTCCAGGGGGGCCAGGGTGAAGGGACGCTGGTAGAAGCGCTTCAGCAGCCTCCCCTTGGTGTCATAGTAATCGGCCGAGGCGACGGTGATGGAGTGGGTCATGTCGGTGTTTCTGATGCTCAGCATGGTTGCCAGGTTGAAGGGTATCTTTCGCGGCGCACTGAAAATATTGGAATAGACCGGCACATACAGGGTCTGTCCGCGGGAGAGGCGGTAGTCGGGGGCTGCCGGAGACTCTTCGCCGGTCGCCGCGATGACGAGCAGGCAGAGCAGGGCGGCCAGGCAGAGTTTTGAGAGCCGAAGTGAGTGGCACATGGGTTCCTCCTCTGGATGCAGATGGCGTCGGTCATGTCGCTGGAGCCGGGCTCGTGTAAAGGGTCAGGCGGTTCTTGCCGCTGCGCTTGCTGGCGTACATGGCGGTGTCGGCGTTGGCCATGACCGACTTGACATCGGAACCGTCAGCGGGAAAATCCGCCAGCCCGGCGGAAATGGTGGTGGTCAGGTACTCGCTGCCGAAGGGGAAGGGGGTGGTGGCCATGCCGCTTAGGATCCGCTCCACCGTGGGGGCCACATCTTCCTTGCTGGTCTCGTTGAACAGGATCACGAACTCGTCGCCGCCGTAACGGGCGCAGATGTCGGAACAGCGGATGGTGGAAGAGATCATGGCTGCCACCTGACGGATCAGTTCCGTGCCGGCCAGATGGCCATGCTCGTCGTTGATCGCCTTGAGGTTGTCGGCGTCCAGCATGCAGATGGCAAAGCCGCGGTCGTGGCGTTTGGCCAGTTTCTCCTGGACGTCGGAGAGCAGGAAGAAGTTGCGCATGTTGTGCATGCCGGTCACTTCATCGGTCAGCGAGAGGTGCTCCACCTCCCGCCGCGCGCTCTCGGTCTCTCCGGCCAGCATGGCACCCAGGTGGGCGATCAGCATGTAGGGGAACAGTTCCAGGATGCGGGACAGGTTGTAGAAATCACGCAGCTCATCGGACGCCAGCAGGATGTAGGAGGTAATCGCCAACCCGGCCATGAGGTAGGTGATCCGCCGCCCCTGGGTCAGGGCCGTGGCCATCAGCACCAGGTAGATCAGCGATATGAAGGGACTGGTGATGCGGCCGGTGTACCAGCAGACCGCTATGATGAAGGCCAAAAAAACCATCAGGTCGATGAAGGTCTTGAACTGGCTGTGGCGGTTGCAGAACAGTCCGTAGCGGGCGTTCATGTTGTAGAAGAAGAGCAGCAGACAGAGCAAGGCCAGAAATACCAGGCTTGAGTGGTCGGTGGGCATGAGTTTGATGTCCAGCGCCACAAGGGCGATTAGCAGCCAGGAGATGCTTCCCATGATGCGGTCGTACCCCTTGAAACGCTGCTGCAGGCTGAGTTGTATCTCGGCCGAATCCATGCGCATGAAGGTTCTCCGGGCCGGCCGGGCATGCACTCTCCGACCGGCTAGATGTAAAGTTGTAGCTTGTATAAACGCCCTGTCCGGCAGTCGGGGCAGCCCTGCCGGCGGGATCAGGTGCTGCGTATCAGGTGGCCGCCCGCAGGCTGACCCAGGCCAGAGCGGCGTAGCGGATCAGCTTTCCCGAGGCCACCAGCAGGGTGAACAGCCGGAAGTCCGTGCGCATCATGCCCCCCACCAGGCAGAGCGGGTCGCCGATCAGCGGCAGCCAGGAGAAGAACAGCGTGCAGACCCCGAAGCGTCGATACCGTCCGCGTGCCCGCTGCAGCTGTTCTTCCGAGATCCGCAGCACGCGGGTTATCAGCCATTCGCTGCCCAGAACGCCGATCAGGTAGGTGGTGACCGCACCGAGGAAATTGCCCAGCGTGGCGGTCATGACCGTTGCCAGGGGGGGATACCCCTTGACCAGCATCATCACCAGCAGCCATTCGGAGCCAAGGGGGAGCAGGCTGGACGCCAGAAAACTCAGCACGAACAGACAGCCGTAACCGGGCTGATGCAACCGGTCAAGGAGCATGAGGGTAGTGGAAAGAAATGGGTTGTCAAAAAGGCTCAATCGATTACACTGCCCGGATTGGTTTTTTTTCTGTTGTATCGCAGAAGTTGGCTCCCATTGTAGCGGGATTTTCGGTTTCGGCAAGGAGTGATTATGGGGCAGGGTAAACCGGCGCGGAAATATTCCCAGGCAGGCCGCCTGCACAGCATCATCCGTCTCTTGGAGACGCGGCGCGGCATGACCCTGGATGATCTGGCCGCCGAGTGCGGCGTGGACCGGCGCACCATCCAGCGCGACCTGGCCGCGGTTGAAGAGGCCGGCTACACGCTCACCACCGAATGGCAGGAGGGAAGAAAGGTTTTCAGCTTTCTGACCAGGTCCCGCGCCATCCCCCCCATCAGTCTCACCCTGAATCAGCTCATGTCGCTCTATCTGCTGCGCTCCCTGGGTGTGCACCTGGCCGGCACTCCCTTGCTGGCCGAGCTCGACGACCTGTTCCGCACCATCAGGTCGCTGCTGCCGGACCGCTACGCGGCGCACCTGGAGCGCATCGCGCGGGTCTCCCTGCCCCGCTTGCACGGCCCGCGGGACTATGCCGCCGCGGCCCCCCACTTCGGGGGGCTGCAGCGTGCCCTGCTGCAGCAGTACCGGATGCGGCTGGTCTACGCGAAAAACGGGGCGGGCGAGAGTCAGGCGTACGAACTGGATCCCTACACCCTGGTATTCCACAAGGCCGGCATCTACCTGCTGGGGTATGCCCATAACCGCAAGGGAATGCGGCTGTTCGCCCTGGAGCGGATCCGCGGCCTGGAGGTCAGCCGGCAACGCTTCGAGATACCCGACGCCTATGAGCCGGAAGGCTACTTCAGCGATGCCTTCGGTCTGGTGAACGACGCTCCCCTGCGGGTACGGGTGCGCTTCTCCTCCGCAGTTGCCCATGCCGTCCGGGACCGCATCTGGCGGCCGGGGCAGGTGGTGGAGAACGATGCCGGGGGAGGGGTGGTCGTGTCCTTCGAGGCCTCCGGGGAGAAGGAGCTGCTCTCCTGGATACTCTCCTACGGCGACCAGGCCGAGGTTCTGGAACCGCCCGGCCTGCGAGCCCTGGTGGAACGCCAGGTCGACGCCATGGTCCGTCTCTACCGTGGTGATGGAGTATCGCCATGATGGCCCGGCTCGTGACCGGCAGCACAGCTGTTGTCCGGGAGGGAGGAACGTCCCTCCCTCCCGCTACCCGGATCCGGGCCATCGTCTTTGACTTGGACGGCACCCTGTACGTATCCGACGAATTTGCCGCTGTTATTAAGGATGCTGCCGTGGCCTATCTGGCCGCTCTCCTGGGCCTGGATCTGGAGCAGGCCCGTACGGCGATGGCCGAAACCCGCGACCGCCTGACCGCGGAGTCGGGCGCGCAGCCTACCCTCTCCGCCGTCTGCCGGGCAGTGGGGGGAGCGCTCCCCGGCATGCACGAATTTTTCCAGCAGCGGCTCAGGCCTGAATCGTATCTGGTGCCTGACCGGCGGGTGATTGACCTGCTGGAACGTCTCCGTTGCCAGGCTGCGCTGTACATCTACACCAACAACAGCCGGCCGCTGGTGAACCGCATCCTGGTTGCCCTGGGCTTGGAGGGGCTTTTCAGGGGGGTGTTCACCATCGACGACTCTTGGAGGGCCAAGCCGGACCAGGTCGGGCTGGAGCAGATCCTGGCCATCGTGGCCGAGCCTGCCGAAGGAGTGCTCTTCGTGGGTGACCGCTTTGATGTGGATCTTCGTCTGGCAAAACGGTACGGCTGTCCGGTCTTTCTCTGCCGGACCATCGAGGAGCTGCTGCAACTGGACCGCCTGATCGTCAACCGGCAGGGATGATTCCACGGGTTCGCGGATGGCAGTGGGCGTGAACGTTTACGGCTAACGCTTCCCCTGCCTGTGCCCTGTGCCATCTCTTGGCTATCTCTCCAGGATAAAGGTCACCGGCCCGTCGTTGACCAGGCTGACCCGCATGTCGGCCTGGAAGATGCCTGTGGCGGTCGCCACGCCCTTTGCCCTGACCGCCTGCACGAAATGGTCGTACAGCCGCCTGCCCTCCTCCGGCGGGGCGGCACTGTCGAATGAGGGGCGCCTCCCCTTGGCGCAATTGCCCGCCAAGGTGAACTGGGAGACGGCCAGCAGGCTTCCCCCCACGTCCCGTAGCGACAGGTTCATCTTGTCGCTGTCGTCGCCGAAGATGCGCAAGGAGATGATCTTCTCCGCCAGCCAGGAGGCCTTTGCCTCGTCATCCCCCTTCTCCACCCCCAAGAGCACCAGGATGCCTTGGCCGATTTCCCCCACAACCTCTCCCTCCACCACCACGCTGGCTGAACAGACCCGCTGGATCACCGCTTTCATCGAACACCTCCTGGTTTCATGTGTTGTTCCCCTGCCGGCCGGGTGTGTGCCCTCCGGTCAGCCATCTCCAGCGGTCTCTGGACGGGACGGAGCACTTGCCTGTTCCCGGCATTCGAGGGATACTACTAGCAAAAAGAGCGAGCCGGGGAATTGTGGCGTGGCTTCGACGTTGGACCGGCACAGACGCCTGGCCTGACGAGCCCCGCGACATGCTCTCGGCTCGGTTCGGGCATGGGGGGCACCTTCTCCGCCCATGGGGAGCACAAGGGAAATCCTGTTCGGAAGCATGGGCTGGTGCCGTTGACGTCAGTTCGCATCTCGTATGCATGGAGGGTTGAATTCATGAGACGGTGGACACTCTTCCTGATGTTCGTTATATGCTGCTCAGCCTGCGTAACGGTTTTTGCCCAGGACATCGACCCGCTTGCGAGGCTGAAGCAGGTCAGCGCTTTTCCGAAGATCGATGTCAAACTTCTGCTGGACGGCGAAATCCTCTCCAAGCGCGGACCGTTGATGACGTTCCCGACCGGTATCTCGTCCCAACTCTGCTTTGCCGTGCCCACATCTCCGGCAGAGACGGTCAAGCGCCTCCAGACCTGGGATCCGACGCGCTGCTCATCTCTCAAGGTGTACGCCGCCCACGATCTGAATGACCCGGCTGAACTGAAGGAATTCAATAACATCCATCTCTTCCTGGAGCCCGGAGACCATCCCGTCAGGTGGTTGTGGGACCAGACCCTGGCCACAACTGACCGCAGGTCGGATCTTAACCTGACCAGGGTCGAAGCGCAGGAGCTTGCCCGTTGTGTCGGCAAATCCCCGGATACGAAAACCATGGGTGACTGCTGGGGGCAGGTGTTGTTTGCACGCCTGTCGGATTTTCAGCGCAACGGCTTTGCCAGTTCGCTCTCCTATGAATTCGACGTGGCGCCCATAAACCCGGCCGCACACCTACTATCCCTGGTACAGGAACAGCCCCTGGTCGCCCGCGAATTTGTTCCTCTCCTGCGTAGGGCTGGCCTGGTGAATGGCGCAGCCGCCATGCCGTCCATCAGGCCAACGTACTACTGGAGGCTGTTCGAAGCCGGACACCACGCCACCTTCAGCCTGGGAACGGTGTACCTGCTGGACGCGGGCGACCATTACAAGCTGCTGGACATCGAATATTACGTCAGCGGCACCTACTATACCTCTGCCACACTCTACGAAATCTGGCCGATCCGCGATGGCGAGAGAAGAGGTTCCCTGGTCTGGTGCAACGTGCTCTGCTCGGCCCCCATGTTCCGGTTCGCATCGGGGATTGAGCGTCTTGCATCCAGCATCATCTTGACCCTGGAATTCAAAAAATGTGTCCGCTGCTTCCAGGAAAGTTAGAAACCCATGATCGCTGCCTGCGCCACTACCCGGAAGATTGATACGCAAGGAGGGATTTCCCCGGCATTCCTCCTGGCTACCCTGCTGCTGGCACTGCTGGCGCTGCTTGTCGGGGTTTCGGCCGCCGAATCGGTGGCCGTTACCCAGGAAGTCGATGTCGGGGTGGGATACGCGGGGCACGGGGCAACTGATGTGTCCCCCGGCAGCGAACTGAATACGAATCTGAAATACGTCGCCTCGCGGCAGGTCACCAGGAACCTCCTGCTGCGGTTCGGCGCCGAATGGCAGCGGTTTTCCTTCGCGGAATCACGCCCCTCCGCGGCCCCCTCCACGCTGCAACAGCTCAATGCAATCGTCGGATTGGATTACCAGCTTGCCGAGCAATGGCTCATGCGTGCCGAACTGCAACCGGGCATATACGGCGAGTTGGGTCAGGTGGATGGACGGCGCTTTGGCGCGCCGCTCATCTTGGGTTTCGTCAAGCTGGTCGATACCGATCTGCAGTGGTTCCTCGGTCTTCGTGTCGACCTGAGGAGCCACTACCCCGTGGCTCCGGCTGTGGGCGTCCGTTGGCAGTTCGCCGATCTCTGGACTCTGAATCTGATGTTGCCCAATCCGCGCCTGGAGTACGATGTGAACAGCAGGCTCAAGGCGTACGTCGGAGGGGGGATCATGGCCGGGACCTATGTGGTAGGCGACCATTTCGGCGATGGCCGTGGTAACAAGCGGCTCAACCACGCAACGCTCGACTATATCGAGCTGCGTGTCGGCCCCGGGCTTGCGTGGAAGGTTCGCCCCAATCTGACCCTGGAGGCTGAGGCGGGGTATGTGGTCCACCGAAGCTGGGATTTCTTTGACGAGCATGTCAAGTCCACCGATGACCCAGTGCCGTACCTGCAATTCTCCTGTTGCGCCCGGTTCTGACGCGTCTTTTGGCCTGGCGTCCCGCCTGCGGCACAAAATCAGATTCAGTTCGCAAGGAAGCCGGTGCTGGCCACTGCCATGACGATCACGTCTTCTGCTGTGCTGTTTCCGTTGGCAGGAGCCGTAGCAGCGCCGTGCGGGCCGCATCGATGATCTCCTCGAAGGCGGTACCCTTGACGCCGCAGGTCAGGCGGTAGTCGGGCGTGAAGCGGTATCGCTTCGGCTCGTTCCTCATCATGGCTATGATCGTATCCGGCGATGCCGGTGTGCGGGGGTGGAAGCTGATCACCACATCCTTGCCGTCGTAGTCGATCTGGCGCACCAGAAGTTTTTTCAGCATGATGCGCAGCTTCATGGTCTCGAACAGGTAGGCGGTGGCCAGCGGGTATTTGCCGAAGCGGTCGCTCACCTCGTTCTGCACGTCCAGCACATCCTCCTCGCTTTCGGCCTGGGTCAGCTTCTTGTAGATCACCAGCCTCTGCCCGGTGTCCCTGACATAGGTCTCGGGGATGAAGGCCGGCACCTTCAGGTTGATCTCCGGCTCCACCTGCTCGATCATCTCCTCGCCCCGCATGCGGCAGATGGTCTCCTCCAGCATCTGGTTGTACAGCTCGAAGCCGATCTCGATCACCGTGCCGGACTGGCGGCTCCCCAGCATATCTCCGGCGCCGCGAATCTCCATATCGTGGGTGGCGATGCGGAAGCCGGCCCCCAGTTCGGAGATGTCCTGCAGGATCTTCAGCCGTTCCCGGGCGTCGGAGGTGAGCGAGCCCTCCCCCGGGATCAGCAGGTAGGCGTAGCCGCGCTGGCTGGATCGTCCCACCCTCCCCCGCAGCTGGTAGAGCTGGGAGAGGCCGAACCTGTCGGCGTGGTCCACGATCAGGGTGTTGGCGTTGGGAATGTCCAGGCCGGACTCGATGATGGTGGTGCAGATCAGGAGGTTGGTCTCGCCGTGCATGAAGCCGAGCATGACCTTTTCCAGCTCCTGCTCCCCCATCTGGCCATGCCCCACGGCGATCTTGGCCTCCGGCACCAAGGCGGCGATCAGCTCGGCCCGTTTGGCGATGGTCTGGACCCGGTTGTGGACGAAGAAGACCTGGCCGCCGCGGCGCAGTTCGCGCATGATCGCCTCGCGCACCAGCTCCTCGGAGAAACGGGCCACGATGGTCTTGACCGCCAGGCGGTCCACCGGAGGGGTGTCGATGATGGAGAGGTCGCGGATGCCCATCATGGACATGTACAGGGTGCGGGGGATGGGGGTGGCGGTCAGGGTCATGACGTCCACCACGGCCCGGAAGGCCTTCAGCCGCTCCTTGTCCTTGACGCCGAAGCGCTGCTCTTCGTCGATGATCAAGAGCCCCAGGTCCTTGAAGGCCACGTCCTTCTGCAGCAAGCGGTGGGTGCCGATGACGATGTCGATCTCCCCCTTCTTCAGCCGCTCCAGGATGGCCTTCTGCTCCTTCGGCGTCCGGAAGCGGGAGAGCGCCTCCACCCTGACCGGGTACTCCTTGAGTCGTTCGTGAAAGGTCTCGAAGTGCTGCTGGGCCAGGATGGTGGTGGGGACCAGCACCCCCACCTGCTTGCCGTCCAGGGCCGCCTTGAAGGCTCCCCGCAGGGCCACCTCGGTCTTGCCGTAGCCCACGTCGCCGCACACCAGCCGGTCCATGGGGCGGGAGTGCTGCATGTCGGCCAGCACGTCGTTGATGGCCGAGAGCTGGTCCGGCGTCTCCTCCCAGGCAAAGGAAGCCTCGAACTCGCGGTACATCTCGTCCGGCGGCGAGAAGGAGAATCCCTCGCAGATCTGGCGTTTGGCGTAGATCTCTAAGAGCTCCCCCGCCAGCTCCTCGATGGCCTTCCTGGCCTTGCCCTTGGATTTTTCCCAGGAGACCCCGCCCAGCTTGTCCAGGGAGGGGGAGCTCCCCTCCGGCCCCACATAGCGCTGAACCAGGGCCAGGCGGTCCACCGGCAGGTACAGCTTGTCGCCCCCGTTGTACTCAAGCAGCAGGAAATCGCCGCCGACGCCGCTGACGCTGATGTGCTGCAGGCCGCGGTACAGGCCGATGCCGTGGTCCACATGCACCATGTGGTCTCCCGGCTTGAGCTCGGCCAGGGATGACAGGATCTGCTTCTTGCGCACCTCGGAGATGCCGCGCCGCCGCACCCGCTTGCCGAACAGCTCCTCCTCGGCGATCAGGACCAGCCTGGCCTCCAGCAGGCGGAAGCCCCGGGACAGGTCCCCTTGCAGGAGGGTGACGACGCCATCCGGAGATGCATCGCCCTGGGCCTCACCCTGTACCGTTTCCGCGAACGAAGCCTCGCTGATGGCGCAGGGGATCCGGTAGGGGGTCAGCAGCTCCCTCAGGCGCTCGGCCTGGGCATTCTGGTGGCAGGCGATCAGGACACGGAAGCCGCTGTCCAGCCATTGCCGCAGGGAGCGGGAGAGCGGGGTCAGGGCCTGGGTGGTCTCCTTGGAAACGGTCACCCGCAGGTCGGTATTGTCCTGGCAGGGGATGGTGATCACTGCGGGTCCCTGGGGTTCCTCCAGGAGCAGGCCGGACAGCTCCAGGCGGCCGCGGTTCTCCATCAGCTCCCGCAGCTGTTCGCCGTCCAGGTACAGCTCCTGGCGGGGGGAGTGGGGCAGGCCGTTTTGCCTGGCTGTAGCTTCGCCATCTTCCAGCTCTCTGCCGAAAGTCGTTATCGCCTCTTGAATGGCCTGGGGGTCAAGCAACGCCAGGGAGGCGTCCGGCGCGTAATCGAAGATGGTCTCCAGGCCGGGGTGCAAGAGCGGTTGCAGGTACTCCACGCCCCGGAAGTAGACGGCGCTCTTCAGGTTCTCCAGGATCTCCCGCCTCCGGTTGGCCGGGATCTCCAGGTCGTCGCAGCAGCCCTTTAGCCGCGGGGCGATGTCGGCCAGCACCCCGTCAGTGAGGATGATCTCGCGGGAGGGGAGCAGCACCAGTTCTTCCAGGGGGTGCAGCGAACGCTGGGTGAGCGGATCAAAGGTGCGTATGGTCTCGGCCGTGTCGCCGAAGAACTCGATGCGCACCGGAGCGGAGAGGTTGGGGGGGAAGATGTCCAGGATCCCGCCCCGCACGGCAAAGGTGCCGCGGTCCTCCACCAGGGGGACGTTGGCGTAGCCCATCTTGACCAGTCTGCCCAGCAGTTCGTCCCGCTCGAACTCCTCGCCGCTGACCAGGTAGCAGGAGGATTCGCTGAAGAGTCCGCGGCCCAGGACCCGCTGCAGGGCTGCCGCCACCGGCATGACCACCGCCCGTGCCAGGCCGTTCTGCAGGCGGAAGAGCGTGTCAAGTCTGGCGCCGGAGATGTCCGGATGGGGCGAGGTGGCCGAAAAGGGGGCCATGTCCCAGGCCGGAAAGGAGAGCGGGGCATGGCTGGGGGAGGCGAAGAAGGTCAGTTCGCGGAGGAATTCGTCGGCGGCAGCCTGGTCGGGGGTGAGCACCAGCAGGGTGCGGGTGGACCGGGCCAGGATGTCGGCCAGGATGCAGGCCGGGCTGGAGCCCTTCAGGCCGGGCAGGAGGATGTGTCTGCTGCCGCGCTCCAGCGCGTCAAGAATCGTGGCAGTGTGGGATATGCGTGATGGGGTGTCGGATTGTGTCATGTGGGATTCTGGATCGAACAGGGGCTGCTGGCGGCTATTTGCGCGTGCCGGCCTTGATTTTGGGCTTGCCGTTTTCCACCACCACGCGGAAGTGGAGATCGTCGGTTCCCAGCCTGGCGATCAGGGCCGGTGTGCTCTTTGCGATGCTGGCGGCCACCATTTCACGGGTCAGGCTCTCCACCGGCATGTGGCAGGTCATGCGCGCTTCGCGCAACTCGTTGAACAGACGGTCAATATCTGCATCCCGGGATGGCTGTTCCCCCTGTTCCCGGCCAAGGGCGCCGCTGTCGCGCTGCCGCTGTCGCAAGTCGCTGATGAAACGGTCACGGGAGTACCTGCCCTCTTCCATCAGGCGAAGGATGCGGTTCCAGTGCTCGCGGTAGGTGTTCAGGCGGGCCGTCAGCATGGTGAAGCGGTGCCTGAGCATGGTGTTGTTGATGGTGGTGCCGGCGTGACGGCGCACCAGCTTCTCCACCTCGCCCAGCAGTTGCAGCGGCTCACGCTTTTCCATGCCGATGAAGTACTGTTCGTAGCGGGTAATCAAGTTTGTCAGCTGGCGCTCCAGCAGAGCCAGGTCGTCGACGAGGGCCATGGTGTTTTGTTCTTTCAGGATCAATGGGATAGGCGCGGTAAGAATATATCCAAAGCCCATGGCAAGTAAAGTCCTAATCGGCGCATATTGACTTGACGCTGGTTCGGGCATCGCATAAACTGATTCGCGCTTATACATTAATACTCTTTATGATAGGAATGGACGATACCATGGAGAATGTCGCAGCCATCATCCTTGCTGCGGGCAAGGGAACCCGCATGAAATCCGGGCTGGTCAAGGTGCTTCACCCCATAGCGGGACGACCGATGATTGACTGGCCGCTGGAGGCTGCCCGTGGAGCGGGGGCCGCGCCGGTGGTGCTGGTGGTGGGGCATCAGGCCGAGGCGGTACGGGAGAGATTTCAGGGGGCAGGGGATATCGCCTGTGCCCTGCAGGCCGAGCAGTTGGGCACCGGCCATGCCGTTGCTTGCGCGGCTCCGGCCCTGGCCGGCTTTTCCGGTACGGTGCTGATCCTCTGCGGCGACACGCCGCTTTTACGCGGCGGAACTCTGACTGACCTGCTCGCCTTCCACCGCTCGCAGGGAGCGGCGGTCACGGTGCTGACCGCCCGCATGGAAAACCCCCACGGCTACGGCCGGGTGCTGCGGGACGAGGCGGGACGGGTGCTGCGCATCGTGGAGCAGAAGGACGCCAGCCCGCAAGAGTGCTCCGTCCGCGAGATCAACAGCGGCATCTACTGCATGGAAGCCGGTTTCCTGTTCGACAACATCGGTTCCTTAGGCAACGATAACGCCCAGAACGAATTTTACCTGACCGACCTGGTGGCCATGGCTGCCCAGAAGGGGGCGACCTGCCTGGCCATGGCCATCGAAGACAGTGACGAGATCATGGGGGTCAATGACCGCGCCCAACTGGCCCAGGCGGCCCGCATCCTGCGCCGGCGCATCAACCGCGACCTGATGCTCTCCGGCGTGTCGCTGGTCGATCCGGAGCAGACCTACATCGACCAGGGGGTCGTTATCGGCCCGGATACGCTGATCCACCCCAACTGCTCCATCAGCGGCCCTACGCAGATCGGCAACGGATGCCAGATCGAAAGCGGCGTCTCCATATCCTCCTGCCGCATCGGTGACCGCTGCCGCATCAAGGCCGGCTCGGTGCTGGAGGATTCGGAGCTCCGCGCGGATGTGGCCGTGGGGCCCATGGCCCATCTGCGCCCCGGAACGGTGCTGAACGACCACGTCAAAATCGGCAATTTCGTGGAAACCAAGAAGACGGTCATGGGCGAGGGATCCAAGGCTTCCCACCTGACCTATCTGGGGGACGCCGAGATCGGACGCGACGTGAACATCGGCTGCGGCACGATCACCTGCAATTACGATGGCGTTAAAAAGCACCGCACCCTGATCGGCGACAACGTGTTCGTCGGCAGTGACGTGCAACTGGTGGCGCCGGTCAGGGTGGGGGCCGACTCACTGATCGCCGCCGGCACGACCGTGACGCGTGATGTCCCTGCCGGTTCCCTGGCCATCAGCCGCACCCCCCAGGTGAACAGGGAAGGGTGGCGCATCAGGATGAAAAAGAAAACATGAATTCCCTGCTTCGGAAGGGGAACAGCGGAATGTGGCGCGGAGAACGACCGTGACGAGACTTGAGCGGCAGAGCAGCGCACGCACCAGAATCCTGATCGTGGAGGATGATTGCGGTTTCGCGGAGCTGATGGCATCCATCCTGGAAGAGGGGGGCTTTTCCTGCTGCTGTGCCTCCAGCGGCAAGGAAGCCCTGATCTGGCTGGTCGCCCAATCTCCCAAGCTGGTTATCCTGGATTACTCCCTGCCTGATATGACCGGAGCGTCATTGATCGAGCGGATGCGGGAGCTGGGCGGGAATACCCCTTTCATCGTCGTGACCGGCAAGGACGACGCCAGCCTGGCGGTGGAAATGATGAAGACCGGCGCCTGCGACTACCTGCTCAAGGACACCTCCTTCCTGGACCGCCTGCTTGCCGTTGTCGTCCGTGCCCTGCAGGAGGTCGAGACCAGGGAACGGCTGGATCGCGCCAAGCATTCCCTGCGTCTGAGCGAGGCGCGCCTGGCCCGTGCCCAGAAGATCGCCCGTCTGGGGAGCTGGGAATGGGACGTCAGGGCGGGAGAAATCTACTGGTCGGACGAGCTCTACCGCATCTTCGGGTTCACCCCGGGTGAGCCGAAACGGATCAGCAAGGAGTGGATCTACAGCCTGATCCACCCGGCCGATCTGCCCGCCTTCAAGCAGCAACTGCTCACCTCGGTCAAGACGCTCCAGTCCTTCAACATGATTTACCATACTACCTCACGCAGTGGTGGGGAGCTGGTGGTCAACATCCAAGGCGAGGTGGAGCGGGGAGAGGACGGCAGGGCCTGGCTGATCTCCGGGACCGTGCTGGATATCACCGCCCGCATCAAGGCCGAGAGCGAGATTCACCACCTGATCAACTACGACACCCTGACCGGTCTGCCCAACCGCAGCCTGCTGCACGACCGCCTCAGGCAGGCCATAGCCCAGGCAGCCCAGGACAGGCACATGGTCTGGGTGCTCTGCCTGGACCTGGACCGCTTCAAGGGGGTCAACGACACCCTGGGGCACCGTTCCGGCGACAAGCTGCTCCAGGAGGTGGCCCGACGCCTGGCCGCCTGCGTGCGCGAGAGCGATACCCTGGCCCGGCTGGGCGGCGACGAATTCGTCGTCGTGCTGGACGGGGTGGTCAGCGAGAAGGGGGCCAGCATCGTCGCCAAGAAGATCCTTACGCTGATAGCGGAACCGATCCCCATCGACGATCACGAACTGTACACCACCGCCAGCATCGGCATCGCCGCCTACCCCATGGACGGCGAGGACGGCCACACCCTGCTGAAGCATGCCGACCTGGCCATGTACAAGGCCAAGGAGCTGGACCGCAACAACTTCCACTTCTTCTCCCATGACATGAACATCAAGGTCATGGAGCGGATGATGCTGGAAAACTCCATGCGCAAGGCGTTGGAGCGGGACGAGTTCTTCCTGGTGTACCAGCCCCAGGTGGATGCCCGCAGCGGACGGATCACGGGGGTCGAGGCGCTTTTGCGCTGGAATCATCCCGACATGGGACTCTTGACCCCGGACCGGTTCATCTACCTGGCCGAGGAAACAGGTTTCATCGTTCCGCTGGGCGAATGGGTACTGATGACCGCCTGCCGCCAGAATCGGGCCTGGCAGAAGCTGGGCTTCCCGCCGCTGCGGGTGGCGGTCAACCTGTCCGGCAAGCAGTTCGGCCAGCATCGCCTGGACGAGATGATCTCGGCCATTCTGCTGGAGACCGGCCTGGAGCCGGAGTGGCTGGAACTGGAGATCACCGAGAGCGCCATCATGCGGAACGCCGACCAGAACATCGCCATCCTACGCAGCCTGAAAGAGAAGGGCATCTCCCTGGCCATCGACGACTTCGGCACCGGCTATTCATCCCTCTCCTACCTGAAACACTTCCCCATCACCCGCCTCAAGATCGACAAAACCTTTGTGCAGGACATCACCACCAACCCGGATGACGCGGCAATCGCCGAGATCATCATCGCCATGGCCCAGACCCTCAAGCTGAACGTCATCGCCGAAGGGGTCGAGACCAGGGCCCAGATGGAGTTTCTCTCCACCCATACCTGCTTTGAAATGCAGGGCTACCTGTTCAGCCGCCCCCTCACGACGGACAAATTCGTCTACCTGCTCAGGGACGGGATCAGCTACTGAGTCTCCCCCTTCCGCAGCACTGATCCTGAACACATCTTCCCGCCAGCCGTCGTCTGAAATGTCTGCGTGTTGGTGTCTATGTGGGGAAGAATGAAGGGCCTGCCTCAGGCGATGAGCCCCTTATCCCGCAGGATCTGCTCAACCCGTTGCGAGTCCTCCACGGTAAAGGCAACCTTGACCCATTTGTTTTTGAGTTTGGCGAAGAAGATCCTGTCGCGGGTGGGGCGGTTCTGGTCTTCGGGAAACCAGGTGGTGAAGGTGCCGGTGCCGTGCAGCCGCCACTTGCCGTTCCAGAGGGAGGGGCTTTTGGGGATGATACGCTTGATGTCCGTGAACATGACCCGTTTGGGCTCGCCTCTGGGGTAGTAGTAGCGCTTGAAGATGATGGCGTCACTGGTGATGATCACCAGCCTGTCGGAGTAGATCGGTTCTATTCTCATGGTTTGTTTTTCCGTGATTTGGAGTGGTATCCGTTCGCGGTACAGGAGGGGCGTTTTCCTTTGCTCTGGAGAGATTCCTTTGGAAGCGTATATGAATAGGTATCAAGTGGAGCGCTGTACCTAATTATTGCGTATCGTACCTATACGTGATTTGTCCATGCGCCCCTCGGATTTCAAAAAGTCAAATACAGTACCCCAGTGCTTACCTACCTGTCAAACTCAGACCCCCTGAATGGTTCTCAAGCAGTGGATCAGCCCGTCCAGATCAGCCGGGCTTGCGTGGCCTGCCCGCTCCAGCAGGGAAGGGACCGCCTGCTCGGCCGGGATGCGGGGGAACCCGTTGTCGGTCAGGTAATGCATCAGCCGCATGGTGCGGAAGGCGTCGAACCAGCCGTGGAATGCGGCCATCAGCCGTTCCCCGTCGCGGCTGTTTCTTTTCAGGTTGTCCCAGGCGTCGGCGAAGCCGGCCTGTTGCAGGAATGACCGCAGAAGGGGCGAGATGTCTTCGGCGCGGTGCAACAGGCGGGCGCCGTCGGCGCCGTCGTGGCTGGCCACGCATTGGAGCCACTCCCCCACGATCCCGAACAGGTGCGGTTGGTAGAAGAGAAAATCTTCCCCCTTGACGAGTATGTCCCCCACGGCGCGGCCGGTGCCGAAGGGGACGCGCTGGGAGGAGCGGGGCGAGGGGTGGACCATGGTGCCTCGAAGAGGCGCAACGCCGCTGGTCTTGTGGATCTGTTGCAGGAAGTAGAAGTCCTCGCCAGCCTGGCGCTTGTTCATGCCGCCTGCCATGGCGTAGGCCGAGGCGCGGCAGGCCATGGCGCTCCCCACGGTATGAAAGGCATAGGGGGAACCGGCCAGCTCCATGCCCAGCACATAGGCTCGCAGGAACAGTTCGTAGCGTTCGATGGCCTCTTGTCCGCGAGGAGTGTCGGCCGACTGGTGGCGGAAGGGGAGGGATGCGCCGCCAGCCCGGCTGGTGGCGAAATGGTCTGTGATTGCCCCCAGGTAGTCGGGCTGCACCAGGGTGTCGGCATCCAGGCAGATCAGCTGGGGGTCGCCCTCGCCATAGTCGAGATGCCCGAGAGCCAGGTCCAGGCCGATCTTGCGGGCCAGCCCCACCCCCTGTTTGGGGGGCAGCCTGTTCCCGGGGGTTGCCGCATCGACCCAGCAGAGGTTGTCCAGTCCGAATGCCTGTTTCCAGCGGGTCAAATCCTTAAGGGTCGCGAGATTGTCCTCCGTCTCCCGTTCCGAGGCGTTGTCCCGCTGGTTGACCACCACTAGGATCAGCGTATCCCGCAGCAGGCGAGGCGGGTTGGCTGCCAGGGAACGCAGGGTCGCGGACAGGTTTTGCTGTTCCGCCAGGGCCGGGATCACCACGGCGGCGGCGAAGCCCCTACCCGGCTGCTCACTCAGCCGCCACGCTCCCCCTGTTGCGCGCGTTCGCAGGTAGGTCGCCACCTGGCGGGGCAGGGGGTGCTCATGGGGGGAGGTCCGTTGCATCACTTCTGGTTCCAATAGGTTTTCGGATCGAAATCGGCGACGTCGATCTTTCCGAAATCCCGGGGCGGGATGTGGCGGATTGATCTCCCCTGCTCCGGGTCGCTGACGTGGAACGAGTCGGTCTGCACCAGCACCAGCTGCCAGGTATCGTCCCTGCGGGAGTAGTTGAATCTGGTGGTGACCGACCAGCGCCAGGCGCTTCCCCCGTAGTGGGAAATGGAGAAGCTCTTCCGCCCCGCGCTGATTCCCTGGAAGGGGTCGCCCATCATGCCGCCGCAGCTGGAGCAGTACACGGCCCTGTCGTTGCGCTTGGCCAGCTTCAGCGAGCCATCCTTCCAGCGGGTGATGATCAACAGGGAGCGTTCTCCCCCGTCGTTTCCGTTTGTTTCCAGCACGATCAGATAGTCCGTCAGGTTGTCGCCGTTCAGGTCGGCGGTTTCAAGGGCGAGCAGACAGGTTCCCGCAGGGATGAACGGCCTGATCTCCCCTGGTGCCTTGATGTCGTCTGCGCACGAAGAGTCCGCCCGGGCACTGCTGGCTACCAGCAGAAACAGCATCACCACAACCATTGTCGATCGTATCATCAATCCTCTCCAGTGAGTCCGGCCAGATCTCATCGCGACTGCTCCCCGGCATTCCCGGCCAACCGCTCCATCTCGAAGCGCAGCACCATGGGCGCTATCCTACTCTGATCCAGGATGTCGCAGGCGATGTGCCGTTCCTCCTGGCGGCAGATCCTGGCCAGGCCGCTTTCAACACCCTGGTCGTCTCCGGGGTTGCTGAAAGTGTAGACCCGGTTTTCGCAGCCAATCCTGACCCCTGCTCCACAGGCGCTTGCGTAGTATTCGGCGTCTCTGTTCATGGATTCACCTTCGGCGGTTGCCGGTTTCCGTGGAGGCCTGCTGCTGATGGCGCATGATGCCCCCATGTTCCCCGGGTTCCTGGAAAAGCGCTACCCTACCCCTTCCTGCTGAACCTGTACCCCACCCCGCGCACGGTCTGGAAGTGCGTCGGCTTGGCCGGGTCCGGCTCGAAGTAGCGGCGCAGGCGGACGATAAAGTTGTCCAGGGTCCTGGTCTCAGTGTCGCTGCTGTAGCCCCACACCTTCTGGAGCAGCTCCCCCCGCGGGATGGCCTGACCCTCCTTCTGGAAGAAGATCGACAGTACCCTCACCTCCATCTCGGTCAGGTCGATCTCTCCCTGGGCGGTGCGGGCGCGGTAGGAGAGCAGGAACACCTCGTTGGAGCCGAAGCAATACCCCTCCTCCACCGGGTCGGGACGGTACCAGGAGGAGCGGCGCAGCATCCCCTTGACCCGCAGCAGGAATTCCACCAGGTTGAACGGCTTGGTCAGGTAGTCGTCGGCGCCGGTCTCCAGGCCGTGCACCCGGTCGCTCTCCTCGGAGCGGGCGGTGAGCATCAGGATCGGCACCCGCCCGTCCATCCGGCGCACCGACTGGCAGACCTGGAAGCCGTCCATGCCGGGGAGCATCACGTCCAGGATGATCAGGTCGAAATGCTCGAACTGCAGCGCTTCCAGTGCCTTCTCGCCGGTGGCGAAGTGGCTGATCCGGCATCCATCTTCCTCCAGGTTGAAACAGATCCCCCGCGCCAGGTGAATCTCGTCCTCGACCAGCATGATGTGCGGTTTTTCCGTATCCCTGTTCATCTTCAGCTACCCTTTGTCTGTGGTTTGGGCAGGGTGATGGTAAAGGTGCAGCCCTGGCCAATGCCTGTGCTCTCCGCCGTTACCGTGCCGCCGTATCCCCGTACGATGGTATCCACGATGTACAGCCCCAGGCCGGTCCCGCGCACATTCTCCCCGTCCTGCTGCACGCGGTAGAACCTGTCGAAGACTTTCTTCAGCTCGGCGCCGTCCAGGCCGCGTCCCCGGTCCTGTATGGCCAGACTGACCGTGTTCCCGCCGCGCGCCAGGCGAACGGTGATGTCCGGGGTTCCGGGCGAGTAGAGTACCGCGTTTTCGAACAGGTTGCGCAGGACGATCTCCAGCTCCTCCGGGTCCACCAGCAGCTTGACATCCTCCTCCGTCTCCAGGGTGATCTGCCCCCCCTGGGGCAGCTTGTCCCGTTCCCGCTCCACATACTCCCGTACAAGCTCGGATATGTTGGCCATCCTGCGCTCCGCCGGCTTGCGGCGCTGTTCCAGGCGGGCGGCCATGAGCAGGTTGTTGATCAGGTAGTGCAGACGCTCCGTGTCAGCCAGCATGGTGTTCACAAAGGCGTCCAGACGTTCTTGGGGGAGGGTGCGCAGCCTGATGGTCTCCAGGTGCAGCTGGATGGAGGCCAGGGGGGATTTCAGCTCGTGGGTGACCTGGGAGATGAAGGTGCGCTGGTTTTCGTACAGTCGGGACTGGCGGTTCCAGTAGTGGAAGATGACGTACACGCCGGCCAGGATGACGGCCAGCATGACCAGTCCCTCGGTCATGACCACCCAGTTGAAGCCCTCGCCCAGCAGTTCCGGGCGGTACTTCTCGGCCAGTTCGCGGAACTGGCGGTTCTTGCCCACGAACCAGTAGATCCAGGAGACCACCAGGGTGATCCAGACCAGCTGGATGGCGATCAGCGTCTTGACCGGGCTGAAAATTTTTCTCAGCAGCTTCATGGCAACGGATCTCCCTGACCTGTCTCGGTAGTACCGGAGAAGAACGCCTCCATCCTGGCGAACAGTGTGTCGGAAGCGCCCCGCACCAGCTCGGTGTCCGGCAGGGAGCGCAGGAAGGTCTTGCCGTACCCCTTGGTGGTGACCCGGCGGTCCAGGATCAGCACCGCCCCTCGGTCCTCGCGGCTGCGGATCAGGCGTCCGAATCCCTGGCGGAACTTGATCACCGCCTGGGGGATGGAGAATTCCCGGAACGAGTTGCCGCCGGTGGCGTCGATGCGCTCGCAGCGGGCCTGCTGTACCGGTTCGGTGGGCACCTGGAAGGGGAGCCTGGTGATGATCACCAGCCTGAGCGCCTCCCCCTTCACATCCACCCCCTCCCAGAATGAATCGGTGCCGAACAGCACGGCGTGCTGCTCCTTGCGGAAGCGGGCCAGCAGGCTGTGGCGTCCGGTCTCCCCCTGTCTGAGGGCGGTCAGCCCCAGTCGGGCCAGTTCCGGCGCCAGGGAGGAGTAGACTTTCCTCAGCAGGTCATGGGAGGTGAACAGGACAAAGGCGCCTCCCCGCGAGATGCTCAGGCTGCGCAGGATTGACTCCTGCAGCGCCTCGCGGAACCCGGGCGCCGTCGGATCGGGCATGTCGTCCGGGACAGCAGCGAATACCTGGGAGGCGTAGTCGAAGGGGGAAGCCAGGCGCAGTTCGTCCAGTCGTCCCTTGTCCAGCAGGCTGAAGCCGGTCCTCTTCTTGAGGTAGCCGAACTCTCCCCCCACGGTCAGGGTGGCCGAGGTGACGACGATGGTCTTCATGCGGTCCAGGATGCTCTGCTTGATCTGGCCGGAGATGTCCAGCGGCGCGGCGCAGAGCCGGGCCTGGAGGCCGCGCTGGGCCGTGGAGGTCTCGATCCAGCGGCAGTACCCCTCCGGGTCGCCGATCATGAACGAGAACCCCTCGGTCATGGCCTGCAGACGCCCCTCGATGCCGGCGATGTCCAGGATCTGGTTGGCCAGCTTCTCTTTAAGCTGTTCCGGCAGATCTTCACAGCGGCGCACCAGTGTCCTCAGGCCGCTGACGTAATCGCCCAGGCTATGGGAGAGCGCCCGTAACCGCGTGCCGCACTCCTGCCAGAAGGGGCGCTGCTCCACCTCGCTGGTGATGCGCAGCTTGCGCTCCCGCCCCTCCCCGCCCGTTTCCCGGGTGAGGGCCAGGGCCAGCCAGTCCATGGTCTGCTCGGTCAGCAGGACGACGTCTTGGGTCTTGGGGAGCAGGCTCACCTCCAGCAGGGCGGAGAGCTCTTCGTAGAGCCCCTCCATGGATTCGGGCAGGTCGCGGGCCAGGCGGTTGGAGAGGATGTTCAAAAGCCCGGCGCGATTGGCCTTGGAGGGAACCAGGCGATGCAGCTGCTTGAGGATGGCGCCGCGGGAGATGATCAGCGACAGGTGGCTGGTGGCCACGTCCTCCAGGTGATGGCCCTCGTCCAGGATCAGGCGGCTGAAGGGGGGCAAAATGGCGGTGGCATCGTAGCCGCTCTCCCGCTTGAGTACGATGTCGGAGAGCAGCAGGGCGTGGTTGACCACCAGGATCCGGGCGGCCGAGGCGTCGCGCCGCGCCCGGTAGAAGAAGCAGCGGTTGAATTGCTTGCAGCGCGAGCGTCCGCACTGGTCCGCCTCGCAGCAGATCTCCTCCCAGACCCCGCTGCGGGGGGTGAAGCTCAGGTCGCTGCGGCAGCCGTCCCGGGCACCCTTGCTCCATTCGACAATGGCGGTCAGTTCCGTGGAGGATTCATCGGGGAACAGGCCCGGTTCGGCCTCGGCGGCCTCCAGCTTGCGCAGGCAGGCGTAGTTGCCGCGCCCCTTGATCAGGGCGGCCTTGAAGTCGACCCCGCAGTGGCGGGCCAGAAAGGGGAGATCCTTGCGGATCAGCTGCTCCTGCAGGTTGATGGTGTTGGTGGAGATGACCACCCGCTCGTTGTTGCGCACCGCCCAGAGGATGGAGGGAACCAGGTAGGCCAGGGATTTGCCGGTGCCGGTGCCGGCCTCCACCAGTACCACCCGGTCGCGGTTGAATGCCTCGGCCACGGTCAGGGCCATGCGCAGCTGCTCGTCCCGTTTTTCGTACCCCGCGAGGCTTGTGGCCAGCAGGCCGTCGTCGCCGAAGACCCGGCCGATCTCCTCCAGGGAGAGTAGCTCTCCCTTCTGCTCCCTGTGGGGGGAGACCACCAGGTAGCAGCGGCTGCAGTCGTTGTCCACGATGGCGAAGCCGATCCCCTGGTTGCCGGCAACCGAGGCGATGTCCATGTCGGCCGCCGAGGGGGTCAGGTCGCCTCCCGGGTGGTTGTGGATGACCATGTCGCTGCCCGATGCGCGGGAGAGGATGGCCGGCACGGCCTGGTGTGAGCCGCGGGCGATGGCCTCCACCTCGCAGACCACACCGTCCAGGTTGGTGTGACCGATGAAGAAGACCTCGTTACCCCTGGCCTGGGCGATCTCGAAGCGCATCAGAGCGCGGCTGTCGGCGGTGAAGTGAGTTTCCATTGGTAGGTCCGCACCATAGCACAGCCCGCGAAAAAAGGCACCGGGGAAACCGGGTGCCTTTGTCGTTGCCTGAATCTGCGGCACCATGATACAAGAAACGACGATTGACAGCTTCTTTTTCACCACCAGCAACCAAAGGAGCACGAGCCATGTCCTTCCGCACCATCGAGTGGCGCGACGACAGCGTCATCATGATCGACCAGACCCGCCTGCCGGGTGAAGAGGTCTACAACACCTATACCGATTTCAAGGCGGTTGCCGAAGCCATTCGCGGCATGGTCATCCGCGGGGCTCCCGCCATCGGCGTGGCCGCCGCCATGGGGATCGCCCTGGGGGCCCGGGACATCATCGCCGATACCCATGAATCCTTCTTCCGCCAGCTGGAGAACGTGTGCGACGTCATGGCCCGCACCCGTCCCACGGCGGTCAACCTGTTCTGGGCCATCGAGCGCATGAAGCGTGTGGCCGAGGCGGGTCGTGACAAGCCGCTGGACGGGATCCGCCAACTGCTCAAAGAGGAGGCCATCCGGGTGGAAGAGGAGGACCTGACCATCTGCCGCAACATCGGCAAGTGGGGGGCTACCCTGATCCCCGAGGGGGCAACGGTCCTGACCCACTGCAATGCCGGCGGCCTGGCCACGGCCGGCTACGGCACCGCCCTGGGGGTGATCCGGGCCGCCCACGAGGCGGGGAAGAAGATCCAGGTCTTTGCCGACGAGACCCGCCCCTGGCTGCAGGGCGCCCGCCTGACCGCCTGGGAACTGGTCAAGGAGGGGATCCCCGCCACATTGATCTCCGACAACATGGCCGGCTTCTTCATGAGTAGGGGGGAGATCACCTGCTGCGTGGTGGGGGCCGACCGTATCGCCGCCAACGGCGATACGGCCAACAAGATCGGCACCTATTCGGTGGCGGTGCTGGCCAAGGAGAACAACATCCCCTTCTATGTGGCCGCCCCGATCTCAACCCTGGACTTAAGCCTCTGCGACGGCGGCAAGATTCCCATCGAGGAGCGCCCGGCCGAGGAGGTGACCTGCATCAGGGGGGTCGACATCGCCCCCGCCGGGGTCAGGGTACGCAACCCGGCCTTCGACGTCACCCCGGCCCGCTACATCAGCGCCATCATCACCGAGAACGGCATCGTCAGGGGCGACTACCGCGCAGGCCTGCGCAGGATCGCGGGGAACTGACATGCGTCTCTTGCGCTTCCTGCACGAGTTCAGCCGGATCGTCTCCCTGGACGATCCGGCCCGGCGCACGGAGCGGTTGGCCGCCTTCCTGGAGCGGCACGGCTTCAGTTATGGAGCCCGCTCGGCGGACAACATCCTGCTGATCCAGCCCTGCTTCTCCGTGCAGACCCTGCACCGCATCCTGGTCAATGCCCTGCGCACCCCGTTGCCGGACATGGCCCTGAACGCCTTCGAACGCCTGGCAGGCGTCATTCCGGGGGACGATCTCACCGCCATCGCCTGCCGCCGCAGGGCGCTCTCCCGCTTCGTGCTTGTCTGCGGCTCATCCCCCTTTCTGGTCAACCTGATCTACCGCACCCCCTCCCTGTTCCGCTGGCTCTTCCTGGAGAACTGCATCGCCGTCTCCCGCGACAGCCGGGGCATGCTGGCGGCCCTGCGCTCGCAGGTGGAGGACAAGACCGATTACGCCGGGCTGATGAAGCGCTTGCGCCTGTTCAAGCGGGTCGAGATCGTGCGCATCGCCAGCCGGGACCTGTGCGGCCTGGCCGACCTGGAAGAGGTCACCGCCGAACTCTCCTCCCTGGCTGGCGCGTCACTGCAGGTGGCCTACGAGGTCTGCCGGCGCTGCCTGGTGGCTGAGTACGGCCTGCCGCTGATGGAATCGGAAAACGGCCCGGTGGAGGCGGAGATGACCGTGATGGGCATGGGCAAGCTGGGGGGCAACGAGCTGAACTTCTCCTCGGACATCGACATCATCTACTTCTACGAGTCGGACAGGGGCAAGACCAGCGGCGTGGATGGCGGCTCCGGACAGGTCCGGGGAGTGGTCTCCCTGCACAGCTTCTTTGCCAAGCTGGGGGAGATGATCAGCAAGTCGCTCTCCCAGGTGACCGAGGACGGGTTTGTCTTCCGGGTGGACCTGGGGCTCAGGCCGGAGGGGAAATCGGGCGACATGGCGGCCTCGCTCCGTTCCGCCGAGATCTACTACGAATCCTGGGGCCAGTCATGGGAGCGCACGGCCATGCTCAAGGCCAGGCCGGTGGCCGGCTCCCTGGAGCTGGGTGAACAGCTGCTGCGCATGCTGCAACCCTTCGTCTACCGCAAGTACCTGGATTACACCCTGATCGAGGACATGAAGAACATGAAGCAGAAGATCGACGTTTCCCTGACCCGTTCCATGGAGGGGGAGGCCAACCTCAAGCTGGGGCGGGGGGGGATCCGCGAGATAGAGTTCTTCATCCAGGCGCTGCAACTGGTCTATGCCGGCAAGAATCCCCACCTCAGGGAGCGCAACTCGCTGAAAGCCCTGGCCAGGCTTCTGGAAGCCAATCTGATCACGGAGGATGACCACGCAAGGCTCTCAGATGCCTACCGTTTTCTGCGCACCGTGGAGCACCGCATCCAGGTGGTGCAGGAGCGCCAGACCCACAACCTTCCCACCAAAGCCGACGAGCTGCGCGCCCTGGCGCGACGGAGCGGTTTTCTGGGCAGCGACGGGGTGGAGCGCTTCCGGGAAACCCTGGAGCTGCATCGCTCCCATGTCTCGGCCATCTACGGCAACCTGTTCCTCTCCCGTGACGACCGTCTGAACCGGGACCTGAGCCCCGAGGTGCTGTTCCTTCTGGATCACAAGGCCGATGCCGATCTGGTCAAGGATATGCTGGCCGAGCGACGCTTCGAGGATGTGGAGCGCGCCTACGACAACCTGCTCTCCCTGCGGGACGGGCCGGTCAGGAGCAACCTTACCGAGCGCAACCGCCGGCTGCTGGAGAAGATCTCGCCGCTGCTGCTGCAGGAACTGCTGCAGTCGCCTGATCCGGATATGGCCCTGATTCATCTGGAACGTTTTCTCACCATCGTGGGCAAGCGCACGGCCTACTATGCGCTCCTGGCCGAGAACCGCCAGGCGCTGAAGCTGCTGGTTTCCCTGTTCGGCATGTCGGAATTCCTCTCCAAGATCCTGATCAATCACCCGGAGCTGCTGGAGAGCATGCTTTCCTACAACAACGCCTCTACCGAGAAGAGCAGGGATGAGATGGAGCGGGAGCTGGCCGCAGTGCTGGAGCTCTGCGATGATTTCGAGGACCGGCTGGATGCCCTGCGGCGCTACCACAACGAGGAGGTCCTGCGCATCGGCTTAAACGACATCCATGGCAAGGTGAAGCAGACCGTGACCACCGGCCAGCTCTCCCTGCTGGGGGAAGCCTGTCTGGGGGCTGCCTATGACATGGCGGTGCAGCAGCTGGGGCGCTTCGGGTGCCCCGTGTACAACCGTGGGGAGGGAGAGGCCGAGGCCAGCATGGCGGTGATCGGCATGGGCAAGCTGGGCGGGGGGGAGCTGAACTATCACTCCGACCTGGACATCATCTTCGTCTACGACCGCCAAGGCCTTACCAACGGCGACAAACAGATCTCCAACCACGAGTACTTTGCCAAGCTGGCCCAGAAGATCATCTCGATCCTGACCATGCAGACCCGCGAGGGGTATGTGTACAAGATAGACACCCGCCTGCGGCCATCGGGCAATGCCGGGCCGCTGGTGACCTCCCTGGACTCGTTTCTGGACTACCACCGCCAGGAGGCCCAGGTGTGGGAACGCCAGGCACTGACCAAGGCCCGGGTGGTGCTGGGGGATGCCTCCCTGGCCGACCACCTGTACGGCGTCATCGAGAAGACGGTGTATGGCTCGACCCTGGGGGAAGAGGGGCGCGCCGAGATCCACCGGCTGCGCATGCGCATGGAGCATGAACTGGCCCGGGAGAGCGCCGGCAGCTACAACATCAAGACCGGTCGGGGCGGCATGGTGGACGTGGAGTTCATCGCCCAGTACCTGCAACTGCGCCACGGCTTCCGCTACCCCGAGCTGCGCACTACCAGCACCATCGAGACGCTCACCCGGATGGGGGAGCTGGGGCTGGTGCCGGCCGAGTTCGCCGAGACGCTTGTCTTCGGCTACCGTTTCCTGCGCAAGCTGGAAAATCGCCTGCGCATCATCCACGACTATTCGGTCAATGATCTGAGCGGGCCGAAGAGCTACCTTAACAAGCTGGCACTGCGCCTGGGATACGATTCGGCTCTGAAAAACCCGGGCGTGGCCCTGATCAGCGACTACGAGGAGATTACCGGCAGAATCCGCGACTGTTACGATCGGGTGATGGGGGAGCGGGCGGTGTGAGAGGGCGGGCCATGGGGCCCGCCCCCCATGGCGTTTCAAGGGGTGACTACGTGCGCGGGAGTATGCGGCTGAGCGCCTCGTCGATCTTCTCCACATCCACCCTGGTGTTGAAGCAGGGGCCGAAGGGGCGTTCGTTGAGGATGCCGATCACCGGCAGGGGGTAGCAGTCCTTGATGCCGGAGGTGAGGTCGCGCTCGCAGGCCACGGCCAGCACCAGCTTGGGGCGCTTTTCCACGATCACCTTGCGCGCCAGGGTGCCGCCGGTGGCCACGGAGATGTCGATGCCGTACCTGCGGCCGATATCCACCAGCCCCTTGATGTCGCAGCGGCCGCAGAGCACGCACTTGTTGATGTCGCCGGTGACCTTGATGGCGCAGTCGAAGAGCTGGATGCAGTGCGGCAGCAGCACCAGGATCCGATCCGGGCTGATGGAGTGGCACTGGGAGATCACCAGGCTGTTGTTCATGGCGATGAAGGACTGGCGGATGCTGTCCTTGCTGATCCCCAAGAGCCGTCCCACCAGCTCGATCATGGGGAGCAGGAACTTGATCACCACCAGTCGCAAGAGGCGGGTGAAGAAGAAGTCCCGGTTCATTGCCGTGGTCAGTACCAAAAGGACGGTGCCCAGGATGGCCAGGCCGGAGAGAATCGCCATGGCGATACCGACGATGTTGGGCAGGTCTGGGTGGATATTGGCCAGGCCCTGGTTGGGAACCCACCAGGCCAGGAAGATCAGGGCCACCAGCAGCAGGCAGGTCAGCCCCATCAGGGAGATGAACAGCCGTTTGCGGGGCGCTTCGGGCTGGAGATTGTGTGCCGTCACGGTATCGGTCTCTCCGTTGCCGCTCCGCCCAGCAGGGTTCCCTCGGCTATGGGGCAGCCGGCCAGGAAGCTGGCGCTGTCCAAGCGCTTTTTGCCCGCCAGCTGCAGTTCCTGGATGAGCAGGCTGCCGTCCAGGCAGGCCACCTCGAGCTGGCCGCCGGTGGAGCAGAGCACCGTTCCCGGAGCTCCCGCGCCATCGGCTACCCGGGTGCGGAACAGCTTCAGGGCATGGCCGTTGAGAAGGGTCTGGGCGCCGGGCCAGGCAGCCAGTCCGCGAACCTGGTTGTGGATCTGGCGGGCAGGCCGCTGCCAGTCGATTAGGCCGTGCTCCTTCTTGAGCAGCGGAGCGTAGCAGCTCAGGCTGTCGTTCTGGGGCTGCGGCTCGATGCGCCCCTCCCGGAGGCCGTCCAGGGTCTCGGCCAGCAGCTCCGCGCCCAGGGAGGCCATGCGGTCGTGCAGCGAGACGATGTCCTCATTCTCGTCGATGGGGGTCGAGCGCTTGAGCAGCATGGGACCGGTATCGAGCCCCGTATCCATCAGCATGGTGGTGACGCCGGTCTCTGTTTCTCCGTTGATGATGCACCAGTTGAGCGGGGCGGCGCCTCGGTAGCGGGGGAGCAGGGAGGCGTGGACGTTGACGCAGCCCAGGGGAGGAATGTCCAGCAGCGCCTTGGGCAGGATCTGTCCGAAGGCAACCACCACGATCAGTTCGGGAGCCAGCTGGCGGATGCTCTCGACGAAGGCGGAAGCGCGGACCCTGTGGGGTTGGAGCACCGGAATGTCGTGGGCCAGGGCCAGTTCCTTAACCGGGGGTGGCATCAGCTTGTGGCCGCGCCCCTTGGGCCTGTCGGGCTGGGTGACCACTGCCAGCAGCCGTTCTCCGCGGTCGATCAGGGCCTGCAGGGTGGGGCAGGCAAACTCGGGCGTTCCCATGAAGACGATGCTCCTGCTGCTCATCGCTCCCCCGCTGCTTTCGCTTCCGCCGCCTTGCGGGCCCTGCGCTGGAACAGATCGCGCTTGAGGGGCGAGAGGTGGTCGACGAAGAGTCTGCCGTCCAGGTGATCGATCTCGTGCTGGAAGGCGATGGCCAAGAGCCCCTCGGCATGCCAGGTCTGTTCCCTCCCCTCCAGGTCCAGGCCCCTGACCGTCACGCTGGCGTGGCGGCGCACGTTGGCGGCGTATTTGGGTACCGACAGGCAGCCCTCCTCCTCGTAGCTCTCTCCCTCGGCATGGACGATGACCGGGTTGATTGCTATAATCAGCTCGTTCGGCTCGTCGTGGGCGGAGACATCGATGATGATCACCCGCTGATGGACGCCGATCTGGGGGGCTGCCAGCCCCACGCCGGGGGCGTGGTACATGGTTTCGGTCATATCACTGACCAGTTCGCGGATCTCGTCGGTTATGATGGTAACCGCTGCCGATTTCTTTTTCAGCTCGGGATTTGGGTAGGTGAGAATGGTGCGAATCATAGACATCCTTGCGACGGAATTTTGTCGAAGCAGTATATAGTTTCAACGGTTAAAAATCAATTTTCATCTTTTCGGGGATGGCGGAGGAGGCGGTCATGACGGACCCGGTGGACAGAATCAGCGGAGCAAAGGAGCTGGACAGGAACACCGCACGGGGCGAGACCTTCAAGGGTGGAAAGTCGCGCCGGCATGCGGGCGCGGCCGAGGACGACAGTGTGGATATCTCGGACGAGGCCCGCGAGCGCTCCTCCGGTGGCAAGGAGCGCGATAAGCCCTGACCAGTCGCCGGGTGGCGTCCGGACTGCCCGGGCAGTCCGGACATGCGGGGGGTTATTCGAAGAAACTCTTGTCCTGGGTATAGGCCTGCTCGAAGCTGGTCAGCATGCACTCCAGCTGGTTCTCGTCCAGCTGGAGCAGGCGGGCGGGCATGGACTCGGCGAGGACCAGGTCGGTATCCGGTTCCCGCTGGCCGAGGCCGATCTTGTGGCAGAAGAGGTTGGCCAGTCCCACGGTGCTGGTGAGCAGTATCTGGTAGGGGTCCTCATCCTCTACAAAGCCGAAGCGGTGGTGCTCCATGACCGCTTTGATCAGCATTTCGGGGAAATTCCATTTCTCGATGACCAGTCCGCCCACTTCGGCGTGGCTGTAGGGGTAAAACTCCTGCTCCGCCTCCTGGAACGAGATGCCTTCGTTGTAACATTTCTGAATCACCATCTGGAAACGCTGGCTGTCGATGTTGTTCATGATGGTCTTGCCGATATCGTGAAAGAGGCCTCCCAGAAAGGCCTCTTCGTCGTTTATCTGCTGGGTGGCGCCGGCGATGATGCGGGCGGCCAGGGCAGCGCCGAAGGAGTGTTCCCAGAGCATCTTTTCCGCCAAACCGTAGTTCTTGTAAACCTGCTTGACCGATGCCGCCATGATCAGGCTCTTCAGGGTGTTGTAGCCGAGCATCATGATGGCGTGGGACAGGGTGTTGATCTGGCGCCTGCAGCCGAAGAAGGAGGAGTTGGATATCTTCAGGACCCTGGCGGCCACCGCCGCATCGGACGATACCACCCGGGCAAGGTCTTCCGCCGTTGTCGTCTCGCTCTCGATGAGCTGCAACACCTTTGTCGCAACCACCGGAATTGTCGGCAAATCGCTGGCGCTATTGATGAGTTGTTCCAGTTCCCTGTTCATCTCCACTCCTCATGCATGTCGTTGTATCCCTCCTGGCCCGTCCGGGAATGTGCGCCACATTATTGCACAAATTGGCATATAATCAAGATTTTAGCCTAAATAATTGAATTTTTAGCGGATCGTCTGTATAATCCGCGGCTTCACAAGATTTTTTTCAAGGAAACCTGCCCTATGCGTATGATTCGAACATATGGTGTACTGATGTCCGCGGCGCTGTTGCTATGCGGTTTTGACTGGGGTTTTTCCGCTGACAAGTGCAAGGAGGCCCTGAATCTGGTGGACTCCCTGGAGTCTAGCCGTGATGAAGGTGCGATGCGGCAGACCGAGGCCAGGATACTCGGCCTCTGCCCCGACGGCGCCCCGGGGCACTATGTCAGCGCCCTGATGCTGGAGAGGATCGGCAATGTGGATGGGGCCATCAAGGAGTATCGCCAGGCCCTGCGGCAGAATCCGCAGTTTACCAGGGCCAGCGGCAACCTGGGCCTGCTCTATGCACAGACCGGCAGGAACAGCGAAGCCTCGGTGGAGTTAAGCCGTGGTCTGGCGGCAACGTCCGATCCCCGCTACCACAAGGCGCTGGGGCATGTGCTGGCGGAGATGAAGGTGTACCCGCTGGCGATCCACCACCTGAGCGAGGCGGGAAACACTCTCACCAGTGATGCCGAGGTGTTCAATGATCTGGCCGGGGTGTATCTGGCCATGGGAGATCAGGGCAAGGCCCTGGATGAATACGGCCGGGCGCTGAACGCTGATCCGGGCAACGAGAAGGCCCATACCGGCATCGCTTCCATCCATCTGGAGCGCAAAGACCTGGATAAGGCATTGGATGAGCTGAAGAAGGGTGAGGCCACCAATCCCCAGAACCGCACGATCCACCTGATGATGGCCGAGATCTACGAAAAGAAGGGTGATACCCGGCAGGCCAACTACCAGTACCTGTTGGGCGGCAAGGGCAAGGGACTGGCTCAGGTTGCCGATGGTGTGCCGGCTGCCGCCAAGTCCTCCCCCGCCGCGCCGCTCTTCGTGCCTGATTTTCAGAAGAGCGAGGAGTCGCTCAAGGAAATCATCGCTGAGTCTCCCGACAAGGCGGTGGACGCCTACGGAAAACTGGGCGACCTCTACCGTTCCGCGGGCAGGGACAGGGAGGCCATGGCGGCCTACCGGGAGGCGGTGCACCGCAACAGCGCTAACAGCGACGTCTACCTGAATCTGGGTATCCTGCATGAAAAAATGAACAACCTGGACGAGGCGGTGGTGGCCTACAAACAGGCCATACGGGTCAAGCCGGACAATGCCGATGCCCGCCTGCGTCTCGCCGATATACGCTATGAGCGCGGCTTCTATCAGGAGGCGGTGGAACAGTACAGCGAGTTCCTCAAGCTGAAACCCGACAGCCCGGACATTCAACTCAAGCTGGCCCGCATTCTCGCCAAAAAGAAGGAGACCAGCCTGGCCATCGATGCCTACGATGCCGTTCTGAAGAGCGCTCCCGACAATCCCGAGGCAAACCGGGAAATCGCCGCGCTGTACAAGGCCAAGGGGATGAACGACCGGGCAGTGGCGCATTACCGTAAGGCCTTGGAGTTACGGAAGGATGACGCGGATACCCGCAGCGCGTTGGTGTCGCTATATGTCAAAAACAGGCAGTACGATGAGATAACCGAACTGCTCAAGGGGGCGGTGGAACTGTTCCCGGAAGATGCCAACAACCACTACAAGCTGGGGCTGATCCACGAATTCAAGAAGGAGTATGGCAGCGCCATCGCCTGCTACCAGAAGGCGGCCGAGCTGAGGCCGGACCATGCCCGCGCCCTCAATGCGCTGGGCCGCATGTACATGAAGACCGACCGCATCAGCGAAGCCAGGGAGGCGCTGGAGGCCGCCAGGAAGGCGGACCCGACCCTTGAGGAGACCGCGGTTCTGCTGAACAACATCCGCGACGAATTCAATCCCGAGCCGCGCAGGATCAGCAGGAGCGTGAAGAAATCTTCCTCACGGACCTCGCGCAGGTCGGCGTCCGCATCCGGGAAATCCAAGTCCAAATCATCAGCCAAGGCCAAAAAAACGGACAAGCGCAAGAAGAAGGGCACATCTTCCGCCAAAACAAAGTCCAAAAGCAAGTCATCGGCCAAGAGCAAGACAACATCCAAAAGCAAGTCAACGGCTAAGAGCAAGACAAAGAAAAAGAAGTAAAACCCGCGATCGTCGTACCGTTTCCCCCTCTTTGCATCAGGGATTTCACGGGGGCAGGTCAGCTGCGTGTCCTGCCCCCTCTTTCCCTGCCTCACCCTGGAAATCGTCATTTTCTTTGAAATCGCGGTATAATTGCTGATCGTCACACTGAAGGGTGGTCAGATATATGAACGTTTCGTCCGATTTCGCTGCATACTTCCCCCATGATATCCAGATATCCCGGCACTCCTGGCTCTCCCACGACTTGGGCGCCCTCTCGCGGCACATCTCCGAGCGGGGGATTCCCGCGATTATCTTCCACCGCCAACTGGCCCTCAGGTTGAACCGCCGGCATAGCCATGGCAGCCTTCCGGTGCATGCCGGTCAGCTCAACCTGTTTGCCGCGCTGCAGACCATCTTCCGCTATCTGATCGACGTTACGGCTGAACAGGAGTCGCCACGAGTGCTGGAGAACGCCCTGCGCCAGGTCGGTGTGGAACCGGCCGGAGAAGCGGTGCAGTGTGCCGCCGCTACCTTCGTGGAACTGTTTCCCCCCTCTGACGTGCTCGCCGGAGCCAGCTCAGTTGATGCATGGCTCAATCCGGCCACCGGCCGTGGCGGTCGACGGCGCACCGTGCTGCGCGAACTGCTGCTGCTCAGGCTTGCTGCTGAGAATCCTGCCCTGGACAGCTTCCGGGAGATCCTCGACGATGCGCCGCTGGTGGCGGCCTTGGGGAACTATCCCCACCTGGTGACCGCCATGACCACTGCCCTCTCCCGGGGGCCCCGGCTGTCCGGATTCGATCTGACGCTGCCCGAAATCCTCTTTGCGCCGATCAAGGCATCGCCCGGTTCCCTGGCCGGCCAGGTGGAGTACATCCGCGAGCAGTGGGGCGTCTTTCTGCCCCAGGAGTTGCTGGAGATGCTCACCGGAGCCTGGGACGTGCTGCGCGAAGAGGAGCGCCAGCGCGGATGGGGTGGGGGAGAGCCGGGGCCGTCGCGGGTACTGGAGTTCGGCCAGCGAGCGAATCCGGCACCGGGAGGGTTCGGCCCTGGTGGCGACTCCGTGCTGGCCGGCTACGACTATCCGGAGTACGAACGTTTCTCGCGGGACGAGGACTGGATGTCCAACGTGGTCATGATCGCCAAGATGGTCTATGTCTGGCTCGAACAGCTTGGACGTCAGTACGGCCATCCCATAACCACCCTGGACCAGGTGCCCGACAGGGAGCTGGACCGCCTGGCGGGTGCCGGTTTCAGCGCCCTCTGGCTGATCGGGGTATGGGAACGTTCCCCCGCCTCCCAGCGCATCAAGCAGATCTGCGGCAACCAGGAGGCCATCGCCTCTGCCTACTCGCTCTACGACTACGAGATTTCCGCCGACCTGGGGGGATGGGAGGCCTTGGCGAACCTGCGTCAGCGGGCGCTCGCGCGCGGCATCCGCCTGGCAAGCGACATGGTTCCCAATCACACCGGGATCTACTCCCGCTGGGTGCTGGAGCACCCGGACTGGTTCATCCAGAGCGACTACCCCCCCTTTCCCGGCTACTGTTTCAACGGCGAGGACCTCTCCCTGAGCGGCCACGTGCGCATCCAGGTAGAGGACGGCTACTGGACCAGGAGCGATGCCGCCGTGGTATTCCGTCTGGTGGAGCGCGACAGCGGGCGCACCCGCTACATTTACCATGGCAACGACGGCACCAGCTTTCCCTGGAACGACACGGCCCAGCTCAACTACCTGCTCCCCGATGTGCGCGAGGCGGTCATCCAGACCATCCTGCATGTGGCGCGCAACTTCCCGATCATCCGTTTCGACGCCGCCATGACCCTGGCCAAGAAGCACTTCCAGAGGCTCTGGTTTCCCATCCGCGGCCTGGGGGGTGGCATCCCCTCGCGGGCCGAGCATGGCATGAGCCGCGAGGAGTTCGATGCCGTTTTTCCGGTGGAGTTCTGGAGGGAGGTTGTGGACCGCGTGGCCGCCGAGGCTCCCGGCACGCTGCTCCTGGCCGAGGCCTTCTGGATGATGGAGGGGTATTTCGTGCGTACCCTGGGTATGCACCGGGTCTACAACAGCGCCTTCATGAACATGCTGAAGAAGGAGGAAAACGCCAAGTACCGCCAGACCATCAGGAATGTGCTGGAGTTCAACCCCGAGGTGCTGAAGCGCTTCGTCAACTTCATGAACAATCCGGACGAAAAGACCGCCGTGGAGCAGTTCGGCAGCCAGGGTAAGTACTTCGGCGCCTGCGTCCTGATGGTGACCATGCCGGGGCTGCCCATGTTCGGCCATGGCCAGATCGAGGGCTTCCACGAAAAGTACGGCATGGAGTACAAGCGCGCCTACTGGGACGAAACGGTTGACCAGGGGCTGCTGCAGGGACACCGCATGTGGATCTTTCCGCTGCTGCATCGTCGCGCCCTCTTCTCCGGATCGAAGAATTTCGTGCTCTACGATTTTCACGGCACGGCCGGGGTCGACGAGAACGTGTTTGCCTATTCCAACCGCTGCGGAGAGCAGCGCGCCCTGGTGCTGTACCACAACCGCCATGCCTCCACTTCCGGCTGGATCAGGGAGTCGGTCCCTTTCAATGTCACCGAGGGGGGGGGCGAGCCTGAACTGCGCCGCACGACCCTGGCCGAGGCTCTGGATCTGGATGCCGGCGACGGAATCTACTACGCCTTCCGCGATCTGGCCGACGGCCGCCATTTTCTGCGCAGCGGGCGGGAACTGGCCCTCCGTGGGCTCTACGCCGAGTTGGGCGAGTACGAGTTCCATCTGTTCCTGGATTTTCGTCGCATCTGCGACGACCCTGAGCGCTCCTGGGAGGGGTTGCACCAGGCCTTGAATGGTCGGGGGGTGGATAATCTGGACGTTGAACGGTTGCAGGTGCGCTTTGCCGCCCTGAACGCCTCCTTTGCCGGGCTCCTGAAGGAACCGCTGCCATTGGGCGAGCCAGCAGCGGGGGATGCCACGCAAGCGCCGGCCGGGAATCTGAGCGCCTCCCTTGATGGCTTCCTCACCGCTCTGGCCGAAGAACTGAAGGCTTGCGGACAGGCACCCCGGGTAACGTCGGCAGAGCTTACGGCTGAACTCTCCCTGCTGTCCGATCTTTTGGCACAGAAGACCGCATCCCGTGGCGCCCGTCAGTTCCTCTCAGTCATGGCCGATCGCCTCGCTTCCATTGCCGGCGCCAGGCTGCTGCTGACCTGGATGCTCCTGCAGGGGCTGCCCGCTGCCACCCTGGATCGCTTTGGCCTGGACCATGGCTTGGCCACGCAACTCCCTCCCGGTGGGGGGGGAGACGTAGGCGCCGGGGACGAGCTCCAGCTGCTGCGGGCTTTACTGGAACATGGCGGCCGTGGCTGGCTGGGACGGGCACCTGCTGTGGAGCGGCTGTTCGCCATTCCCGCCTGTCGACGCTATCTGCTGGTTCATGAGAGCGACGGCGTGGTCTGGTTCAACAAGGAACGCTTCGAGGAGCTGGTCGCATGGCTCTTCATCTGTGGGCTGTGCGCTGCGCTGTCCCGTCGGCCGGTCAATCGGACCCTGGCCACCTGGTTGGGCGCTGCCGGTCGCGAGCTGAACCGCCTGTCGGAGCTGGCGGCCCACACCGGCTATCGCGCCAGCCTGTTCATGGGGGCCTGTGGAAGTACGGCTACAACGGCTCGCAAGCGACAGGGGCAGACACAGGGTCGGCCGCACACGCCGGAAAAGAGGTAGCCGCCGAGGCGGGTCATCCAAGGCGTAAAAAAATCCCCCCGGAACACTATTCCGGGGGGATTTTTTACATGATGCGTCGGTTGGATGATGCGCGCTCAGGTCGCCTACAGGAAGGGGTTGCGCAGGATGATGGTCTGGTCGCGGCGGGCGCCCACGGAGACCAGCACGATGGGGCAGCCAGCCAGTTCCTCCAGGCGCTTGACATAAGCGCGGGCGCTGTCCGGCAGTTCCTCGAAGCTCTTTGCTCCGGAGATATCCGCGTTCCACCCCGGCAGCTCCTCATACACCGGCTGACAGTTCTCGAAGGCCTCCGGTGCGGAAGGGAGGGTCTCCAGCGCCTTTCCGTCCAGGGTATAGCCGGTGCAGATCTTGATGCTGTCGAAGCCGGAGAGCACGTCCAGCTTGGTCAGGGCGATGCCGGTAAGGCCGTTGGTGCGCACCGCGTAACGGATCACCATGGCGTCGAACCAGCCGCAGCGCCGGGGACGGCCGGTGGTGGAGCCGAATTCCCCCCCCGCGTCACGCAGCCGGTCGCCGTCCGCGTCGAACAGCTCAGTGGGGAAGGGGCCGCTGCCAACCCTGGTGACATAGGCCTTGGAGATGCCGATGATCTCGTGAATGTGGCGCGGCCCGACGCCGGAGCCGGTGCAGACGCCGCCAGCGCAGGTGGAAGATGAAGTCACGAAGGGATAGGTGCCGAAGTCCACATCCAAAAGCGTTCCCTGGGCCCCCTCGAAGAGGATCTTCTTGCCGGCCTGGAGGTCGTTGTTGATGATCAGCGCGGTGTCGGCCATGTAGGCGCGCAGCACCTCGGCGTAGCCGCTGTACTCTTCCAGGATCTGGTCGTAGTCGCAGGGCGCCTCTCCCAGCATCTTTTCCAGCAGGAAGTTCTTCTCCACCAGGAATTCCTTCAAGCGGCGGGCAAAGACATCTCTGTTGAGCAGGTCCATCAGGCGGATGCCGCGGCGGCCGATCTTGTCCTCGTAGCAGGGGCCGATGCCGCGTCCGGTGGTGCCGATCTTGCGGTCACCGCTTCTGGCTTCGCGGGCGATATCGATGCGCTTGTGATAGGGCATGATGATGTGCAACGATTCCGACAGGAGCAGGCAGGAGTCGTCGGTGAGGCGGCCCGATTCCTTGAGCTTGACGATCTCCTTGATGAATACTTCCGGGTCCAGCACGACTCCGTTGCCGATGATGCAGCGCTTGCCTTCGTGAAGAATGCCCGAGGGGATCAGATGCAGAACGACCTTTTCATTGCCGACCACCAGCGTGTGACCGGCATTGTTGCCGCCCTGAAAACGAACGATATCATCGGCATATTCGGTGTAGATGTCGACGACCTTCCCTTTTCCCTCATCGCCCCACTGGGCGCCCACAATCGCAACGTTTGCCATTTTGCCTATTCTCCCTGGTTTTCTTCAATATATTCCATCAGTCCGTCACGGCACAGCATGTCACTGGCCAGGCGCACCGTCTTGCCGTCACGGGTGCGAATCGCGCGCACGACACCCTTGTCCGATTCGTCTCCCATGACCAGCATGCAGCGGATGTTCATCCTGCGCGCATACTCCAGCGAAGGTTGGACGTCGCGCCGAATGATGTCGCGGGCGGTGGAGTATCCCCGTGAGCGCAGCAGGCGAGCGGTTTCCAGAGCCTGGCGCCGGTCGCTGCCACGGTTGAACAGCAGGAAATCGCGGGCCGTGCTGGCCTCCAGTTCCGGACGCCGCTCCAGGGCCTGGAGCAGGCTGAGCACATCGAAGGTGAAGCCGGTGGCCGGTGTTTCGAATCCGTAGCGACCCGCCAGGCTGTCGTAGCGCCCGCCGCCGCAGACCGGCACGCCCAGGCCGGTAACGAAGCCCTCGAAGGTGATGCCGGTGTGGTAGTCCAGACCGCGGGTTTCGCCCAGATCGATGGTCAGATAGTCGCTCACGCCGTGGATGTCCAGGATGTCCAGCACCTGGCGCAGGTTGTCCAGCGCGGCGCGGGAGCGGCTGTTGCATGCTACCCGGTCGGCGGCCTCAACGACCTCCCGTCCGCCGAACAGGCGCGGCAGGGAAGCGATCTCGCGGCGTGATTCCTCGGAGAGCGGGCTTTCGGCGCAGATGCGCGCCACTGCCGAGGCGTCCTTGCGCGCCACCGCCTCCAGCAGATCCCGCAGCGGTTGCCCGCTGAGTCCTGAAGATTCCACGATGCCGCGGAAGAATTCAACCTGACCCAGGTCGATCTTGAAGTCGCTGAAGCCCAGCCCCTGCAGCGCTTCCACCGCCATGGCCACCATTTCGGCGTCCGCCTCGGGGGAGTCCAGGCCGATCAGTTCCACGCCGGACTGGAAAATCTCGCGGCTGCGTCCTGTCTGGCTCTCGGTCTGGCGCAACACCCGGCCGCTGTAGCTGATGCGGTGTGGAAGGGGGCTGGCGGCGAGGCGCGTGGCCACGATACGGGCGATCTGCGGGGTGATGTCCGGAGGAAAGGCCAACAGTCTGCCGGTCTGGCGGTCGTCAAAGCGGTAGGTCTTGTTTTTGAGGCCGTCACCCAGGCCGAGAGCCATTACGTCCTCGTATTCCAGTTTGGGCGTGATGACTCTGCGGAAGCCCCACAGTTCGAACACGCGGCGGATTCTGTCCTCGATGTAGCCGATTTTGGCGGCGGCATCGGGGAGAAAGTCGCTCACCCCGAAGGGAAGCGATATGTCGGGAAGTCTGTTGTTCATAGGGTTGGAATCTCGGAATGTGAGCAACTCACGAATCAGCCCCCGCTTGGGGGGCTGAGGGGAAGCGGTTATTCAACCTTCTTGATGGCCAGTGAAGCGGTGCCCCGTGTGGTCAGGCCGGGTCTCTGTACTGTCTGCAGAAGCAGCAGTTCGCTGCTGGCCTCGTCGAAATAGAAGTCCGGCATGTAGTTCTGGGTGTCGCGGGTGTGCCAGAGCTCGTCCAGGTTGGAGCCGTTCCAGATGAAGCAGTAGACGGCGCCCTTCTTGTAGGAGCGGGCGTTGCCCAGCACCCAGAAGCCGTCGTTCTTGCCCACCAGCACTTCGTTGCGCGAGGTTACCTGGATGCGCTGGTTCATGAAAAACCAGCGGTACTTGTCGTTGGTAATGCGGAAGTTCTCCGAGTTGTCCTTCTGGTAGTAGAGCTCGGAGCCGCCGAACTTGTCGTTGCTGCGCCAGAGTTCCTTCTGCTCCTGGTCGAAGACCACCAGGTAGCCGTCGGGGTGCAGCACCACGGTGTACAGGACACCCTGCTGGTCCTTGAACTGGTTGAAGGTGAAGATGTTGCCGAAGCGGGGCATCACGATCTCGTTGGACAGGGTTACCTTCGACCCCGTGCGGGTAAGCTCGGATACATTGCCGTAGAATTCCGTTTCGCGCCCCATGGACTGGGCATAGACCTTTTTGGGGCCGCCTGCCAGGCCGATGACGCGCAGGTAGTAGGGTAGATCCTTGGCCACGCACTCCATCCTGTTGTCCCCCACCTGCCAGATCTGGGAGGACGGCTCTTCGCCATGCATGATGGTCAGGTATACTTCGGTCTTGCCGTCGCTGCCCTGGATGGTGTCCAGGCCGATGATCTTGTCCGTGGTGCCGAATTCGGTGGCAAAGCGCAGGCTCATGTTTTCCGCCTGATGGTAGTAGGAGAGGCGGCGGTCCTCAGCCAGAAACACTTCCCTGCTGCCGTCGGGAAGCGTCTTGCCCATTGCCAGCAGGTTGGCTGCTCCGGGAAGGCGCTTGCTCTGCCAGCCGCCAACATAGTTGCGCTCCAGGTCACGCGGCCTGATGATCTCCTGGCTCTGGTCCGGGCGCACCAGGGCGCTCTGGACGCTGTTGCCCTGGGTTACTTTGTTCGGGCGCACAACGGTGGAGGTGGCGGCATAGCTGGGTGCGCCGGAGGCTATCTGGCCGCTGGCGTACAGCTTGGAGAGGTCAGCGCTCAGCTTGTCGGCCAGCTTGCCCATTGCCGGGATCAGTTCGTCCTGGCTCTCTCCCTGTACAAAGGCGCGGGTCAGGGTCTTGCCGTTGGCGCTTTTGGCCATGGCATCCACGCTGAATACCTTACCGATTACCACGTAGGTCCCGGTCAGCACGGCATCGGCCTCGGCGGAACTGGCCACGGCGGTGATGTTCTCGCCGTTCAGGCGCGAAGCCAGCAGGGTCTGCAGAGTCGCTTTCAGTTCATCTTTGTTCTGGACCCCCACCACGTTCATGTCGGAAACAAACACCCGCAGCGGCTGGGCCGCGAATACGGACAGGGTGAAACAGAGTGAAAGTAAAAGGCTGATCGCCAGGGTGAATCTTCTCATGGTGCCTCCGAGTCTTGATGTCAACTTGCGGAGTATCGCAAAACTGCCTGTTAAAGTCAAAAAAAAAGGGCGGGATTGCTCCCGCCCTTCAGGTTGTACTGGTACAGATGATACTAGAAGGCGTAGTTCAGCGCCAGACGGGCGGTGAAGGGGTTGGCGGGATCACGGCCGTTGTCCATGTCGCTGTAATAGCCGCCCAGGATCACATAGGCGCCCTGAACGCTGGCGGTCAGGTTGTCGTACAGTTTGTAGCCGGTCTCAAGATTGATCTCGGTACCTATGAAGTTGTTACCATGGGTCTTCAGGTTCGTCATCTGGGAGTTGTTGCTGGAAACCCAGGCAGCGCCCACGTTGGTCTTGGCGTACCATTTAGGGTTGATGGTGGCGTCATAGCCGATGGTTGCCAGGATCACGCCCTGGTCCAGGTTGCCGGCGCCCTGTACCAGGTGGTAGTCGGTGGTGGTGCCGCCGGTGCTGGTGTTGCGGTTCAACAGCATCATGCCCGACTCGTTGTAGGAGTTGGTCATGTTCGTATTGCCGTTGGTGCCGTTGTTGGCGCCATTAGGGGACTGGTTGACAGCCTGCCAGGCGGTGTTGGTGTTGTTATCGCCGTCGTCGCCGGTTGTGTAGAGGGCGGCAACTTTCAGGGTACCCGGACCCACCGGGTGCTTGGCAGCCAGATTGAAGGCCAGGGCGGAAATGGAGACATCACTGTTCTTTACTTCACCCTGCTGCATGGCGGCGAAGCCGCTCAGGGCCAGTTTGTTGATCTTGGCGTCGAAGTTGGCGCCGAAGCAGTGCACGGTGAGTGTGTTTGCGCTGCGGTCGTCGTTGTACAGGTAGTAGGCGCCGCCCACGCGCAGGTTCTTGTTGACGTTGTAGTCGGCACTGAGGGCCACGATGTCCAGGTTGTCGACACCCCTGGCGTTGGTGTTGTCGTTGGAGGTGGTGAAAAGGTCGGAATCGTAGGCGCGGAAGTAGCCCAGGCCAATCGTCGCCGGACCCATGGTGGTCACGCTGTTGATGCCGGCCACGTCGGCGTCGAAGAAGATGCCCTTAAACTTGTCTTTGATCGGCTGGATACCGGCGGTGATCTTGACCGGTGTGGAGGGAATTTTGAAGTCCAGGTAGACCCACTTGGTTTCAAGGTTGACCTGGTCTGCTTCCAGGGCGGCGCCACCATTGCGCGCGGTCTGCTGTGCTCTGTCGCCGAACACGGCGTCGATCTCGAAGGCAGTGACCAGTTTCAGGTCGTCGCTGGCCTTTGCGCTGTAGTAGAAGCGGGTGCGAGTGTCGAAGTAGTTGCTGGTCTTTCTACTGCGGGAGTTGGTGAAGTCATTGTCGCTGTCGCGGAAGATGTAACGGTTACCGACAGCCTCGTAGTTGGTGACGAAGTACTTCATCAGGTAGGATCCGTGGATCTCGTTGTCAAAGGCCAGGGCCGGGGTTGCGGCGGCGCAGAGGGCGCCGGCTGCGGTGATGCTCATCAGGGTTTTGCTAAACTTCATGGTCTTTCTCCTTCGGGATAATATGCTACATGTATGTGCTGCCTACAGGTGCTGCTATCTGTCTGTTCAAAGGCCATGCTCTGTTGTTTACTTCGGTTCACCACCTTTTTCGGAAAGGTAGCTGCTGCCCTACGCGTCGAGCCAATGGGGCTCATCAAAATGCTTTCACAATTTTTGCATAGTTTACCTGATAGAACAGTGGGTTGTCAATAAAAAAAGAGTTAATAATCAGGTTGTTGCAAACTTGTAGCAACTAACGTCGTTTTAATGGCCCCTGTCGCGCCGGTCCGGAGGGGTCTCTTCTCTGCTGTTGTCCTCGGGAACATGGGGAAAGCATTGCAGCTGCCAGAGCATGGTTTGCCGCTATAACGCCGTGTTGCCGGGCAGGGTGTGCGCCCGTCTGCCAAACCGGAGGACACAGGCGATCGAACGTACCAGGCCCGGTGCGGTTCTCTGCACATTTCTATAACGGACTTAAAAAAAAGGCGAAGCATGCGACGTGCTTCGCCTTTTTATATTGTGCTTAATCGGAACCAACAGACTCCGTCAGTGGCCGCACTGGCACAGTTCGGTCAGGATGCCGTTGCTGCTCTTGGGGTGCACGAAGGCGATCTTGGTGCCGTGGGCGCCGTTGCGGGGTGCGCTGTCGATCATGCGGGCGCCGTCGGCTACCATCTTGGCGATGGCGGCGGCGCAGTCGTCAACTTCATAGGCCAGGTGATGCACGCCGGAGCCGTTCTTTTCCAGGAACTTGGCGATGGGGCTGTCTTCGCTGGTCGGCTCCAAAAGCTCGATCTTGGATTCGCCGATCTGCAGCATGGCTACGCGCACTTTCTGCTCGGCAACTTCTTCGATGCCGGCGAAGGGCATGGCCAGGTTGTCGCGGTAGAAGGGAAGGGCTTCTTCCAGTGATTTTACTGCAATGCCGATGTGGTTGATCTTCTTGAGCATTTCATGTCACCTTTCTTGGGAATCAGCACAGGGCCAGGCTTGATCGGCCTGGCCCTGTGAAGTTTGACTGCTGGTTATGAATTACAGGACGACGGTTTCCTGGTGCTTGCCGAAAACGCCCCTGAATACGTCGGCGATTTCGCCCAGGGTTGCGTACACTTTCACCGCTTCCAGGATCAGCGGGATCAGGTTGTCGGTGCCCTTGGCGGCGACTTCCAGTTTCGCCAGAGCTGCCTTGACGGCTGCGCCGTCGCGCTTGGCCTTTACTTCGGCCAGTGCTTTCTTCTGGTTGGTTTCAACTTCGCCCGTAACCTTGAGCAGGCCGGTCGGAGGCGGCTCACTGATGGTGAACTTGTTGACGCCGACGATGATCAGTTCGTTCTTCTCAATGGCCTTCTGATAGGCGTAGGCGGAATCCTGGATTTCCTTCTGCTGGAAGCCGTTGGAGATGGCTTCGACGGCGCCGCCCAGTTTGTCGATCTTCTCGATGTACTCCCAGGCTGCCTTTTCGATCTGGTCGGTGAGGGATTCAACGAAGAAGGAGCCTGCCAGCGGGTCGATGGAGTCGGCCACGCCGGATTCGTAGGCAACGACCTGCTGGGTGCGCAGGGCGATGCGGACGGAGTCTTCCGTCGGCAGGGCCAGGGCTTCGTCGCGGGAGTTGGTGTGCAGGGACTGGGTGCCGCCCAGGACGGCTGCCAGGGTCTGAATGGTGACGCGCATGATGTTGTTGTCCGGCTGCTGGGCAGTCAGGGTACAACCGGCGGTCTGGGTGTGGAAGCGCAGCATCTGGGATTTTTCCAGTTTTGCGCCGAAGCGCTCCTTCATGATCTTGGCCCAGATGCGACGTGCGGCGCGGAACTTGGCAACCTCTTCCAGCAGGTTGTTGTGGGCGTTGAAGAAGAAGGCCAGACGCGGAGCGAAGTCGTCCACGTCGAGACCGGCCTTGATGGCGGCGTCAACGTAGGCGATACCGTCGGCCAGGGTGAAGGCGACTTCCTGCACTGCGCTGGAACCGGCTTCGCGGATGTGGTAACCGGAGATGGAGATGGTGTTCCACTTGGGCACGTTGTCTTTGCAGTAGGCGAAGATGTCGGTGATCAGGCGCATGGACTCTTTCGGCGGATAGATGTAGGTACCGCGAGCCATGTACTCCTTGAGGATGTCATTCTGGATGGTGCCGGAGATCTTGTCGGCGGACACGCCCTGCTTCTCGGCAACGGCGATGTACATGCAGAGCAGGATGGCGGCGGTGGAGTTGACGGTCATGGAGGTGGAGACTTTGTCCAGCGGGATGCCGTCGAAGAGGACTTCCACGTCGGCCAGCGAGTCGATGGCAACGCCGACCTTGCCGACTTCGCCCTGGCTCATGGCTGCGTCGGAGTCGTAACCCATCTGGGTCGGCAGGTCGAAGGCGATGGAGAGGCCGGTCTGGCCTGCGCCGAGCAGGTATTTGTAGCGCTCGTTGGATTCTTTGGCGTTGCCGAAACCGGCATACTGACGCATGGTCCAGAAGCGGCCGCGATACATGGTGGGCTGAACGCCGCGTGTATAGGGGTAGCTGCCCGGGAAACCGAGCTTCTCATCGTAACCGGGATAATCGAAATCCGGAGTGAATACGCGCTCGATCTCGAGGTTGGATGTGGTAAGGAACTTTTCGTAGCGCTCCGGTGAACGGGTAAGGAATTTGGCTACTTTGGTGTCGGTCCACTGCTTCTTCTTTTCCGCAATGCTCATGTCGTGCTCCTTGGGGGGGGATTAAAATAAACGAAGCTTAAAAAGACAATTTTGGGGATTTTAAGGAGAAGCTGCGCGAATGTCAATTAAAGATTTTAGCGCGACTAAAATCAAATCAATGATTCTGCGGTGATCCGGGTTGATCGGGCGAAGAGTCGCGGGCTTTGGGGCTTTCGGTGCCGTTTGTCGGGGTTGCTCCTGATCCTGGTTTTGCTTTCGCCAGCTGTGGCCCTGCTGGCCCGGCAACGAAAAACCCCCTTCGCGGTGGACTCGAAGGGGGATCGGGATGTGTGAATGGATGAGTGGATCGTTCAGCGCGTGACGACCGTCAGCAGGTTGACCTCTTTACCGTCCCGCGAACGCAGGCGGTGTTTGATTGACGAGTCGAAATAGATGCTGTCCCCCTCGGAGAGCGAGATGCTCTTGTCGTCCAGTATCAGCTCCACGTCCCCCTTGGTGACGAAGAGGAACTTTTCGCCGTCATGGCTGTAGGCGCTCTCCTCGTTGGCCTTTTCGGTCACGGTCAGGAAGAAGGGTTCCATCTTCTTGTTCTGCTTCCGGAAGGAGAGGGACTGGTAGGAATAGCCGTGGCTGGTCCCGATGGGGGCGAAGACCTTGGAAACCGATTTGCGCTGGTTGGCGTGCACGATTTCAAAGCCGCACTCGTCGTCGTCCTCGATGAAGAAGTAGCCGATTTTGACATCGAAGAATTTGGCTATCTTGGAGAGTGTGGCGATGGGGGGTGAGACGTTGTTGTTCTCGATCTGGGATATCAGGGCCGGCGAAAAGCCGATCTCCTTGGCCACCGCCTGCAGGGTGAGTTTCTTTTCCTGGCGAAGTTTTTTGATTTTTGCACCAATATTCAAGCCGCTCATGTGGTCACCTGTTTTTAAAATAAAACCGAGTTGTATTATATGGATTGTATACAGTATGCACTATTGACTATGTATATTGTATACAGAATTGTAAGTCAATAAAAATTTATTACCAGTAAAAAAATCACGAAAAAAATGGTAACAAAAGTTTATTGATCGGATTTTGCGTTAAATTCCGGTTAAATGGCGGCGGGAAAAATAATTGGATTTTAGTGGAATGAAAAGCAAAACGATGTTTATGGCTTTGCCAGTTTGCGTGCAAGCAGCTCAAGGGTGTGCACGACCTCGACCTTTGAGCCCTGTCGCTTGAGGCCGTCGGAAAGCTGCATCATGCAGCCGGGGCAGCCGGTGGCAACTGCCTGGGCGGCGGTTTTGAGTATGGCACGGCTCTTGGCTTCGTTGATGCTCATGGATGAGTCGTAGTGGTAGACGTTGAAGGTGCCGCCGAGGCCGCAGCAGCGGTCGGCGAATTCCATTTCCGTAAGCTCCAGGCCGGGGGCGGCGCGCAGCAGGTTTCGGGGCTGTCCGGTTAAGCCGCGGGTGCGCAGGTGGCAGGGGTCATGGTAGGTAATGCGCAGGGCATCGCCGGCCCCGGTTTCGGCCGGGTTGAGTCCCAGCTGGTGCAGCAGTTGCGAGGCATCCACCGTTTTTTTGGCCAGGGCCTCCAGGCGCGCCTTCAGTTCGGGGTTGCGCTTGCCGACGGTCAGCGGGTAGAGGCGATGCAGGGCGCCTCCGCAGGTGGCGCAGGCGCTCATCACGTAATCCGCCTGGTAGCGCTCCATTTCCGTCAGGTTCTTCTCGGCCAGCTCGCGCACCGTGGCGATGTCGCCGCCCGACATGGCGGGCAGGCCGCAGCACTGCTGTCCCTTGGGGATGATCACGGTGCAGCCCAGGTGGCGCAGGAGCGCCAGGGCCGCTTCGCCCACGGAAGTGTAGACGAAGTTGGTCATGCATCCCACGAAGAAGATCACCCGCGGTTTGCCCGGCTCACCCGGTATCACCTCCGGGTGGCGGTCCATAAAGGGGGTCCGGGCAATGGCCGGTATGTGGCGCTGGTTGCCGACGAAGGGGGCCGGAAAGCGCAGGCGCAGCCCGGAGGTGGCCGGGACTTTCTTGAAGAAGAGCGGGCCCAGCAGCCCGGCCATCCGTGCCCCCATGGTCATCAGGGAGCGGTTTTTGATCACTCGGCCCACCGCCGCGTGGAAGGTGGTCAGCCCGCGTTTGCGGGCCAGGGCCTCGCGGGCGGCGATGACGATCTCGTCGGTGGGTACGTCGTTGGGACACTTTTCAACGCAGCTGCCGCACAGCAGGCACTTGGACATGGCCAGATAGGTCTGGTCGTCCAGGCCGATGTCGTCCTTGAGGATGTGCTGGGCCAGAGCCACCTTGCCGCGGGCCACGGCCGGTTCGCGACCAAAGACGCTGAAGGCCGGGCAGTTGGCGCGGCAGGCGCCGCATTTGACGCATTTTTTCAGCTGGTCCTGGATCCTAGTCAGAGGTGCGTTGGTCTGCTGTTCCATCATGAAAACCTTTCCCGCGGGAGCGGTGGGGAGAAAACGGTAGTGCTAGGAGTCTGTCGGGCTTAACGCATTCAGCCGTCATCTCCAGGGCGTTTTCAATTGGTTAACCTGCTGTATTTATTGAATAAGTCGTCAGCTTTAGCTTGCGTTTTCTTGGTGTATCCCGTATATTTGTCCGGTAATATCAACTGGTTAGGTATCGGGGTTGACTATGAAATCAAAGTTTATTGAAGTTGACCGGGAAACACCCTATCTGCTCCCGCCATCGCTGCAGGATTGGCTACCAGAAAAGCACTTGGCCCGGTTTGTGGTCGAAATTGTCGAACAGCTCGACCTGCGCTCTTTGAAAGCTACCTATGCCGGCCGAGGCTCGCAGCCCTATAACCCTGAGATGCTGGTAGCATTGTTGTTTTACGGTTATGCGACAGGCGTATTCTCCAGCCGGAAGCTTGAGCGCAGCACCTACGACTCCGTGGCATTCCGGTTCATAGCGGCAAACAGTCATCCTGACCACGATACCATTGCCACCTTCCGCCGGCGTTTTCTGCCGCAACTGAACAAGCTGTTTGCCCAGATTCTGCTGATCGCTCATCAGATGGAGGTGCTGAAACTGGGCAACGTTAGTTTGGATGGCAGCAAAATCAAGGCGAACGCCTCCAAGCACAAGGCGCTGAGCTATGAGCATGCCTGCAAGCTTGAAGAGCAGATCAAGGCTGAGGTTGGCGAACTGCTCAAAAAGGCCGAGGCAGCGGACCGTGCCGATATTCCGGACGGCATGAACATCCCCGAAGAACTGGAACGTCGGGAAAAGCGTCTTTCCGCCATTGCCGCAGCCAAGGTCGAGATCGAAAAACGAGCCGCTGAGCGCCATGCTCGTGAACAGGCCGCTTATGAGAAGAAAGTCGCCGAACGGGCCAAGAAGGAGCAGGCAACGGGCAAGAAGGCCAAGGGGAAAGAGCCGAAACCGCCCAAATCCGGCCCCACTGCCAAAGATCAGGTCAATCTGACCGATGAAGAGTCGCGGATCATGCCGACCTCCGGTGGCGGATTCGAGCAGACTTACAACGCCCAGGCCGGTGTGGATACAGCATCAAAGCTCATCGTTTCGGCCCATGTTACCCAGAATCCCAATGACAAACAGGAGCTGACACCGACCCTGGAGAACCTGGCGGCGCTGCCTGAGAAGCTTGGCAAGGCAACCGATCTGGTAGCTGACAGTGGCTACTTCAGCGAAACCAATGTAACTGCCTGTGAGGAGAACGGGATAACTCCCTACATTGCCGTAGACCGGCAGAGTCACAACGTGCCACTGATGGAGCGCTTTGCCGAACCGCCGCCGTTACCCGAAGATGCCGATTCCGTGGCCAGAATGAAGCATCGCCTGAAGACACCTTCCGGCAAGGCGATCTACGCCCAGCGAAAAGTCACCTCGGAACCGGTCTTCGGCATCATCAAGGCGGTCATGGGATTCAGAAGCTTTCTTCTTCGTGGCTTTGAAGCAGTAAAAGGCGAATGGAACCTCGTCTGCATGGCCTACAACATCAAACGGCTGCATGTCTTGGCCGGATAGAATGAGAAATAGCGAAAATCAGCCTGTAATAACCGCAGTCATCGCTGAAAGGGCTGAATTAACCAGGTTGCCGGTGGGAAGACGAACACATACGGAACTTTTTTAATCGGCTTGGCCACAAAAGAGGGCGCCCCTGAGGTCAAGCCCGACAGACTCCTAGTGTAAAGAAATCATCCGTTTGTGGCAATGCCGTAAACGGGGAATCAGGCGAGATCAACCTGCTCCGCCCCGGTCGGCTCTCCCGTCTCCCGGCTCGGGGGGGATACCCGTTCCAACCAGCCCGACAGGGAGGCCAGGGCCCGCTCGGCCAGTTTGCCGCGCCGCTCCTTTTTCTTGATCCGTCCCTCCAGATCGGGGAACAGGCCGTAGTTCACGTTCATGGGCTGGAAGTGGCGCACATCGGCATTGGTGATGTGGCTGACCAAGGCGCCCAGTGCGGTCTCGGCAGGGGGCACGGCCGGGTCCGGCATCCCCGTGAGCAGGCGGGCGGCGGTGATGCCGGCCAAAAAGCCGCTCCCCGCCGATTCCACGTACCCCTCAACGCCGGTGATCTGGCCTGCGAAGAATATGCGCGGATCGCTCCTCAGCTGCTGGGTCGGCTGGAGCAGGGCAGGGGCGTTGATGAAGGTGTTGCGGTGCATGGACCCGAGCCGCACGAACTCGGCTCGCTCCAGCCCCGGTATGGTCCTGAATATGCGGCGCTGTTCCGGCCAGGTCAGCTTGGTCTGGAAGCCGACCAGGTTGTACATGGTTTTCTCCCGGTTCTCGGCGCGCAGCTGGATCACCGCGTGCGGTTCGATGCCCGTGCGGGGATCCGTCAGGCCCACCGGTTTCATGGGGCCGAAGCGGAGCGTGTCCTCCCCCCGCCCGGCCAGTTCCTCCACCGGCATGCATCCCTCGAAGTGCACGAGCTTCTCGAACTCGCGTGCCGCTACCTTCTCCCCCCTGTTTAGCTGCTCCACAAAGGCCTGGTACTGCTCCCGGTCCAGGGGGCAGTTGAGGTAGTCGTCGCCGTCCCCCTTGCCGTAGCGCGACGCCGCGAAGACTTTCTCCCGGTCCAGGGAATCCGCCGTGACGATGGGGGCGATGGAATCGTAGAAGTAGAGCCGGTCGCCGGTCAGGCCGGAGAGGGAGGCGGCCAGGGCGTCGCTGGTCAGGGGGCCGGAGGCGATGATCACCGTCCCCTCGGCGGGGATGGCATCCATTTCGCCATGCACCAGGTTGATCAGGGGATGCGCCGTGATCTTTGCCGTGACATAGTCGGAGAAGAGCTGGCGGTCCACCGCCAGGGCTCCGCCGGCCGGGACGCGGGTGGCCTCGGCGGCCTCCATGATTAGGGAGCCGCCGCGCCTGAGCTCTTCCTTCAAGAGCCCTACGGCGTTTTCCAGGGAATCGCCCCGCAGGGAGTTGGAGCAGACCAGTTCGGCCAGCCCGGGGAGATGGTGGGCGGGAGAGCGCTTTTCGGGCTTCATTTCGTGCAGGGTGACGCTGACGCCGCGCCGCGCGGCCTGCCAAGCGGCCTCGCAGCCTGCCAGGCCGGCGCCGATGATGGTGAGGGAGTGTTTCATGGTATGTATCCCGTCTGAGTTCTGTGCAAACGTCCCTAGCCACTCGCTTTCCAGGGTGACGGGCGCTGCTCGTGGTGATCAGGTGTAATGGTTGACGATCCTCGTCAAAAGGCTAAAAAAATGACCCCGCGTATCTTTCCGCGGGGTCGAACAGTGGTGCGTATCCGCTCGTGGGGCTGCAATTCGCTCCAGCGGTTGTTGCCTCACTCGCTGGTGTAGTCGCACCCTTCCTTGGGGCATTTGAGGAATTCACCCTTGCGCTTGTAGACCTTCTTCACCAGCAGCGGGAAGCCGCATTTGGGACAGGGCTGCTCCACCGGCGGGTCCCAGAGGGCGAACTTGCACTGGGGGTAGCGGTTGCAGGAGTAGAACAGTTTGCCGAAGCGTGATTTCTTCTCGGTCAGCTCGCCTTCCTTGCACTCGGGGCAGACCACGCCGGTGCCGCGCGGCTTGACCAGCGGCTGGATGTTCTTGCAGGCCGGATAGCCGGAGCAGGCCAGGTACTTTCCATAGCGGCCGTCCTTGATCAGCATCTGCTGACCGCACTTGTCGCACTTCTCATCGGAGAGCACCGGCTCGGACGGCTCGCTGGCGTCGGATTCCAGGTTGCGGGTGTAGGTGCACCCCTCCTTGAAGCCGGTGCAGGCGATGAACTTGCCCCGCTTGCCCAGTTTGATGGCCAACGGTTTGCCGCATTCCGGGCAGACCTCGTCCAGTTCCGTGGTGGTCAAGTCGTCCTTCTTGACCTCCCCCTCCTTCTGCTTCAGCAGGGTGATGAACGGCTCCCAGAACTCTTTCAGCAGCGGCTTCCACTGCTTCTCCCCCCGGGAAACCTGGTCCAGCTCTTCCTCCAGGCCGGCGGTGAAGTTGTAATCCACGTAGCGGGAGAAGTGGGCCACCAGCAGGTCGTTGACCACCATGCCCACATCCTCGGGGAAGAAGCGCTTCTTGTCCAGGCGGGTGTACTTGCGCTCAACCAGGGTGTTCATGATCGAGGCGTAGGTGGAGGGGCGGCCGATGCCGTACTCCTCCAGGGTCTTGACCAGGGTGGCCTCGGTGTAGCGCGGCGGCGGCTGGGTGAAGTGCTGTTCGGGAAACAGTTCGTGCAATTTCAGGTCGTCCCCCTCCTGCAAGGGGGGGAGCAGCCCCTCTTTCTCCTCGTCCTGGTCGTCCAGTCCCTCGATGTACAGCTTCATGAAGCCGGGGAAGCGGATCACCGTGCCGGCCGCACGCAGGCCGCAGCGCTTTGCGCCCGTAAAGGGGCTGGCTGCGCCGGACTCGGCGACTGTGCAGTCCGCCACCGCCTCATTCAACTCGGCCGCTATGTCAACCGAGGTCTGGTCCAGGAGCGCCTCGGCCATCTGGCTGGCCACGGTGCGCTTCCAGATCAGTTCGTAGAGCTTGAACAGGTCGGGGGTGAGGTGCTTCTTCAGCTCCGCCGGTGTGCGGGCGATGGAGGTGGGGCGCACCGCCTCGTGGGCCTCCTGGGCATTCTTGGTCTTGGTCTTGAAGATGCGCGGTTTGGCCAGGGCATACTCTGCTCCGTAGGCCGCGCTGATGACCTCGTGGGCCTCGGTCAAAGCCTGGCTGGAGAGGGTGACGCTGTCGGTACGCATGTAGGTGATCAGGCCGACGGTCCCCTCCTGGCCGATGTCGATCCCCTCGTACAGTTTCTGGGCCGTTGACATGGTCTTCTTGGCCGAGAACCCCAGCTTGCGGGAAGCTTCCTGCTGCAGGGTCGAGGTGGTGAAGGGGGGCGACGGGTTGCGCTTGCGTTCCGTCCTGGTGATCTTTGCCACCCGGTAGCTCCCCGACTTCAGTGCCCGGTTCAGTGCCGTTGCCACGTTCTCGTCGGGGATGTCGAACTTGCCCAGTTTTTTGCCGCCAACCTCCACCAGCGAGGCCCGGAACTCCGCTCCCGGCTTTACCCCCAGGCGCGCGGCGATGGTCCAGTACTCCTGTTCCTTGAAGGCCTGAATCTCTTTCTCCCGCTCGCAGACCAGGCGCAGCGCCACCGACTGGACGCGCCCGGCCGAGAGGCCGTAGCGGATCTTCTTCCAGAGGAAGGGGGAAAGGTTGAAGCCGACCAGGTAGTCCAGCACCGAGCGCGCCTGCTGGGCATCCACCAGGTCCGTGGCGATGTCACGGGGATTCTCCACGGCGTGGATGATGGCGTCTTTGGTGATCTCGTGGAAGACCACCCGCTGGATGGACTTGCCCGGATTCTTCTTGTCCAGCCCCAGGGCCGCCAGCAGGTGCCAGGAGATGGCCTCTCCCTCGCGGTCGGGGTCGGTTGCCAGGAGCAGGTTCTTGGCGTCCTTGAGGGCTGCCTTGATGGCGTCGATATGTTTCTTGCTCTCGGGGAGGATGTGGTACTTGGGGGTGAAGTCCTGTTCGATATCCACCGACCCCTGCTTGCTGGGCAGGGCCCTCACGTGGCCGAAGGAGGCCAGTACCTTGTAGTCCTTTCCCAGGAATTTCTCTATGGTCTTCGCCTTGGCGGGCGACTCAACGATGACGAGGTTCTGCGGCATGGTGTCTCTGCTGTCCCTTGGTGGTGGATTTTGGCGCGCAGCGGATCATTGCCCGTGGCGCACCCCCTATCCTGCGCCGTGAATACAGGCTCGGCGGCGGTCGTGTATGGTCAGTCGCCGCATGCGGCGTAATGGGCTCCGGGGAGCGGTGTGACCGCCCCCTTGAGTTCAAGGTGAAGTAACATAGAGGAAACCTCGGCGGCTGTCAATTCAGTTTGGACGATGATGTCGTCGATGTGCAGCGGCCCGCGGGCCAGCAGTTCATAGACGCCGGCCTCCCGGGGAGTCAGGGCGAAAACGCGGGGCTCGGGCGGAGGGGAAACCGCTCCGGAGGGAACGCACCAGCCGGGCAACTCTTCCAGCATGTCCTCCACGCAGTCCACCAGCTTGGCCCCCTGCTTGATCAGGCGGTTGCTGCCGCGACAGCTGGCAAAGCCGATCTGTCCCGGCACGGCGAATACGTCCCTGCCCTGCTCCAGGGCGTATTGGGCGGTGATCAGGGAGCCGCTCTTCTCGGCAGCCTCCACCACCAGCACGCCGTTGGCCAGTCCGCTGATGATGCGGTTTCGACGGGGGAAGTTCTCCCCCAGGGGGAGGGTGCCCAGGGGGAACTCGCTCACCAGGCATCCCCGCTCGGCCATCTCGTCGAACAGATCGCGGTTTTCCGGGGGGTAGATCCTGTCGATGCCGCAGCCCAGCACGCCGATGGTCCTGCCGTCGCCCGCCAGGGCCCCCCGGTGAGCGGCCGTGTCCACGCCGCGGGCCATGCCGGAGATGACCGCCACGCCGTGTCGGGCCAGTTCCTCGGCCAGCCGGGCGGTGGCCTGTACTCCGTACCTTGTGGCCCGGCGCGAGCCGACCATGGCGATGGCCGGCTCATGGGAGCGGATTTTTCCCTTCACATAGAGGAACGGTGGCGGGTCGCTGATCTGGAACAGTGATTTGGGGTAGTCGCTGGAGGTAAAGGTGACCAGTCGCGCGCCGCTTTTCTCCAGCCTGCGGCACTCCTCCTCGGCCTGCCGCTGCCAGGCCCCGACCGCGATGGCCGCGATGCCCGCCGCGGTCATGCCCCTGACCCTGGCCAACTCCTCGGGCGCGGCATGCAGGGCGGCCCGGGGGGTGTCGAAACGCTCCAGCAGGCGTCGGAAGGTGACGCTGCCGACGCCGGCAACACTCTTAAGGCCGATCCAGTACAGCTCTTCACTGCTGTCATTGCGCTGCGGCATGGTTTGTTCGGTCGCACTCCGGAGGCCTGATGGCCGGGAGTCCTCTCCTGTGTTCGTCGGGAGATGCTCCCGGGTAAAAAAAGACCGGCCGTGGGGCCGGTCCGGGGATGGCTGGAACGCTATTTCGCCTGGCTGACGACCTTGTCGCCAATGTAGATGACGTCGATGCTTTTGACCACCAGCGCCGTGGCGGTCTTTTTGCCGGTCTCCAGGATTACCAGCGCACCCAGCAGTTCCTGGGGCAGGTTATCGACGCGCCCCTGGGTGACGCTTCTGTCCACGGCGACGTCGCGGACCACGTAGAGCATGTTGCCCTTCTCGGCGCCCCGGGCGCTGCCCAGATCCAGGTAGACGATGTCGCCGGCGGAGATTCCCTGGGTGCCGCTCTGGCTCTCGATGATATACCCTCTCAGCTCACGGCTGGGCATTTTGAGCGATACCTCGCGGGTGCGGTCGCTGCGGTAGGGTATCAGGAACGCTCCGGGAGAAATCTCCTTGTAGCTCATGGTGATGATTGCCCGCGATGCCTTCTGCTCCACGTCGGTCAGCTGCAGCGTCCCCAAGGGGATGATCTTCCTGCCCATGATCTCGTTGGTCGCCGGGTGGCTGACCGGACCTTCGTCGCTGAAGATGGAGAAGGTATCTCCCCCCTTGGCGCCGTTTGCGGCTCCGATGTCGGTGTAGGCGATGTCGTCCGCACCGAGAATGACCCTGCCATTGTGGGTGGCGACCACCGAGCCGAAGGGCATGGCGCCGTTTTCCAGCAGATGCCCCTCGCTGCCCCGGATGGTGAAGCTGCGCTCCTCGGCAACGTCGCTTTCAGCCGGTTTTGCCGCGGCCTGGGCCTCTGTGCGGGGAACCAGTTCCAGGCGGTCGGGAAATACCCTGACCTTCTGGCCGGGGTAGACCAGGTGCGGGTTGGTGATATCAGTGTTTTTCGACCACATGTTCGGCCAGTACCAGGGGTCGTTCATGAAGCGCTGGGAGAGTCCCCAGAGGGTGTCCCCGCGCTTGATGATGTAGGTGGTCGGTTGCTCCTGCTCGACAGCCGCTGCCAGGCCGGGTAACAGCATGGTCAGCGCCAACAGGAACACTATCACTGATCTGGTTTTCATGGCGGGCACCTCTCTGGAGTTGGTTGGATAATCGACGGGCACGTCAGTGCGCGGTCAGGCGCTCACGCGCCCTGCTGGCGGCCGGACTGCTGGGGTACTGCCTGATCAGGCTCTCGAATGTTCTGGTCGCCCTGTCGCGCTGCTTCATGGCTGTCTGGGTATAGCCCAGTTTCAGCAGGGCGTCGGGCGCCTTGGCGCTTTTTGGGTAGCCCTCCGCCAGCTTCTTGAATGCCGCCGCTGCTTGGGGGAAGTCGGAAAGGGTGTAGTGGCATTCGCCGATCCAGTAGAGGGCGTTGGGGGTGTAGTCGCTTCCGGGGGAATTGGCCAGGAAGGCCTGGAAGGCCTGGATTGCAGCGCTGAAGCTGTTGGCGCTGTACAGCCCGAAGGCCTTGACGTATTCGGCGGGTGGGCCGCTCTCCCCTCCCTTTGACGCTGGCTCTTTGTTGACCAGTTCGATCGTGGGGGCGGGCTCCGGGTGGCTCGGCGTTGTGGACTCGCCCTTGACCTGCATCTCGCCGATGGAGGCCTGCAACTGGCTGATGCGGCCGTTGGAGTCGCGCAGCCGCAGTTCCAGTTCCTGCAGCTGGCCGGAGAGGGCGTTCATGCGCTGGCTGTTTCTCTTATCGGCCTCGATCAGGTGCTCAATCTTTGCCTCTGCCTCGGTCTGACGCTTGACCATCAGGTCGTGGGAAGCGCAGCCGGTGAGGGCCAGGCAGGAGACGGCGCAGGCCGCGGTTCTGATGCCGAAGGGCATATTTCCTCCAGATATCGAGCGTTTCGTTACCATTAAAACCGTGTCACCCGGTTTGTCAAGTGAAAGCTGCCTTTTCAGGTTTAAATGGCATGGGCGATATGATACCATCCGGCCTGTATGACCGCCACCAACGATGACCGGGAACCCCCCATGCAAAGGCCCGAGCTGCTGGCCCCTGCCGGCAATATGGAAAAACTACGCACAGCCGTACACTACGGTGCCGATGCCGTCTATCTTGGAGGCCGTGCCTTTGGCCTGCGCAACCTGGCTGACAATTTCAGCATCCATGAGATGGCGGCTGCCCTGGAGTTCTGCCACGAACGGGAGGTAAGGGCCTACCTGACGGTCAACAGCTATCCCCACAACGATGCCCTGGAGCGCCTGGAACGCTACCTGTCCGAGGTGGCGGAGCTCCCCTTCGACGCCTACATCGTGGCAGATCCGGGGGTCATGGAACTGGCGCGAGAGATCTCGCCCCGGCGTGAACTGCACCTCTCCACCCAGGCCAACACCATCAACTGGCGCTCGGCCCGCTTCTGGCGCAGCCAGGGGATCTCGCGGGTCAACCTGGCCCGGGAGACGACCCTGGAGGCCATGGCCGAGACCGTCGCCAAAAGCGGCCTGGATGTGGAGGTCTTCGTCCACGGTGCGCTCTGCGTCTCCTATTCCGGCCGCTGCCTGCTCTCCAGCGCCATGGCCGGCCGCGACGCCAACCAGGGGGAGTGCGCCCACCCCTGCCGCTGGAACTATCATCTGGTGGAGGAAAAGCGGCCGGGCGAATTCTTCCCGGTTCATGAGGATGAGAGCGGCACCTTCATCTTCAACTCCCGCGATCTCTGTCTGCTGGAACATCTGCCGGCGATCGTCTCCAGCGGTGTCGCCTCGCTCAAGATCGAGGGGCGCATGAAGGGGATCAACTACGTTGCCTCGGTGCTGCGGGTCTACCGTCAGGCTCTGGATGAGTACGCGGCCGACCCGCTGGGGTATCGTTGCCGCCCCGAGTGGCTGGAGGAGTTGTCCAAGCTGAGCCACCGCGGCTACACCACCGGCTTCCTCTTCGGTGCGCCCCGCGACGTGGGGCAGGAGTACACTTCCGCCTATCTCCGCAGCCATGAATTCGTTGGCCTGGTGGAGGCGTTGCGGGAGGATGGTTCGGTGGTCGTGGGGGTGCGCAACCGCATCAACGTGGGGGACGAGCTGGAGTTCGTCGGGCCGGGCATGCGTTCACACCGACTGCGCCTGGATGGCCTCCTGCTGCTTGACCCCGAGGGCGGGACCCAGGATGGGGATGTCGCCAACCCCAACCAGCGTGTCATCATGCATCCCCCCTTTTCCGTGGGACCTTTTGACCTCATTCGTCGGGAAAAAACCTCCATGCCATGAGAGACTACAAGGTATATGCCCGTAGCGGTTCGGAAGGGTGGCTGCGCGACCTGCTCTTCCTGCTGTTGCTGTTCAGCGTTCCCTTTCTCGCATCCCTGGGACGGCTGCCGCTGTTCGGTCCCTACGAAGGGGCGTATGCCGAGATCTCCCGCGCCATGCTGGAGCGGGGAGATCTGATCACCACCTCGCTGGATCATCTCAACCGCTTCGGGAACCCGCCGCTGCTGTTCTGGCTCAACGCGGCCTCGCTGGCGTTCTTCGGACAGAACGAGTTCAGCGTCCGTTTTCCCACTGCCCTGTGCGGCCTGCTGACCCTGCCCGCGGTCTATGTCATTGCCCGCCGCCTGTACGACCGCCGCACCGCGCTATTGTCGGCCATCCTCCTGGGCAGCTGCACCGGCTTTGCGCTCCTGTCGCGCGTCATCCTCACCCAGCTGCCGCTCTGCCTCTGTCTGACCGCTGCCCTGGGGAGCTTCCTCGTGGCTGGCCAGAGGGGCGAGCGATCGCGGGAGGCCAGCGGCCACTGGTATCCCTTCTACCTGTTCTGCGCCCTGGCCGTGCTGGCCGGCGGGATGGTCGGCATCCTCCTGCCCGTCGCCGTCATCCTGGTCTATCTCCTGCTGGCCGGGCGCTGGGAACTGCTGCCGCGCATGCGGTGCGGCAGCGGTCTGCTGCTGTTCCTGGTCGTGGCCGCACCCTGGTTCGTGGCGGTCTGGCTGGAGAGTCCCGAATCGGCCCATCTCCTCTCCGGTCAGGGGATAGGGCGATACGGCGCCTCCCTGGCGGAGGATCGACGCCCCTTCTGGCTGGTTGTACCGCTGCTGGTCGTTGGCCTGCTCCCTTGGTCAGGCTATATCCTCCCTGCGCTGTCTCGGGCCTGGCGGGAGCAGGGACGGGGTGGCGGCCGCTCCGGCCTGTTCCTGATGATCTGGGCCCTGGCGATACTGCTGTTCTTTGTCCTCTCCGGTTCCCGGCCGATTCCCGCGCTTTTGCCGGCCTTCCCCCCCCTGGCCATCCTGACCGCCCATCTGGTCAAGGGGGAACTGGAGCGGCGCGGCCGGGGGCTGAGGCTGGTCACGCGACTGCAGGGAGCCGTCATGGCGCTCCTGGGGGTGACGGCTCTCGCCTATCCCCTGCTGCTGCGCTCCGTCCAGAGCCTTGCTGCGCTCCTGCCCTCTTGGGGCCATGCCCTGGAGCGCTGGGCCGAGCATGCGCCACGGCTTTCCCCGGCGGCCTGCATGCTGGTGGCCGGGCTGCTGCTTCTCCAGGGGGTTATGTCCCTGGCTGTTTCGGAACGGAGGACGGGCAGGGCGCTGATCGTGCTCTGCCTCTGCTCTTTTGCCCTTGAAATTATCGTGCCGCGCCAGATAATGGGGACGATCGCCCAGGCAGAATCACCCCGCGATCTGGTCGTGAGGGCCGTTGAACTGGCCGGGGCTGACACGCCCATCGTTACCCTTGGCCCCCTGCACGGGGTTTCCTGGTATGCCGGCCGGCCGGTGCCGGATGCCGGAAACAGGCAGCAGGACCTGGCCGCCCTGTGGCGCGGCACGGCTCCCCTGCTGGTCATCCTCGAAAAAGGGGAGCTGGATGCCCTGCTCCCCTCCCTGCGCCCCGCCCCGCGCATCCTGATGGAGTCGGGGCCGCGTCTTTTGATCAGTAACCGCTAGACCGGGTCCCGATTTCCCGCGCAGCTTCCCGGATCAAGGCCCTGCCCCTGATCCGGTCGGGCCCGTAGGGAAGATTACCCGCACTTCAATGTTTTCCGGAGAAGAAATACCCCCATGACCAACCCCGATCTTCGCAAACTCCCCCCCCAGAGCCTGGAGGCTGAAATGTCCGTGCTGGGGGGCATCCTGATCGATAACGATGCCATCAACCGGGTGCTGGAAATCCTCGGCGCGGAAGACTTCTACCGCGAGAGCCACCGCAAGATCTTCCAGGCCATGATGCGCCTCTCGGACCAGCGCGAGCCGTGCGACCTGATCACCATGACCGACATGCTCAAGAAGCAGGGTGAACTGGAGGAGGTGGGGGGCGCCCCCTACCTGTTGACCCTGGTGGACTACGTTCCCACCGCGGCCAACATCGCCTACTACTGCAAGATCGTGAAGGAAAAGGCGGTCAACCGTAAGCTGATCAGCGTGGCCACCGAGATCGTGACCCGGGGGTACGACGAGCAGGCCGATATCAACGAACTGCTGGATCTGGCCCAGAAGAACATCTACGAGATCTCCGAGAACAAGCTGCGCCCCCAGTACGTGCCGGTGCAGGCGGTGCTCAAGGAAGCCTTCACCATCCTGAAGACCCTGCACGACCGCAAGGAGCATGTCACCGGCGTGCCCACCGGTTATGTGGACCTGGACCACATGACCGCCGGCTTCCAGCCCGGCGACCTGATTATCGTGGCCGCGCGCCCCTCCATGGGCAAGACCACCCTGGCGCTGAACGTGGCCGAATACGCTAGCGCCGATCCCCACAACAAGAAGAAGGTCCCCTCGGTGATCTTCTCCCTGGAGATGGGCAAGGAACAGCTGGTGATGCGTTTTTTGGCCTCCATCGCCAAGGTGGACTTCGGCAGGATGCGCACCGGCCACTTCCTGGATTCGGACTGGCCCCGCCTCACCAGGGCGGCCGGCATCCTGCACGACGCCAAGATATTCATCGACGACACGCCGGCCATCTCGGTGCTGGAGCTGCGCTCCAAGGCGCGGCGCCTGAAGAGCGAGCACGACATCGGCCTGATCATCATCGACTACCTGCAGCTGATGCGGGGGGGCGCCAACCCGGAATCCCGCCAGCAGGAGATCTCGGAGATCTCCCGCTCCCTGAAGGCGCTGGCCAAGGAGCTGAACGTGCCGGTGATCGCCCTGTCCCAGCTCAACCGCGAACTGGAAAAGCGCGCCGACAAGCGCCCCATGATGAGCGACCTGCGCGAGTCGGGCGCCATCGAACAGGATGCCGACGTGATCATGTTCGTCTACCGCGAATCGGTGTACTGCGAGCAGTGCCGCAAGCGGGACGGCACCTGCACCCAGAACCACGAACGCAACTCCGAGATCATCATCGGCAAGCAGCGTAACGGCGCCATCGGCACCGTCAACCTGGCCTTCTTCGGAGAGCACACCCGCTTCGAGAACCTGAGCGCCCGGGAAGGCTGAGGCGCCCCGGCGGTTCCCGCGGTGAGGGAGTTTTGGCGTAGTGCCAAGGCACATTCTATGGTATGAACATCCAGTTACGGGAGAGGAACCATGACCGAGTTGACGAAAAAGGGAAGTTTGGGCCAGATCCTGACGGCATCCAGAATCATCAGTGAGATCGATATTCTGGCCGCGCTGGAGGAACAGGCCCGCAGCGGCTGCCGCTTCGGCGAGGCACTGGTCCGGCTGGGGGTCGCCACCCAGGAGGATGTGGACTGGGCGCTCTCCAGCCAGCTGGATATTCCCTATATCCGGCTCAAGCGGGAACTGGTCGATCCGGGTGCGATTGCCCTGGTGCCGGCCGCCATGGCCCGCCGGTTCTCCTGTATCCCGCTCTTCCGCGCCGGCGACGAGCTGAACATCGCCATTGCCGACCCCCTGAACCGCGCCGCCATTCAGGCCCTGGAACTGGCCACCGGCCTGCGGGTGAGCATCTCCGTTGCCCTGCTGCGGGAAATCATGGAGATGGTCGACGAATGCTACGGCCCGGCCATGAACGACAGCCTCGGCCTGGAATCGGTGCTTTTTTCCGGCAGGGTGCTGGAAGCGATCAACGCCGATCTGAGCGGCTCCAAGCTGCTGGACGGCCTGCTGATCACCATCATAAAGAACAGGCTCTCCTCCCTCTCCCTGCATCCGAGCGGCTCCCGGGTGCTGATCCGCGGACGACGGCAGGGGGTCTCCTCGGAGATCGGTACGCTCTCCGGCGAACACTACCCCGATTTCCTCCAGAGGCTGCGCCTGCGCGCCTCGATCTCCCCCGCCGCGGACCCGGTCTCGGAGGGGTGTTTCAGCTTCGACTACCGCTCCCGCAGGGCGCACTTCCGGGTCGCCCTGCTGCTGACGCCCGCCGGTGACTACGTAACGCTTACGTTGCTGGTTCCGGAGAACTTTCCCGAGCACCTGGCCGACCTGGAGCTGCCCGAAGAACAGCTCGGCGCCTTCAGACACCTGGCACGGGCCAAACAGGGTATCACCTTCTTTGCCTCATCCTCTCCCGCGGAGCGTAGCCATTTCATGGGTCTGATGCTGGAAGAGGGCGGGACCGACGGCAGGAACGTCCTCATCCTCGGGGACTCCCCCGTCTGTCCCGGCAATCCTTTTCCGCGGATACCGCTCCCCCGGGAGGGCAAGGAGCGCGCCGGCCTGATAACGGCGGCTCTGGATCACGACCCGGATATCCTGGTGATCGAGGATGTGGGGGAGGGGCTTGCCTTCAGCGCCGCCTGTCGCGCCGCCATGCGCGGCAAGCTGGTGCTGGCCGGCCTGGAGAGCAGGGGGAACCGGGATGCCCTGCGCCGGCTTTTGTTCTGCCAGCAGCAGCATTTCCTGCTGCCGCTCTTCGTCAATGGCCTGGTATCCCTCAGCGGGGTGCTCAGTCTCTGCCCGCAGTGCCGCGCCGAATACACCCCCTCCCGGGAAGAGCGGGCCGCCCTGCGCCTGGAGCAGGAACCTGCCAGCTTTTTCCGTTCCGCCGGGTGCGATGCCTGCGGGGACAGCGGATTTCGCGAGCGGCGCTTCCTGATGGATGCGCTGGTCTTTGACGACGAACTGCTGCAGCTCTTTCGCCAGGCGGCCGATGTTACCTCCCTGGAGGTTTTTATCTCCCGGCGGGGCCGTCAGGGGATCAGGCAGCAGGCTGCGCGGCTGCTCAAAGAGGGTGAACTGTCGCCCGAGGAGTACGTCTCCTCGGTGCTGATGTAGCGGAGACCCTGTCCGAGCGCTTTCCCGCAGATGACAATTTCGGGATTGATGGGAGCATATCCATGGCACGTATTGACGCACTTTTCAGGATGATGAAAGAGCAGGGGGCATCGGACCTGCACCTCTCCACCGGCAATCCGCCCATTTTTCGCCTGCATGGCGAGATGGTCCGGCTCAACTTCAAATCCCTGGGGCACGACGAGCTGCACTCGATCCTGTTCGAGATCTTGAATGCCAAGCAGAAGGAGCAGTTCGAGACGACCAAGGATCTGGACTTCGCCTATGCCGTTCCGGACCTGGCGCGCTTCCGGGGCAACATCCTCATGCAGCACCGGGGCATCGCCGCGGTGTTCCGCATCATACCGGGCAAGGTCCTCTCCGCCGACGACCTGAACCTGCCCGACGGGGTGCGGCGCATGACCAATTTCAAGAAGGGGCTGGTGCTGGTCACCGGCCCCACCGGCTCGGGCAAATCCACCACCCTGGCCGCCCTGATCGACCACATCAACTCCACCCGCAAGGAGCATATCCTCACCCTGGAGGACCCGCTGGAGTTCATCCACGAGAACAAGCAGTCGCTGCTCAACCAGCGCCAGATCGGCGAGCACACCCAGAGCTTCTCCGCAGCCCTCAAGGCGGCCCTGCGGGAGGATCCGGACATCATCCTGGTGGGGGAGATGCGCGACCTGGAGACCATTCAGCTGGCCATGAGCGCCGCCGAGACCGGACACCTGGTGTTCGGCACCCTGCACACCAACACGGCAGCCAAGACCATCGACCGGATCATCGACGTCTTTCCCACCGAGCAGCAGCAGCAGGTGCGGGCCATGTTGTCCGAGTCGCTCAGGGGGGTGGTCTGCCAGCAGCTGCTCAAGACCGCCGAGGGGAAGGGGCGCGTGGCCGCCTTCGAAATCATGCTCGGCACCCCTGCCATCGGCAACCTGATCCGCGAGGCCAAGACCTTCCAGATCCCCTCCATCATCCAGACCGCCAAGAAGGACGGCATGCAGCTCATGGACCAGCATCTGCTGGACCTGCTCAAGACCAAGAAGGTCAACCCGGAAGAGGCCTGCCGCTGCGCCATCGACAAGAAGCAGTTCGAACAGTACCTGCCGGCTGACAGCGCCAAGGCGGACTAAGCCCGGAATACGAAGATAACTATGCGAGGAATATTATGAATTTCAATCACTTTGATGAATCAGGCAATGCCGTGATGGTGGATGTGAGCCACAAACAGCCGACCCTGCGTACGGCGGTGGCGGCGGCCCGGGTGGGCATGTCGCCGGAGCTTCTGGCAGCCATCCGCGAGGGGGGCATGGCCAAGGGGGATGTGCTGGGGGTGGCGCGCCTGGCCGGCATCATGGCCGCCAAGAAGACCCCGGACCTGATCCCGCTCTCCCATCCCCTGGCGATCCACTCCGTTGCCGTGGATTATGAACTGGACAGTGGGGCCGGCACCATCCAGGTGCGTTGCACGGTGCGGGCCCTGGAGCGCACCGGCGTGGAGATGGAAGCCATGACCGGCGCCTCCCTGGCGGCCCTGACCATCTACGACATGTGCAAGGGGAGCGACAAGTCCATCACCATCGGCGACATCCGGCTGCTCTACAAGGAGGGCGGCAAGAGCGGCGTGTACCGGCGGGAGGAGGGGCAATGAGGGCGGCGATCCTGACCCTGAGCGACAAGGGAGCCCGTGGGGAACGTGTGGACGCGAGCGGCCCGGCCCTGGCGAGCTGGCTGGCCGAGCACGGGGTGGAGACGGTGCAGTCGCTGATCATCCCCGATGACCTGGACACCATTGTCAGCACCTTAAGCGAGTGGGCTGATGCCGATCTGGCCGACCTGATCCTGACCACCGGCGGCACCGGCGTCTCTCCCCGGGATCAGACCCCCGAGGCCACCATGCAGGTGGCGGACCGGCTGATACCGGGCATCGGCGAGCTGATGCGGCTGAAGAGCATGGAGAAGACCACCATGGCCTCCCTGTCGCGGGCCGTGGGCGCCATCCGTAAAAGGAGCCTGATCATCAACTTGCCGGGGAGCCCCAAGGGGGCCCGGGAAAACCTGGAGGCGGTCTGGCCGGTGATCGGCCATGCCGTGGAGAAGATCCGGGGGGACCAGAGCGACTGCGGCGGCAGGTTCGACCGGTGAGGGACGGCTCCGGCTCCGAAACCACTCTATCGATACTATGATCAAGGGCGCGCTGCCGGGGAATTTCAATGGCGGCGCGCCCTTGGTTTATTGAATGATATGGGTGGAGTGACGACTCATAGCGGTGTGCCGTATCGCCATTTGCAAAGCCTGGTACCGGAGCTTTTTCAAATCGGCCTGCCCGTAGAAGCAGAAGGTAGTGCGGTCAAGCCGACAGACTCCTGGGGGAACAGGTATTCCTTCATCAGTTCAGAAGGTTCTCGGTTTTTGTCTCTCTTGAGACCGAATTGAAACAGGCTCTTCGGCACCTCAGAGTTTCGCATTAACCACATTAAATTTGATTGCACGTAATGGAGACGCGTAATGATACGAACGGTCAAAATTGAAGGCTTCAAGTCGATCCCCTCCATGATGCTTGATCTGGGGAGGGTCAACTGCTTCATTGGCGCCAATGGGGTGGGGAAGTCCAATATTCTGGAAGCAATCGGAGTTCTGGGAGCCGCGGCAAAAGGGAGAATCGATGACGAGTCCCTGGAATATCGTGGTGTCCGTCCCGGCTTGCCCCGGCTGTACAAGGCATCATTTGCCAATGAACGCACCCCGCCGCATATCATGGTAAGCGCCTCGGATGATGTCAATGCCACCTATCGCGTTTCATTGCTCAACCCACTGGAAAAGCCGGAGCCGGCTTGGTCCTACAAAACGGAATACCTTTCGGATGGCGAAACCGAGCTCGTTTCCGTTGGCGTCCGATCCGAAAAAAAGCTCACCCCGACGGCTGGATTCGCCGCCCTCCGAATGGTTGATATCCCTGAGGGGAATTCAGCGCACCGCTTGATGGACTGTTTGCAGAACTTTGCGATCTATTCACCCAATACCCTTACCTTGCGCGCCCTGGTTGCGGATAAGCAGACCCGTTTCCCGGTGGGACTTGCCGGCGGTCGTTTGGCGGAAGCATTCGGCGAACTGCGCAAACTGGTGCTGGATAAGGATGATGATCTGCTGGACTCGGTTTTTGAGCTGGTCGAATGGGTCGCGGATATCGATACCGGTCCGCCCGGATCACTCATGTCTCCTTCGGTGCCGCGTACCAAGGAGATCATCAGGTTTACCGACCGGTACATGAATAAAAGCCGAAACACCCTGAGCGGCTATGATGCCAGCGAGGGGGTCTTATATATTCTTTTCAGCGCAATTCTCTGTCTGACTCCCCATTCCCCCCGGTTTTTTGCCATCGATAACCTTGATCAGGCGCTTAATCCCCGACTGGTTACCCGGTTGGTCAATAACCTGGCGACGTGGTTGGTCCGTACGGATAATGAACGACAGCTGCTTTTTACGGCCCATAATCCGGCGGTACTTGACGGACTGGATCTCTCGGATGACAATGTCAGGCTCTTTGCCGTTGACCGGAACAGCGAGGGGCATACTCAAATTACCAGAATTCAGTTGAGTGAAAAACTCCTGGCGCTGAATAAAGATTATCCCCTGTCACGGCTCTGGCTGATGGGAAATCTGGGGGCTGTTCCCAATGTCTGAGTCTCTGAGAATCGCACTGATTGCCGAAGGCCCAACGGATAAGATCGTTATTGAGGCCGCGTTGAAGGCCATTCTGCAACAGCCATTTGTATTGATTCCGCTGCAACCTGAACCAACACGCCCTGACCTTGGCGGCGGCTGGTGCGGTGTGTTGAAATGGTGTCGGGAGTTCCGCGCCCGCGGGTATGGTTCTTTCGAGGAAGACCCCACTCTGGAACTGTACGATTTTTTCATCCTCCACTTGGATGCTGATGTCGCCCACAAGTCCTACTCAGATGTCGGTCCTGCCATTGAACAGGAAGCGCAACAGTCTGCTTGGGGGGCATTGCCCTGTTTTCAACCATGTCCGCCGCCTGGCGCAACCGTCAACGGTCTGAAGTCTGTGCTGTTCTCCTGGCTTGGTGTCGCCTCGGTCGGCAGTCGAACCGTCCTCTGTATTCCCTCCAAATCAACGGAAACCTGGCTTGCCGTTGCGGTCTATCCGGACAACGAAAATCTGCTGAACGGGCTGGAATGCACACTGATCATGGAAGGCCGGCTGGCAAGTTTATCCAAAGGACAACGTATCAGAAAGTCGGCAAGGGAATACACGAACCATGCAGCGACTATCACCGGTGCCTGGGATAGTGTTCGTGCACAATGCTCCCAAGCAGATGTTTTCCATAATAACAGCACAACCATTCTCATGGGAGAGGCGGCATGACAAGTAGCACCCTGATTCAGAAAGTCTGGGGCGGGGCGCGGGGTCAGGGCAATCGCATGAAATTCAGGCCAGTTTGGAGAAGACCGTCATGGCCTCCCTCTCCCGGGCTGTGGGGGCCATCCGTGCCAGGAGTCTGATCATCAACCTGCCGGGGAGCCCCAAGGGGGCGCGGGAAAACCTGGAGGCGGTCTGGCCGGTGATCGGCCATGCGGTGGAGAAGATCCGGGGGGACCAGAGCGACTGCGGCGGCAGGTTCGACCGGTGAGGGCAGGCTCCATTCAGCTCCACGCACGTTCTCCATACTATGATCAAGGGCGCGCTGCCGAGGGATATTCCCGATGGCGGTTTATGCAATAAATAGGTAGCCGGGTGGCTCATATCTGCGTCAAAGACAGACTGAAGGTTCTATTACAACTGATTGCAGAAAAGGTATGACAGTGCAGTAAAAGAGGATTAACCGCTTGAGACAGTCTCTTCATGAAATAAACAGGAAAATCGAACTGCTGCCGGCATGGCTGTTAACCGGTCTGACGCTCATCGGTCTCGGGATCATTGGTTTTTTTGACTATTTTACTGGTCCTGATTACTCTTTTTCCATTTTTTATCTGGTCATTGTCGTTGCAAGCGCTTGGTATCAGGGGCGGAAATCGGCACTTCTGCTGTCAGGTGCGGGCACCGTTGTCTGGTTTGCCGCAGCTATCGCCTCTCGGGAATATACCGATGACTATCCGCTGTCTATCTTCTGGAACGATCTGGTAGAACTGACCCATTTTCTTTTTGCCGTTGTTGTGATTTCCACTTTGAAAGCTTTACTTGATGCCTCGGAAAAGACATCCAGAATAGATCCGTTGACCGGTATAGCAAACCGGCGCCTTTTCTATGAGGTGGCCACTACAGAGATAGTCAGGGCTCACCGGATATCTGAACCATTCACGGTTATGTATATTGATATTGACAACTTTAAAACCGTTAACGATACCCAGGGGCATGATGAAGGAGATATACTTCTGATTGCGGTTGCCTCAACCATCAGGCATCAGATACGGGAAATCGATACTGTGGCACGACTGGGTGGCGATGAATTCAGCGTGCTGCTTCCCGCAGCCGCAAACGATGCCGCTCAGGTTGTTGGCAGAAAGCTGAAACGTGAACTTGCGGATGCTGTTGAGACAAGGTGGCCGGTTACCTTCAGTATCGGAATGGTTACCTACATCACAGCGCCTGAATCGGTTGAATACATGATCCGGCAGGCTGACCAGGTCATGTACGAAGCTAAAAAGTCAGGGAAGAACCGGTTGTGTAGCGTTGTCATGCATTGAGATAACGGAGCGGTGCAGACTGCCGATAATGTGAATCCGAGAGGGAGTTGCCGATGAAGAGACATCCGATAACCAGAGAGAGCGGCAGATACTTCCTGACCGACCTGATCCGGGATGAGGTGGATTTCCGGGCAACGGCCCAGTCCCGCGGAATCCGCCCGCCCCTGCCCCAGAAACCGGTGGCACCCCACAGCCGGATCATCCGTCTGCCGGATCAAGAGTCGTGGTTGATTCCCCCCTGCGACCTGGTTACCGCCATGGCCAACCGCGAAAGCCGCCGCAAGTTCACCACGGGATCGCTCTCCCTTGATGAACTGGGTTTTCTCCTCTGGGCCACCCAAGGAGTGCGGCAGGAGCTTCACCCGGCGGCAATCCTGAGGACGGTCCCCTCAGCCGGTTGCCGCCACCCCCTGGAAACCTATCTGGCTGTCATGCGGGTGGAAGGGCTGGAGAGCGCCATCTACCGCTACCTCCCCCTCAACCATTCCCTGGTGCAGGAGAGAGAGGTGGAAAACCTGGGGCTGCGCCTGACGGCGGCAACACGCGGCCAGGCCTTCGCCGGCCAGGCGGCGGTAACCTTTCTCTGGGCCGCCATCCCCGAACGCACCGAATGGCGCTACGGGGATGCCTCCTACAAGGTGATCGCCCTGGATGCAGGCCATGTCTGCCAGAACCTCTACCTGGCCTGCCAGGCCATCGGCTGCGGCACCTGCGCCATAGCCGCCTACGATCAACCCCTGGTGGACGAACTGCTGGGCTTGGACGGGGACGAAGAGTTCGGCATCTACCTGGCGCCGGTGGGGAAGGTCGCACGGTGAACTGGCAGGTCTACATCATCCTCTGCTCCGACGACTCCCTCTACACCGGCATCACCACGGACATGGAGAGACGCTTTCTCCAGCACGCACAGGGAAGGGGAGCCAAGTATTTTCGGGGACGCAAACCGCTGCGGGTGGTCTACCGGGAAGACGGCCACAGCCGCTCTTCAGCAGCCGGCAGGGAAGCCCGGATCAAGGCCATGAGCCGGCCGGACAAGCTGGGCCTGGTGTCGGAGGACATCGAGAGAGCTGATTGAGCTGCTCCCTTGCTTTCGTTCAGATCGCCCCGGCTTTAACCTCTATGGCGCTCTCCAGGGTCGTATCCCCCACCGTCAGATAGATGGTCCCCTCGGTGATGGTGACTGACCAAGTGATGGAACGCTCCAGCCGGGAAGACAGGGCGGCGATGAAGCCCTGGTCGACGCCCACGATGCTGAGGTTGGCAAGCTTCTTCAGCTTGGGAAGGTGCTGCTGATCCCAACTGGCCAGTGCTCTGCCGCAGGCCAAGAGGCAGACCCGCTCGGCATGGCGGGAGGCCTTGATGATGCGGTCGGATTCCGGCAGGCCGACTTCGACCCACAATCGAGTCCTGCCGTCGGGCCCGACTACCCAGATATCCGGTTCTTCGGCCGCGCAGAGCCCCTTGGTAAAGGTAAGCTCCGGCTCGTAAAAGATGGCCATGGCCAGCAGGCGGGCCACCAGCCGCTCCCCGGTTTCCGAGGGATGCTGGGCAGCGGTGGTCTGGATCGTCGCGTACATTCCTCGATCGATGTCGGAGAGTTCAAGCTGTGTTCGATATATGGTTGAGGGGAGTGCCATGGTGTGTGGGTCGCTTTCCTTTGCGTATTCGTGTGATCACCTCTGTCAGCGGAAGTGTTTCCATGACCTGGGCGCTCCACGGTAGGGTATCGTCTGCGCACTGTAGCAAAAAAACCGGACTTCACCGATGAAAAAACGGCTTTCACCTCAAGCCGGCGGAGTGGTAGCATGACGTCCTTGAAATCCGAGCCGACTATTCACACTCCCCGGCCCATCGCCATGGCGTGATAACATGAAAACCAGAGTGCCGTTGTTCCTGAAATCCCATGGATTCTCCCTGCTGCTGATCCTCTCCCTCATCGCCGGCGTCGGCCTGGGCGTGGTCTATAAAAAGGACGCCGTCCTCTTCAAGCCGCTGGGCGACATATTCCTGAACCTGCTCTTCACGGTGATCGTTCCGCTGGTCTTCTTCTCCATCTCGTCTGCCGTCGCTTCCATGACCGACCTCAGGCGTCTGGGCAGGATTCTGTCGGTCATGTTCCTGGTCTTCGTCCTAACCGGATTCATCGCCTCCGGCGTCATGCTCCTTGGCGTCATCCTCTACCCGCCCGCCTTTGGTGTCGCCATACCCCTTGCCGCGGCTGGCGAAATCCGGCACCTCAGGGCAGTGGACCAGATCGTCGGGGCCTTCACCGTCTCCGATTTTCCGCTGCTCCTGTCCAAGAACAACATGCTGGCCCTGATCCTGTTCTCCATCCTGACCGGCCTGGCCACCTCCGCCGTGGGGGAGAGGGGAAAACCGTTCGCCGCGTTTCTGGTTTCGGCCAACGAGGTGATGATGAAACTGGTCTCCTTCATCATGTACTATGCGCCGGTCGGCCTGTGTGCCTACTTCGCCTACCTGGTGGGAACCTTCGGGCCGGAGCTTTTGGGCTCCTACGGCCGGGCCATGGCACTGTACTATCCCCTGGCCGTCGCCTACTATCTGCTCGCCTTCAGCCTGTATGCCTTTCTCGCCGGCGGCGTCTCCTGTGTCGGCAGGTTCTGGCGCAACATCATACCGCCATCGGTCACGGCCCTGGCCACCGGCAGCTCCATGGCGGCCATTCCCTCCAACCTGCAGGCGGCTGACAGGATCGGCGTGCCCCGGGATATCAGCGAGGTGGTCATTCCCATCGGAGCCACGCTGCACATGGAAGGGTCGTGCCTGGCCGCGGTGCTGAAGATAGCTTTTCTCTTTGGTATCTTCCGCATCCCCTTTTCCGGCATCGAGCCGATCGCAACCGCCCTGGGCATTGCCCTCCTGACCGGCGTGGTGGTCAGCGGCATTCCGGGCGGCGGCACCATCGGGGAACTGTTGATCCTCTCCCTGTACGGTTTTCCGCCGGAAGCCTTTGCCCTGGTCACCATGATCGGCACCCTGGTGGATGCGCCGGCCACCATGCTCAACGCCGTGGGGGACAACGTCTCCAGTATGCTGGTGGCCCGGGTGCTGGGGGGGAGGGGATGGATGGAAAACCAGGGATGAGCGGGCGCGGGGAGAGGTAATGAAAAAGAGGAAACTGGGCGGGTATGTTCTTTCAGCCGTTTTACTCTGCATTCTGTCAATCGGATCGGTGTCGGCCGCACGTTCGCCGGAGGGGACTCCGGCGGGATGGATGGAAGCATCTCTGGATACCCTGGCCCACGGCTCATCCCAGGTCGTGCTGGTGACCGGCGACGATTCCCGCGGCTTCCGCGCCACCCTCCATGCCCTGGAGAGGCGCGGGGGCGCATGGCGCTACGCCTTTCCGTCTCTGCCGGCGCTGATCGGCGAGAAGGGCTTCGCCCCGCCGGGCGGGAAGCGGGAGGGGGATCTGCGGACACCGACGGGAGTTTTCGCCCTCAGGCGCACCTTTGGCTATGCCCCCGAAATCCCCACCCGCATGCCCTATTTCTGGGTGGGGAAGGACGACCTCTGGGTGGACGACCCCTCCTCTGCCGATTACAACCGCTGGGTGAAAAGGGGGGAGACCTCCGCCTCCTCCTTCGAGGTGATGAAGCTGGACGACGACCGGTACCGGTACGCTATCGTCGTCGAGTACAACACCGACCCGGTGGTCAGGGGGGCGGGGAGCGCCATCTTCATCCATGTGCGCCTGGGAGAGGGGGAGGCCACCCGGGGATGCGTGGCTCTGGCGGAAGAAAGCATGGTGAAGGTTCTTGCCTGGCTTGACCCTGCCGCCAGTCCCGTTGTGGTCCTGGGGACGCGGGAGTTGCTCGTGGAGCTGGCGCGCCGCGCCGGGCACCGGACAGCCACGGAGGAGGCGGGAAGCGCGCATGGTTTTTGCCCCTGTCTCCGGGAGTCGTGGCGCTTGGACCCTCAGGCGCGGTAACTGTCGATCAGGGCGCCCAGCTTCTCCCGGTCAACCCTGCGCCTGAAAAGCGGCCTGGCATCATCCTGAAAGACTCCGCAACTCTCCTCGAACGTCGGACGCCCCTCGTGCTCAAAAAAGATTCCCAGCGGCAGCCTGTCAACCTCCGAGGCGCGTCGGAAGGCCTCCTCCCGGTTGCTCCTATCGTGGCTCTCCTCCAGATAGTAGCTGTTTTCCCTGAACCAGTGGAACGTATTGACCTGGTTGAAGGTGACGCAGGGCTGCAGGATGTCCACCAAGGCGTAGCCCCGGTGCCGGATCGCCCGTTTCAGGATCGCGCTGGTCCCGGGGATGTCGCCGGCAAAGGCCCTGGCCACGAAGGGGGCGTTCAGCGAGATGGCGACGGTCAGCGGGTTGAATGGTTCACTGGTTACGCCCTGAACCTGGATGGGGGTCAGGAAGCCCCTCTGGCTGGTGGGTGAGGCCTGGCCCTTGGTAAGGCCGTAAACCATGTTGTTGTGGACGATGGTGGTTATGTCCGGGTTCCGCCTGATGGCATGCAGGAAGTGATTGCCCCCCTCGGCGTAGATGTCGCCGTCGCCGCTTGCGACGATCACCGTCAGCAGGGGATTGGCCGCCTTGATGGCGGTGGCGGTGGGAAGCGCGCGGCCGTGGAGTCCGTTGTGGTAGTGGGTGGCCAGATAGTGGGGCAGCTTTGCCGCCTGGCCGATGCCCGACACCGTGACGACCCGGTCGGGGGACAGCTCCAGTTCGGCCAGAGCCTTCTTGACGGCGGTCAGGATGCTGAAATTGCCGCATCCCGGGCACCAGGACATATCCTTCTCGTTGGAATCAAAAACGCTGCTGTTCATGTGTGCTCCCCCTGTGCAACGATCTCTCCCAGTCTGGTTCGCAGCTCTTCGACGGAAAACTGCCGGCCATTGTATTTGAGAATGCGGTGCCGGCAGGTGATGCCCCAGGTTCCCCTGAGAAGCTGGCCGAGCTGTCCGCTGGCATTGCCCTCCACCAGGATCAGGTTGTCCACCCTCTGCAGGCGCCTTCCGGTCTCCCCGTGCAGCGGGAAGAGCTGCTGGAAATGCATGACGGCCAGACGCTCCATCCCCGGGCCGGCCACGGCCTCCAGCACGATCTCCCGTGTCGAGCCCCAGCAGATGACCAGGCTGGTCGCATCTTCCGGGCCGATCCACTGGGGTGGCGGCGTGTTTTCAACGATGGCGGCCAACTTGCGGAGACGCTTGTCGACCATCTCCGTTCGCGTGGAGGGGGTTTCGTCGATGTGGCCGTCCTCGTTGTGCTCATGGCTGTCGCATACGACCAGCCCTGCTCCCCACCCGGGGATGGCGCGGGGAGAGATCCCGTTTTTCGTCAGGGCGTAGCGCCGGTAGCCGGGCATGGCAGCGACGGCTGTTGATTCGAAGGGAGGATCGGGTGGCTGAAAGCCCTCCCCGTCAACGCCGGAATCCATCAGGTACTGGTCGGTCAGGATGATCACCGGCACCTGATAGGCGTCGGCCAGCCGGAAAGCGTCCCGTGCGCAGTCAAAGGCCTGCTGGGGATTGCCGGGGGCCAGGATGATTCGCGGAACGTCCCCATGGCCGGCATGGAGCGCCAGGTTCAGGTCTCCCTGCTCGGTCCTGGTGGGGAGCCCGGTGGCAGGCCCCGGACGCTGGGCAAGCAGGATGACCATGGGGCTCTCGGTGACGCCGGCGAGGCTGAGCGCCTCGCTCATCAGGGCAAAGCCGCCGCCGGACGTTGTGGTGAGCGCCCTGGCTCCGGCATACCAGGCGCCGAGCACCATGGTGGCAGCGCAGATCTCGTCCTCGGCCTGTTCGACGATGATGCCGAAGTCGTGGCCATGCTTTGCAAGAAACGATGCCACCCCCGTTGAAGGGGACATGGGGTAGAAGGAGACAAAGTTGCAGCCGCCGGCCATGGCGCCCAGGGCAATGGCCTCGGTGCCGGTGAGGTGCAGGTCCTTCCGGCCGCTGTCGGGCGGGGGAAGCGCCAGGGACATCCGCCCCGTTCGCCTGAGCTCCCTGCCGACGTCCATGCCGCTTTTTGCAGCAACCAGGTTGTGGTCGATGGCTTCAGCCGCTTTTCCTCTGAACACACCCTTGACAGCCTGTTCCAGCGTCTCCGGGGGGGCGTGGAACAGTCCCCAGATCATGCCGGCGGCGATGGTGTTGGCGAACAGTCTCCCCCCCGCGGCCTCTGACAGCCGTGCAAGGGGAACATCGATGAACTGCTGTCCCTCGATTCCCTTCAGGCCGTCTCCCAGGACAAGGGTGGCGGGCCCGATCCTGTCTCCCAGGTGGGCGAGCGCCTTCTGGTCGAAGGCAACGCAGAGGTCGCAACGGTCGGACCAGGCACGTACCGGCTCTGCCCCGATGCGCAGCAGGGTCGAGTTGCTGCCGCCGCGGATGCGGGACATGAACTCCGGGGAGGAAAAAACATGGTATCCCTCCCGGCGAAAGGCCCGGGTCAGGAGCGATTCGATGACCTGTATGCCCTGTCCCGCCTCCCCGGCAAGCACGATGGCATAATCCCTTGCCGCCCCTTCTTTCAAACCTGTACCCATATCCCCGCCCTCCCTGATTCGTCTGCCTCTGTGGACTGTGCCTCACGGCAGGGTATGATTGTACCATGCTCCGGCAGTAAACATGTCGCCTGCCCCCGAGTTCCGTCCGGATCGGGCGGCCTGGGCAACCATTTCCGTAACAGCTGAGGAGGAAGCAGTCATGTGTATGCGTCGGGAACGGGATTCGCTGGGAGAAATGGATGTTCCGGCATCGGCATACTATGGCGCCCAGACGGCACGGGCCGTACGGAACTTTCCCCTCTCGGGGCTTAAGCCCCACCCGGCCTATGTCTGGGCCGTGGTGATTATCAAGAAGTGCGCTGCCCGGGCCAACATGTCCACCGGCAGGCTGCCCGCTGCCATCGGTGACGCCATCGTCGCGGCGGCTGACGAGGTCCTGGGCGGCGGACTGGCCGATCAGTTCGTGGTTGATCCCTTTCAGGCCGGGGCAGGAACCTCCCACAACATGAATGTCAACGAGGTGCTGGCCAACCGCGCCCTGGAACTGCTCGGTCGCCAACGGGGCGATTTTTCGTCTCTGCATCCCAATGACCATGTCAACATGGCCCAGTCCACCAATGACGTCATCCCCACCGCTATCCGGCTGGCATCCCTGGAGCTGTTGGAGCCGCTGCTGGAAGCGCTGACCGGGCTGGTGAACAGCCTGGCGGCAAAGGGGGAGGAGTTCGATCGGATTCTCAAATCGGGGCGAACGCATCTGCAGGACGCCGTCCCGATCCGCCTGGGGCAGGAGTTTTGCGCCTATGCCGCCGCCGTCAGGAGAAATGGCGAAGGCCTCGAGGCGTGCATTCCGGCCCTGCAGGAGCTGGGCATTGGCGGCAACGCAGTCGGAAGCGGCCTGAATGCCGAACCGGCCTATATCAGGGCGATGCTCGAGGAACTGGCCATTGCCACCGGCTTTCAGCTGAAGGCGGCGCCCGACCTGTTCGAGGCCATGCAGAACATGGACCCCTTCTTGGCGCTCTCATCCGCCCTGCGCCGCACGGCGGTGACGGTTGGCCGCATCGCCAACGACCTGCGCCTGCTCTCCTCCGGGCCGCGCACCGGGCTGGACGAGATCCGCCTGCCGGCGGTCCAGCCCGGCTCGTCGATCATGCCGGGCAAGGTCAACCCCTCCATGGCGGAGATGACCAACATGGTCTGCTACCAGGTCATGGGGTGCGACCAGGCGGTGATGCTGGCGGCCCAGGCGGGCCAGCTGGAGCTGAACGTGATGATGCCGCTCATTGCCTATAACCTGCTGTTTTCACTGGAGCTGTTAAAGAATTGCCTGGGCAGGTTCAGCGACTCCTGCGTCAGCGGCATTATCGCCAATGGGGAGCGCTGTCGACGCTACCTGGAGGAATCCCTGGGGCTGGTGACGGTTCTGGCGCCATCCATCGGCTACGACGCCGCTGCCGAGGTGGCCAAGGAATCCATGGCCACTGGCCGCTCCATCCGCGAGATCGTCCTGTCGCGGGCCTTGATGACTCCGGCGGAGTTGGATCAGGCCATGTGTCCCGGGCACCTGACCGAACCGGGCCTGCCCCTGGGGAGGAAATGATCTGCAGCCGCTGCGGTGCCTGCCCTTTGATGCGACAGGTATGGCCTGGAAACGTGCGGGTCATGAGTGCAGCTCTGCACCGTTACCCTCAATGTGCAATCCCGACCCCGTCCCTGCACCCTCTGAAATCACCATATACAAAGCCAGGCACCGGTGTTTTCCCTCGATCTCAATCACTCTTTCCTATCGCATTATCCTTGAATTTCTGCTACAGGATCAGGAAATCATTCCGGTAAATGTCGGCGACCACGATACGTGTACTGAAACAGCACCTGCAAAGCCAGGCATCGGTGCTTTTGTGGAAAGACTGTTAAAGACAAGGAGAAAACAGGATGAAACAGACTTCCGAAAAAACGCGCGGAATTCAAACCATAGACCGTCAGGTCTGGAACGCCCCGAAACTCAGACGAATTGCGGCAGCAAAAAGCACCAATGGTAAAGGTGTCTATGCTTCTGGTGAATTCGGCTCTTACGCTGGCCCTTCCTAGATCGTGCTTGGTTCGCCATTACCGTTGTCCGGTGCGAGCAACGGGGTCAGAGGCTACGGCCCGGTAATTCTATCGAACCGCCCGGTGCGGACCCGCATGCCGGGTGGTGGTGCGCCATGAACGCACAGAAGGACGCAAATTCTGATGTGCGGTGCTGTACGAAAGATGAGGGCCGGCCCCTCGGAGTCTGCTTGCAGGAGCGGGCTTCAAACCGCCTCAAGCTGCAGGGGTAAAGAACCCTTGTGGTGAGCGTTGAGGAAAAGGCAAAGTATCACCCTGTCAGGTAAGAATCAAGGAGACGAACGAAAGTGAACCGACCGACGACGTGTCGAAAGCGTAAAGATGACGTCAAAACCGGGTGGCACCACCGATCCGGGATAAGACTGGGGGAAACCTGTTTAATGCCCAGTTGGCGTCCGGCATAAAGGCGGCGTGAACTTGATTCAGGCTTTTGTACGGAACATGGGAACCTGTCGCCCCGATGCCAAGGGAGAAACGCAAGTGGGTGGTCCCCACAAGTGTGAGAGTACCGATGCGGGGCACAGGGGCGGAGCAGCCCGTAGTAGTGATGAAGGTTCTTAACGGAACTGGAGCAAAGGGCGGCAACTCCTATAGATCCATTTTTATTTTCCCCGCCTTGTTGCCATCCGCATCAACTTCCGGCTCCTCATAATAAACGACCTTCTTGACCAGAAGATGCAGCAGGTCGTCTTTCTCGTCTGTTATGAGATGGTCGTACACATCCCTCTGAATACCCGGAAATTCTCCCAGATGATGTCGGCGCTCAACAGCTTGCTTTCCAGGTCGTTTGTTTCACGTCTCACAATTTTAAAGATTGAGAAAGTCAAAAGCCCGTTAGGGGAGACCTCTGCTGAAATTGGTGGCGGGAGTGGTAAAATGGAAATGCAAGCCGGTTCACGTGCCGCTGAACAGGATGCCAGTCTGGTTGCAGGCTGGATGTCAGATGAAAATATCGTGGGACGTGATGACCTTCACAGGGAAAATACTGATGATGGAGCTGCCGGACAATCAGAGAGGCAGAGTGTAGTAGTGTCAAGTCGATGGTACTGTCGACGAATCAGGCTGGAAGCTGCAGCCCTGGCAGCATAAGACAGGTTGTCGGTGTCTGCAAACATCATGCAAGCGACTCGTCGCAAGCGCGGTAACTCAAATAAATGGGGAGGTACGTTATGAAATCTAAATGGGTTGTGAAGGTCATTGTTTGCGCTTCAACGGTGGGTCTCATGATGGGTGGTTGTGCTACAAACCCGGATGGCAGCTACGAGTACAAGAGGACCGCCATCGGTGGAGTGGGCGGTGCTGCAGTAGGCGCAGGTCTTGGTGCGCTGATCGGCGGGGGGAAAGGAGCGGCGATCGGCGGGCTGTCCGGCGCGGTTGTTGGTGGTGGCATTGGTAACTATATGGACCGGCAGGCGGCTGCCTTAAAGAAGAATATGCCTGAAGCGGAAGTAGTCCGCGATGGAGAGAACGTGTATGTCGCCTTGCCATCAGGAATCCTGTTTGACACCGGGAAGGACGAGCTGAAAACGTCGGCGAAAGAATCGCTGGCCAAGGCCGCGGCTACGCTAAAGAGTTCCGAAACCAACATCATCATCCAGGGCCACACCGATTCGACCGGTTCCGATAAGATTAACCAGCCACTCAGTCAAAGGCGGGCCAATCAGGTTCGCGACTTTCTTGCTGCCAACGGCGTTCCAAGCTCCAGGATGACGGCAATCGGGTACGGCTCAAGCCGTCCCGCGGTTCCCAACGATACAGAGGTAAATCGTGCATTGAACCGTCGTGTTCAGTTGGAAATCAGCCCCAATGAAAAGATCAAGGCCCAGACCAGCGGCAGTAACTAGTCGAACGCATGAGGTTACCGCCTGCCACTGTCGATTTGGCGCTCAAGTGGTGACGATTTTACCTCAAGTCTTTCTGTTATCTGGATTGATGCGAAATAGTGCGTGGTAAAGATTCAGGCAGTCCAAAAGTTCGTGTCGTGTTTGTCAGCAGGTTCATGCTTGCAAAAAGGCCCCCAGATATACTGGGGGCCTTTTTCACATCTGACCGACTGATTTGAGGTGGCCTCAAGCCGGTTTTTGGAGCCTTGAACGTTGGTGCGCAGGCTCCTCCCCTTTCTGGTGACCATCCTCAGTTTGGAAGTACCCCCGGTTAAAGGGGACCGGGCCAGTCTCTAAGAATGGACCATATCGGGCACAAATTGTTACCACTGGCCCGGCACATCAAAAAACAATACATGCAGAGTATTCTTGCGTTGATTACAGAGCAGCTTTGAAGATGCTAATGACTTCGTCCAACGTGGCTTTACGCGGGTTGGTCAGCTGGCAAGCGTCTTTCTTGGCGTTTTCGGACATAATCTTCAGGTCGGCTTCTTTTACGCCCAGCTCGGTCAGGTTGGCAGGAATGCCGATGGAAGCGGACAGGGACTTGATTCTGTCGATGGCTTTCTGGCCGGCTTCGGTTACCGACAGGCCGTCGATGCACTCGCCGAGAGCAACGGCGATGTCGGCAAAACGCTGCGGGCAGGCGATCAGGTTGAACTGGCTGACGACGGGCAGCAGGATGGCGTTGCAGACGCCGTGGGGCAGGTTGTAGAAACCGCCCAACTGGTGAGCCATGGAGTGAACATAGCCGAGGCTGGCGTTGTTGAATGCCATACCGGCCAGATATTCGGCATATGCCATGGCGTCACGGGCAACCAGGTCTTCGCCGTTGGCAACAGCCGGGCTCAGGTTCTTGGCGATCAGTTCGATAGCCTTGATGGCGCAAGCGTCGGTGATCGGGTTGGCGATGATGGAAACATACGCTTCGACAGCGTGGGTCAGTGCGTCCATGCCGGTTGCGGCGGTCAGTTTCGGCGGCATGCCAACCATCATCAGGGGGTCATCTATGGCGATGTTCGGAGTTACACGCCAGTCAACGATAGCCATTTTGACATGGGTGTCGGTGTTGGTGATGATGCAGAAGCGGGTCATTTCGGAGGCGGTACCGGCGGTGGTGTTGATAGCCAGGAACGGAGGCATCACTTTGGTTGACTTGTTGACGCCTTCGTAGTCGCGGATGTTGCCGCCGCCAGCGATAACAAGGCCGATACCCTTGCCGCAGTCATGGGAGCTGCCGCCGCCGAGGGAGATAATGCCATCACACTTGTTGTCCTGATAGGCTTTTACGCCATCGTGTACGTTCTTGTCGGTCGGGTTCGGCTCTGCACCGGGGTAAATGGCGGCCTGGAGGCCGGCTGCTTCAACATAGCCTTTGATAGTGTCGGCAACACCCATCTTGGCAAGGCCCGCGTCGGTGACGATCAACAGTTTCGTTGCGCCAAGCGCTTTAGCCTGTTCGCCTGCTTCTTTCGAGCAGCCGAGACCCAACAGTGTTACGCTAGGGATGAAAAAACCGAACGTCTGATCTGCTAATGCCATGTGTACATTCTCCTTTGAATTGAGATGTTGCCTGCCTGCAGGAATCTGTATGCGCTTCTTGGTGTTGGCATACAGTTTGAAACTCAGAGATTGTGCTTATTTCGGATCGTTAACCGAGAAAGCCGGAATGCCTACAAAATATCCCATGAAATATTTCAGCATCCCGGCTTTCTCTGAGAGCCCCAATGATTGATACGATCTCCCCACGAGGTTTGATCGACTGTATTTGATTTATATTTAAAACGTTGTTTTTGTATACTTGGGAAAAAGATTAAAAACAACATAATAAATATTATAAATACCAAATGAAGATACTGGTCGTTGACAATATAAATTTCTGTACGACATGAAAGGCCTGGATATAAAAAATGACGTATAAAGCAGCAGATAGGTGTGTCTTGGCGATTTCGGATGGTAGGGGGCAACTCATTTGATCTCCTGTCTTCACATAGTCTTGGTTTGTGTGAAGGCTTTTTTGTGTTCGTCATGCAATTGTTGCCGGTATGTGGCGCGAATGGACTCTAGTGTCGGCGAAACGGTGTTTATGGGGCGGGTGGGGTCTGCTGGCTGATTCATTTGTAATGAATTAACCAGGCTTTCAGGCTTCCCCAAAAGTCTAATCTGGTCGCTGTAGTGACAGCGAGCCGTGCGAACCATAGGTGATGACATGGCGCGAAAAAAACTCAACCGCGAAACGGCAACAGATGCTATTCTTTGCCTTGATTTCAGGTGTAGTGCGGTTCCGTGTCTCTAGTCGCGGGGCGTCCGCATACTCGATGTCGCCGGTTGCCGGGAGGGGAAGCGCTGGAACCTGCCGGGCCAGCCGCTCCTTTCGTGACCGCCCTGTTCACCCTGCTCGTCAACCCTGTCTGATTCCCCATTGACTCAGGCTGCAACCATCCCGCGCGGAACGCGCCAGGAAACCCATGGCATTCATACCCACAACAAGATCAGAGATGCATAGGCGTGGCTGGGAGCAACTGGACGTTATTTTCGTCAACGGCGATGCCTATGTGGATCACCCCGCCTTCGGTGTGCCGCTCCTGGCCCGCTGGCTGGAGAAACACGGCTTCCGGGTCGGCGTCATTGCCCAGCCTGACTGGCGCTCAGTGGAACCCTTCATGGCCTTGGGCAGGCCGCGGCTCTTCTTCGCCGCATCGGCGGGAGCCATGGATTCCATGGTGGCCCACTACACGCCGGCACGCAAGCTGCGTCATGACGATGCCTACACTCCGGGCAACCGCCACGGTGCCCGCCCCAACCGGGCCACCCTGATCTATACCTCCCGGCTGAAGGAGGCCTTCCGCGATGTGCCGGTGGTAATCGGCGGGATCGAGGCCTCGCTGCGACGCTTCGCCCACTACGATTACTGGGAAAACCGTGTGCGGCGTTCGCTGCTCTTCGACGCCAAGGCCGATCTCCTGCTCTACGGCATGGCCGAACGTTCGATGCTGGAACTGGCGCAACGCATGGGGCGGGGTGAGTCTCTGGCGGATATACGGGGGCTGCGCGGTACCTGCTGGGTTGAAAAGGCCGGTCATCATCTAACCGATCACCTGGAGATCCCCTGCTTTGAGGAGTGCGGCAGCGACCGGCTGAAGTTTGCCGAGGCGTTCCGGCTGGCAAGCAGGGAACAGAACCCCTATAACGGCCGGACCATCGTCCAGCGCCATGGCGATCGCCTGCTGGTCTGCGCTCCCCCTTCTTTGCCGCTGGAGGAGGCGGAGATGGATAGTCTCTACGCCCTTCCTTTCGAGAAGGCTCCCCATCCATCCTATGGTGAAACGATCCCGGCCTGGGAGCAGATCAGGTGCTCCATAACCAGTCATCGCGGCTGTTTCGGCGGCTGCTCTTTCTGCGCCATTGCCATGCATCAGGGGAAGCTGATCCAGTCCCGCGGTCAGTCTTCCGTGGAGAGCGAGATCCGCGAACTGGTTCGCAAGCCCTGGTTCCGGGGCAGCATCAGCGATATCGGTGGACCCACCGCCAATATGTACGGACTCTCCTGTGGCGATTCCGCAGCCATGAAATGCTGCCGCAGGGAGAGCTGCCTCTTCCCGAAGCAGTGCCGGCATCTGATCGTGGATGACCGGCGAGCCGTCCGCCTGCTGCATGCGGCCCGCGACTTCGCGGGGGTACGTCATGTTGCGGTGTCGTCGGGGGTGCGCTACGATCTGCTGGAACGGCAGCCGGCCTACTGCCGGGAACTGATCGCTCACCATGTGGGGGGATTGCTCAAGGTGGCGCCGGAGCATCTGGTGGAACGGGTCACGATGCTGATGCGCAAACCGGGACTGGCGGTTTTCGAGCGTTTCCTGTCCCGCTTTCGCGAAGAGAGCAGGCGCCTCGGCAAGCCGCAGGGCATCGTGCCGTATCTGATTTCCGGCCACCCCGGCTGCTCCTTGGCTGATATGCTCGAACTGGCGCTGGCCCTGCAACGGCTCGGTCTGCGGGTCGAACAGGTGCAGGACTTCACCCCTACTCCCGGCACCTGCGCTACATGCATGTATTACAGCGGAATTGATCCTGAGACAGGGGAAAAGCTGTACGTGGCGACCAGCGACCGGGAGAAGGGGCTGCAGAAAGCGCTCCTGCTCGGCCATCTGCCCGGGGAGCGCAAGAAGGTTCTCGAGGCTCTCGCTCTGCTGGGGCGGGAGGAGTTGGCCACTGTGTTGCTGACGGCGGGCAGGTCGGAAGCGGTAAGCGCGAAGAGACCCCACTCCGTTGGGCAGGGAGTGATTCATCCCGGCAGGGAGAGAAAAGCTGGGCGAGGAAAAGGCACAAAAAAAGCCCGCTGATTGCTCAGCGGGCTTTTTTATTCTCAGTTGAAAACGAAGGAATTAGCGAACCTTCACCACATTGGCGGACTGCAGGCCTTTGGGGCCCTGGGTAATGTCGAAGGTCACTTCGTCACCCTCGGAGAGGGATTTGAAGCCTTCGCCCTGGATTGCGGAGAAATGCACGAAGACATCCTCGCCGCCTTCCTGCTCGATAAAACCGAAACCCTTCGTGTCGTTGAACCACTTAACCTTGCCCTTTGCCATTTCCTACCTCCTTTTTTCTCCGGTGCTATGCCGGAACAATGAGTGGTACTACCGCCAAAGTTTCCGGAGTCTGGTGCAGGAAAACCGCAAAGCCGAATAAAACACTGGTTCTTCAACGTTCTGCAGGACCTTCCGAAACTTGCTGCAAACGTCGTTTATCACAGGGCTAAACCGTGTGTCAAGAAATTTAATTTGCCTGTGGAGCCTTCAGGTCGCCGGATTTGCCCTGCAGTTTTTTCACCAGTTCGCCATAGCCGTTGGCGGTGATTATCTTGTTGAATTGACTGCGGTAATTTGAGATCAGGCTGACTCCTTCGATGACCACGTCGTAAACCATCCATTTTCCGCCCTGGTTGAGCAGGCGATAGTCCATGGTGTACTCGTCATGTTTTGCTGTAACAATTTTTGATTTTACTTCGGCGCGGTTGGCGGCGATGTTTTCCCTGAGGTAGATCACTTTTTCATTGTTGTAGGATTCGATCTTGTTGGCGTAGGTCTTCTCCAGCAGGCTGGCGAACAGGTCGGAGAACTGCTTCCTCTCTTCCTGGCTGCGGTCGTTCCAGTGCCTGCCGAGGGAGCGCTTGGCCATTTCGTTGTAGTCGAAGAGGACACTGATGGATCTCTTCAGCGCCTGACGGCGCTTCTGGTCGTTGCGTTTCATGTCCTTGTCGGCAACAATATGTATCACCTGGTCGACGGTCTTCCTGACGTCGTCGGTGGGGGTGGCGAATGCGTGGGTTGTGGTGAAGAAAAGGGCCAGCAGAATGAGTAAGGTGCGTTGCAACATGATGTGTTCTCCCGCTTATTTGTTGATTTGTTTTTTTCTGAGTTGGATAAAGCCGTCCCTCACACCGATGTAAGGTTCGACTGAAGCCGCGATGATGTCCTCATAGGTACCCAGTTCCAGTGATGTCTTGTTGACCACTTCGAACACCTTTACCCCCAGGGCGGCACCGAACGGGGTGATGTAGCTTGCTGGGTTCAGCACGGAGTCGCCCGCCATCCCCACCGAGTCTCGCAGCGTCGAGGGGCCCATGACCGGCCAGACGATATACATCATTCCACCCATGCCGTAGAATCCGAGGGTCTGCCCGAAATCCTCGTCATAGGCGTTAAGTTCGAAATGGCTCTTGGCGACATCGAAGAAGCCGGCCAGCCCCATGGTGCTATTGATGCAGAAACGGGCAAGCTCGGTGCTTGCTCCCTCGAACTTCCCTTGCAGGAGGGTGTTGACGAACCGTATGGGCATCTTCACGTTCGAGAAAAAGTTCTTCACCGAGACGCGCGCCGGTTCCGGCACGATAAAGCTGTATCCCTGTGCTGCCGGTTTGAGAGCCCAGAAATAGAGCTTGTCGTTGAATTTGAACATTAACCGGTTCAGCGGTTCGATCGGGTCAGCAATGCTTACCTCTTCGATGCCGTTATTATCGGTGTACTCGTCATCATCGGCCGTTCCGTCCGTAGCCGAGAGCGGCTGCTTTGGCTGTCCGGCGTCGCTGGCAGTCTCCCCGGACGGGGCAGCCGCCTCGGTCGGCAGGGTACGTTCTTCCGCTGTTCGGGGCTCAACCTGCTGGACCGGAGCTTCTTCGGCCATGGCGGTGCCTGTCAGCAGCAATCCTGCCACGAGCAGCAATCCATAAACTCTTCGTGCGATCATAGTAACTGTCCTCTTTTTATATGATGGGCATCCGGTTGTGTTCCGGCGCTCCCGCTACTCCACCTTGCCATGGATGAACTTGCTGACCAGTTCCTCGATGTCGATGGCTGATTCGGTCTCGAAGATCATGTCTCTGTCTTTGAGGTAGGTGTCCGAGCCGCCCGGCTTCAGCTTGATGAACTTGTCGCCGATGATGCCGCTGGTGCGCACCGAGGCGATCACGTCATCGGTGATTTTGACACCGCTCTTGATCTTCATGTAGGCCAAGGCGCGGTCGTTGCTCTTGGGGTCCAGGGCGATGCGCTCAACCTTGCCCACCTCGACTCCGGCCACTTCGATGCTCGCGCCCGGCTTGAGTCCCGAGACGGAGTCGAAGCCAGCGGAGATAGTGTAGTAGTCGCCGCCCATGATCTCCATCTTGCCCAGCTTGATGGAGATGTACCCCAGGCAGAGTATGCCGACGATCATGAAGACGCCGACGGTCATTTCCAGTTTTGCCATGTTCATGTTCACACCCTGTTCAACTGCTCTTCTGTCTGTTTGTCCGCCCGGATTCGCGGCGAGGAACGCGGCAACCGCGGTCGTTCCGGCCTCCGGGCTGTGCGGAGTACGTGATTATACCATCTGTATGGGGCCGTCCAGGTCGCCGCTGATGAACTGCCGCACCACCGGGTGGCTGGAGGTTCTGACCTCGTCCGTGGTGCCGAACTGCAGGATCTTTCCCTTGTAGAGCATTGCCACGTTTTGTGCGATGTCGAAGATCGCCGGGATCTCGTGGGAGACGATCACGGCGGTGAAGCCGAATTTTGCGTGGGTGTCCCGGATCAACTGGTGGATGGCCCGCTTGATGATCGGGTCCAGCCCGGTGGTCGGTTCGTCGAAGAGGATGATCTTGGGCTTGAGCAGCAGCGCCCGGGCCAGTCCCACCCGTTTCTTCATGCCGCCGGACAGCTCGTCGGTGAATTTGCGCTCCACGTTCTTCAGTCCCACGTCCTCCAGTGCCGAGAGTACCCGTGCCCGGATTTCGTCCTTGGACAGTTTTGTCTTCTCCCTCAGCGGGAAGGCCACGTTGTCGAAGACGTTCATGGAGTCGAACAGGGCCGCGCCCTGGAAGAGCATGCCGAACTTCTCGCGCACCCTGTTCAGGTGCTGGCGGCGCAGTCCCAGGATGCTCTCCCCGTCAACCTCGATGGCGCCGTTGTCCGGCTTCAGCAGGCCGATCATGTGCTTGATCAGGACGCTCTTTCCCTCGCCGCTGGGGCCGATGATGGCGGTTATCTGTCCGGCGGGAATGGAGAGATCCAGTCCGTCCAGTACCTTCTGGGGGCCGAAGGATTTATGCACGTTGGTCAGTTTGATCACAAGAGCACCGATGTGAGGAAGTAGTCCCAGACCAGGATCAGGACAGAGGTGAGCACCACCGCCTCGGTGGTTGCCTTGGAGACCCCTTCGGCGCCATGGCCGGCGAAGTACCCCTTATAGCAGCCGATCCAGGCGATGATGACGCCGAAGGAGAACGACTTGGCGAAGCCGGAGTAGACGTCGCGCCAGACCACCGACTTCTCCATCTCGGAGAAGTAGGCCCCCGGGTTGACCCCCAACAGTTTGACCCCCACCAGCCAGCCACCGTAGATGCCGATCGTGTCGAAGATGGCGCACAGGAGCGGCAGGGCGATCATGGCAGCGATGAGTTTGGGGGTGATCAGGTATTTGAAGGGGTCCAGCGCCATGGTTTCCAGGGCATCGATCTGCTCGGTGATGCGCATGATGCCGATTTCGGCGGCGATGGCGCTGCCGGCCCGGCCGGTCACCATCAGCGCCGTGAGTACCGGTCCCAGTTCGCGGATCAGGGAAAGGGCCACGGCCGTGCCCAGCATTCCCTCGGAGCCGAACTTGGTCAGGGTGTAGTATCCCTGCAGGCCCAGTACCATGCCGGTGAAGGCGGCGGTCAGGAAGATGACGAAGAGGGATTTCGCGCCGATGAAGGAGAGTTGCTTGAGGACGTGTACCGGGTTGCCCGGTGTCCGGACCATGGTGATGAAGGAGTGGACCAGAAACCACCCCATCCTTCCCAGCGCGCGTATGGAGCCAATGGTTGAATGGCCTATTGCTTGAATCAGTGCAGACAAAACAATACCTCAATGATTATACGGACTCAGATTTATACTGCACATTTTTGGCAAAAGTAAAGCGGAAAACGGCCAGTAGCGGCCAGGGCGTGCATCCGGGTGTCATACAAGCTCTTCCAGTTTGCCCCCCGGCTTCAGCAGGAAGCGGCTGCCGCGCCACTCCACCCGGTTGCCCAGGAAGGAGAGCGCCCAGCTGACAGAGGAGAGCATGTCACGCACAGGAATCAGCCAGAGCCAGCAAGGGAGCAGGCCGTCGCGGACGAACCGGCGGCTGTATAGGGTGGCGACCGAGAGGCGCGCCAGGTAGAGCAGCCCCGCCGATGCCAGGGCAACGGTCGGGGTTGGCGCCACCAGGATTGCCAGCAGGGCAGCCGGAAAGGGGAGGGTGATGCCGGATGCCAGGTAGCCGCCAGGCCGGCTGACACGCATGGTGCGGGCCCAGCGCAGTTGCCGGCTGAAGGTCGTTGCCAGGTTCTCGGCTGAAACCATGCTCTCTACGAAGCAGTCGTCCAGGGCGATGCGCCATCCGCAGCGGTGCAGCTTGTTGCCCAGCTGGTAGTCGTCTGCCAGGTAGTCGGCCAGCGCCCCGAAGCCCCCCATGGAGAGCAGCGCCTCGCGCCGGACGGCCATGGATGCCCCCAGGGCAAAGGAGAGTCCCTCCAGTTGCAGCGCAACCATGACGTTGGGGATCATCTCGGTCGTGAAGCCGGTAGCCTCCATGGCGGTGGCGATGCCGTGCACCTGCGAGGTGCGGTACAGGGAGCTGACCAGGCCGACTCTGTGGTCGCGGAAGTGGGCAGTGACCGAGGCCAGGTAGTCGGGGGAAACCCGGATGTCGCTGTCGCAGACGATGATGATGTCGTACTTCGCCTGCGGGAAGGCGTTGATCAGGTTGGAAACCTTGTAGTTGGGGCCGTGAATGGCCGGATTGACGGTCAGGCAGATGTCGCGGTCGGGAAAGTCGGCCATCAGTTGCCGGATCACCGCCGCAGCCGGGTCCTCGGGCGATGCCAGGGCGAAGAGCAGCTGCACCTGTCCGGCATACTCCTGCCGGCAGAAGGAGGCGAAGTTCTGGTAGCTCTCCTGGTCCATCCCCTTGACCGGCTTGAGGATGGATACGGCAGGCGGCGCGCTGCAGCGCATCTGCCGCGGGGCGCGGAAGTAGCGGCGGGCGCAGACCAGCGAGATCAGGCAGTAGGCCAGCGCAGGCAGCGTTGTCATGAAAGGGAGCAGGGTGCGGAGCATCAGGCTGCCTTTTGGATCAGAATTAGATAGGGGGCGCCAGGCGGTGTGTTGACCTGCCCCATGCGCCAGGCGTGGAACAAAGGCTGGGGGAGGGTGGCGGACCACTCCCTGAGCATCTCTTCTTCACAATCGCCGCCAGCGTGGCCGGGGTAGGCGGTTACGGCCAGGATGCCGCCGGGCAGGAGCAGACTCAGGGCCTGGTCCAGTGCGGTTCGGGTTGTTTTCGGCCGGGTGATGATGCTACGGTCGCCGCCGGGAAGGTAGCCCAGGTTGAACATCACTCCCCTGACCGGCGTCGGCACCTGTTCGGCCAGGGATTCGTGTCCCCCCAGGATCAGTTCCACCCGTTCGGCCATGCCGGCCTGGCCCAGCCTCCGGCTGGTGGCGCTGATGGCCCGTTCCTGGACGTCGAAGGCCCAGACCCTGCCGGAGGGGCCAACCAGGTTGGCCAGTAGCAGCGTGTCATGGCCGTTGCCGCAGGTGGCGTCCACGGCAAGGTCGCCCGGCTGGATAAACTGGCTCATGAACAGGTGCGCGAGCCGGGTCGGGCCGCTTAAGGCTCTTGTGTCTCGTGTTGCTGGCTGGAGCATGGTTGGTCACGATAGCAGATATGCCCCTCTTTCGCCACCGTGAAATTCATTTGCATCCTCCACGCCAAGGGGGTAGAAACGGGGCATGATCATCAAGAAAACAATCAACGACGAAGTCTCCGGCCGGCGGCTGGACGAGGCGCTTTCCCTGCTCTGCGACCAGGTCAGCAAGTCCGAGGCGCGGCGGATCATCGACCGGGGCGGCTGCAACCTGAACGGCAGCATGGTGCGGGTTGCCTCACGGATGGTGAGAAGCGGCGATACCATCGACGTCGGCGTCATGGAACCGGGCCGCTTCCGCGACCTTGTGCTGCCGCAGGAGGCGCTGCTCCATGAGGATGACGACCTGATCGCCCTGAACAAGCCGGCCGGTGTCAACACCCAGCGTACCCCCTATCAGCTCAAGGGAACCCTGGAGTACTGGGCAAGCGAGTACTTCCGCCGGCAGGGGAACCCCGAACCGGCCCGGGTGATCCACCGCCTGGACCGCGGCACCTCAGGGGTGATGCTCTTTCCCAAACACAAGCGGGCAGCTGCCTGGCTGTCGAAGCGCTTCCACGACGGCCAGGTGGAGAAGCGCTATCTGGCCCTGGTGAGTGGCACGCCGGGCCAGATCGAGTGGAGGGTGGACGGCCCCATCGGCAAGATCGCCAGTGCCCGTTACGGCATCGTTGCCGGAGGGCGTTCGGCCCTGACCGAGTTCCGCCTGCTGGCCGAGTCTTGCGGATATGCCCTGGTTGAGGCCAAGCCGCTCACCGGCCGCACCCACCAGATCCGTGTGCATCTGCAGTCGTGCGGCCTGCCCATCGTGGGGGACGGGACCTATGGCGGCGAGCCTGCTGCGCGCATGATGCTGCACTGCGCATCCCTGCGCTTCGCGGATGGCGGGGGGAGAGAGATCGTCGTCGAGGCGCCGCTGGATAGGGACTTCAGGGGACTCATGGAAGAAAGGGGGGTGGCCATGACGGCCCCGGGGTTGCTGAACGGCACGGTCCCGGTTCCTTGACATCCCCGGGGGGGTGCGTATGGTTTTTGATAGGAACGGCGCACGCCGGAAAGGAGGCGGCGGTCGTGACGCAGGTACCCCCATGCAGAAAGGAGCGACCCCATGACCACAAATGCCGAGATCGTCGCCCGCCAGGAGCGGGTCTTCACCCCTGCCCTGCACATTTACCACCCCGTTGCCATCGAAAACGGGGAGGGGAGCTGGGTTACCGACCGGGAGGGGAAGCGCTATCTGGACCTGGCCACCGGCATCGCCGTCCTGAACATCGGCCACAACCATCCCCGGGTGCGGCAGCGGGTTGCCCACCAGCTGGAGCGGTTCGTCCACACCGGCGGGATCTACTACAACGACACCAGCGTTGAAGCGGCGGAACTCCTCGCCTCGGTCACGCCGCCCGGTCTGGACATGGTCTTCTTCAGCAACGCCGGCGCCGAGGCGGTGGAGGGCGCCCTCAAGCTGGCCCGCTTCGTTACCGGCCGCCAGGGGATCATCGCCTTCAGCGGCGCCTTCCACGGCCGTACCCTGGGGGCGGTGTCGGTCACCACCAGTTCGGCCCGCTACCGCTCCCGCTACCAGCCGCTCCTGCCGTCGGTCTACCACGCCCCCTACCCGTACTGCTACCGCTGCCCCCTGGGGCGCCGCCCGGAGAGCTGTTCGCTGGACTGCTTCCGCGCCCTGGAGGAGATGCTGGAGCGGCTGATCACCCCGGCCGAGGTGGCTGCCATTCTGATCGAACCGGTCCTGGGCGAGGGGGGCTATGCCCCGGCGCCGCCCGAGTTTCTGAGGCGGCTTCGTCGGCTCTGCGACGAACATGGTATCCTGCTGATTTTCGACGAGGTCCAGTCGGGCATGGGTCGCACCGGCGACTGGTTCGCGGCCCAGCGCTACGACGTGACCCCGGATGTCATGACCGTTGCCAAGGGGATCGCCTCCGGGTTTCCCCTCTCGGCGGTGGTGGCGAAGCGACGCATCATGGAGCAGTGGCCCTGCGGCGCCCATGGCACCACCTTCGGCGGCAACCCGGTCGCCTGCGCGGCGGCCATCGCCACCATGGAGACCATCCGCGACGAGGGTCTCCTTCCCCGCTGCCGCGAGCTGGGGGAGCGGGCCATGGTGCGCCTGCGGGGGATGGGGGAGCGGCACCCGCTGATCGGCGATGTCCGGGGGATGGGGCTGATGATCGGCGTCGAACTTTTGGAGCCGGACGCCAGACCGGCGGGTGACGCCTGCGAGCGGCTGATGGCCTGGTGCCGCGAACGGGGGCTGCTGATCATCAACTGTGGCCCGGACCGGAACGTGCTCCGCCTGGTGCCGCCGCTCACCATCGGTGACGACGAGCTGGAGCAGGCGCTCTCCATCATCGATGAGGGGCTGGGTGCGGTGGCATGAGGCCGGTGCGGGTGATCATCATGGGGGCAGCGGGCAGGGACTTCCACAACTTTGCCTGCTGTTTCCGCGACAACCCCGCCTACCGGGTCGTCGCCTTCACCGCTGCCCAGATCCCCTACATCGCCCATCGCTGCTATCCCGCCTCCCTGGCCGGCACTCTCTACCCCCACGGCATCCCGATCCGGCCGGAGGAGGAGCTTTCTGACCTGATCCGGCGCCAGCGGGTCGACCAGGTGGTCTTCGCCTACAGCGACATCTCCCATACCGAGCTTATGCACACCGCCTCCCGGGTCCTGGCACTGGGGGCCGACTTCCGCCTCATCGGACCCGACGCCACCATGCTCAGGAGCAGGCGGCCGGTGGTCTCGGTCTGCGCCGTCAGGACCGGCTGCGGCAAAAGCCAGGTAGTACGCTACTTCTGTGACCTTCTGACGGAGCGGGGGCTCAGGCCGCTGGTGGTGCGCCACCCCATGCCCTACGGCGACCTGGAGGAACAGGCGGTGCAGCGCTTCTCCTCTGCCGCCGATCTGGAACAGTTCCATTGCACCATTGAGGAGCGGGAGGAGTACGAGCATCTGCTGGCCCAGGGCGCCATGGTGTATGCCGGCGTGGATTACCGGGCCATCCTCCGCCGGGCGGAGAAGGAGGCGCGGCTCCTCATCTGGGACGGCGGCAACAACGACCTCCCCTTCTTCCGGCCCGACCTGGAGATCGTGGTGGTTGACCCGCTTCGTCCGGGGCATGAGACCTCCTGGTACCCGGGTGAGGTGAACCTGCGGCGGGCCGGGATCGTGGTGGTCAACAAGGTCAACGCCGCTGATTCGGCGGCTGTCCAGGCGGTGGAGCAGTCGGTCCGCCGGGTGAATCCGGCCGCGCTGATCGTGCGCACCGCTTCGCAGGTGTGGGTGGATGAAGGGGAGTGGATCAGGGGAAAACGGGTGCTGGTGGTGGAGGACGGGCCGACGGTCACCCACGGTTCCATGCCCAGCGGCGCCGGGCTGGCCGCTGCCGTGCAGTATGGCGCCGCACAGGTCATCGATCCGCGCCCCTGGGCGGTCGGCTCCCTGGCTGAGGCCTATCAGCGACACCCACACCTGGGGCCGGTCCTGCCCGCCCTGGGGTATCGCCCCGAGCAGGTGGCCGAACTTGGCGCCACCATCTCAGGAGTTCCGTGTGACCTGGTGCTGGCCGCCACCCCCATCGACCTGGCCCGCCTGGTCCGGGTCGACACGCCGATCCTGCGGGTCTCCTACGCCATTGCCGAACCGGAGGGGACCCCGCTCAGGGACGCCTTTCTCCGTTTTTTGTGTTCTCTGCCGTAAGGGATGAATGGTGTTGTCGCGGCGGCGCGGCGACTGCTCCTGCTCTTTCCTGTCTCATCTCCTCCCTGTTCCGTGACGTGTGCTCCCTTTCAGAAGCATGATCAGGATAATTCCTGCCACAAATCCGCCGATGTGGGCGAAATAGGCCACTCCGCCGCCCCGCAACATCCCTCCACCCTTCAGGAGATAGGCGTTGAGGAACTGGAGCAGTGCCCAGTAGCCGATAATCAGGTAGGCGGGGAGCTCGACGGTGGTGAAAAAGATGAACAGGGGGATCAGGGTGAGGACCCGGTTGTGGGGGAAGAGCAGCAGGTAGGCGCCCAGCACCCCCGCCACGGCGCCGCTGGCCCCGACCATGGGGATGGTTGAAGCCGGGTCGCTCAGGATCTGGACAAGTGCCGCGGCCAAGCCGCAGAGGAGATAGAAGACGCTGAAGCGCAGGCGGCCGAGGGTGTCCTCGATGTTGTCGCCGAATACCCACAGGAACAGCATGTTGGAACCGATGTGCAGCCAGTTTCCGTGCAGGAACATGGAGGTGAAGATGGTCGGCCATGCCAGCAGGGGGTGGGAGACGAGATCGCTCGGCACGAGGGAGAAGTGGCTCGTGAGGCCGCCCACGAACTCCCTGGCCAGGACGATCCCCTGGCCGGTATTCACCTGCACCAGCGTGTAGTGTCCGCCGAGGCGGTCCTGAAGGAACACCGCGATGTTGAGGGCGATCAGCATGACCGTCATCAACGGAAAGCTGCGGGTGGGGCGGTAGTCTCGGAGCGGTATCATGGTGCTGTTTCGTTCCACCGGCACGGCAGGGAAAACCTGACGGGGCCGATCGGAGATCTGGAAGGTGCATGCTTCATCATGGAGGTGACTCCGTTACGGGAGGGGAGGGCCTGGCTGGGCCTGATTACCGGCGAAGTGTAGCATCGGCGCAATCCATGCGACGAGTTTTTTTTCGCAGGGATACAAACCCCTCTTGGAGAGGCACGCGATGGCATCGCCACACAAACAGCTACGCCGCCACACTCTCGGCCCCGGCCAGTCGCCGTTCCAGCTCGAAGGCGCGTTCACATTCCTGTGGCAAAGCCTCGGTGCGGAGCCTGGCCTTGTGGATCGGGTCGAAGCTCTCGATCACCACCTTCGAGTAATCGTCCACCTGGCATCTGACGACCTCCATCTTCCGGTGCGAGAGCGGGCCATGGCAGTCGCCAGGCGGCGACGTGCCAACCACGGGCTCACCCGATAACGGTTGTCAGCGTCGGTCGACTCGGCTACTATGCCGCACACTATTTTAGCCGTTCAAGGAGCATCCATGCCCGCTACCGCCCGTCACATCCTCGTTGATACCGAGGACCTCTGCCTGAAGCTCAAGACCGAGATCGAAGCCGGCGCCGACTTTGCCGACGTTGCCCGCCGCGAATCCTCATGCCCGTCTCGCCAGCAGGGGGGCGACCTGGGCACGTTCAACCCCGGCCAGATGGTGCCCGAGTTCGATCACGCGGTCTTTACCGGGGAGGTGAACAAGCTGCTCGGCCCGGTTCAGACCCAGTTCGGCTATCACCTGATCGAGGTGACCCGCCGCTGGGAGGAGGCGGCTGCGGAAGCCTCTCCGGCGGAGAACGCCCTGGACCGTGCCCTGGCGGCGCTGCACCAGGATGTGAATGATCCCAAGGCGCAGTCGGCCTTTTACGGCACCTTCCTCAACACGACCTTCTGCGTGCCGACCCTGGATTCGAAGGAACTGGACGGCGAAGAAGCGGGCGCGGAGGAGCGGGTGCTTCCGCTGGTCCTTGAGGCCGACGGGACCAGGTACCTTATTGTTTTCAGCAGCGAAGCTCGCCTGACGGAGTGGGCCGGCCGTTCCGTCGACTGGGCTCCGGTTCCGGGGCACGTACTGGCGACCACCGCCATGCCGCCGCTGCACATCGCCATGAACGTGGGCACCGAATACTCGAAACAGTTCAACCCCGAAGAAATCGCCTGGCTCAGGGAGGTGGTGAAGCGCAGCCGGCAGACGGAAAGCGGGGAGGAGCAAACGAACTGAAGCGGGCGTCAACCTGCGTGAATAACTGTTCGGAGACGGCCCCGGTCGGGGCTCCTCCGAACTTCACCATGCTCTGACCGTTCTCTCCGGTGCCCGGGCGACATGGAGCGGCAACGCTTCCGTTGCGTCATGGCCGTATCTCCACGGCCGTGCCGATCTGGACCAGCTTGTAAATCTCCTCGATCTCTTCGTCGCTTACGGCGACACAGCCCCTGGTCCAGTCTGCGTCCGCCTGTGAATCGCCAACCCAGGAGAATCCGTTCTTGATTCCGTGGATCATGATGTCTCCGCCCGGAGAAACACCCAGTTCTTGTGCCCGTTTTTTGTCACGTTCGTTGGGATAGGAGATGTGCAGCGACAGGTGATACTGGCTGTTTCCGTTTTTTGAATCGATGACGTAGGCTCCCTCCGGGGTCTTGTTGTCCCCCTCCCGCTCCTTCGGGCCGCTGGGGGCTCCGCCCAGGGCTATCCGGTAGCTTTTCAGCGCCTCATTCCTGGAGAATAACGTCAGGCGCCGGTCCCCCTTCTCTATCAGGATTCTGGTAACCGCTCTTGTTTTGACCGCGCATTCCAGGACCTTCCGTTCCAGGTCGGCGATTGTTCGCCGCAGCGCGGCAATCTCGCTCTCTTTGTCCGCGGCCTCTTTCCGGAGAGCGTCGATGCGCGTCTGCTGGTCCGCAATCGTCCCGTCCTTGATGGCAACATTAGCGATGGAAAATATCATCCTCTCGCTGTCGCGGCGGTACTCGCTTGCGGGATATTCCCTGATAAGCCTCTGGAAGCAGTCCAGTGCCTTCTGATAATCCTTGTTACCGTTCCTGGGGTGGGAGTGGATGACGCCCATTTCGAACAGGATCCTGTCTCTCGCCTCGGGACAGCTGTCAAAGAGCCGCGCGTAGCCGCTGAGAGAGGCGGTGTAGTTTCCCTGGCAGAAGAGAGTATTCGCTTCCTCGAACGTCGGCTTGGCCCGAGGCGCTCCGTGAAGATTGCCGCATCCAAGGAACAGGGCGAACAACGCCAGGACGGAGATGCGGACGAAGAGCAGGCTCCTGGCCGTTCTTCCGCACCCCGCCATGGCGTACGGCCCGGATCCTTCAGGCGACCTGTTATGGGATTTTTTCGGTTCTCTCATTTTCCCGCCCCTTGGAGGAAGGCTCGGGAATAACTCGTCCCGCTAGCCTGATATTCTGACGTAACAGATACAATGATCCTCTGTCCAGTCGGAAGTACTTGGTGGATAAAAGAAGTGGCAGGGTTTTGAAACCCTGCCACTTCTTTTTCCGGAGCACCAGGGGCAACGTAGACAGCCCCCTGGGATCGATTTATTTCTTCATCGATTTCTGGAAAACAGCGTCAGCCTTTTTCGCCTTTTCATCGGCGATTCTTTCTCTCTCCTGGGCCGCCTTTTCAGCATTTTCGGCGCGGAGCGTGGCATCATCAGCCTTCACCTTGGCCGCATCGGCGGCAGTCTTGGCAGCTTGCGCATCCTGCAATGCCTGATCAGCCTTCGCATCGATCAGTTTTTGCTGCGCCTGCATCTTCTCCAGGTCGCCGGATGTTGCGCACCCCATAAACGTAACAGGGAGAACAAGCATCGTCGCGATCAGCAACAGACTTTTCTTCATATCCATTCACCTCCTTTCGGTTTGGTTCGCCCTGTTTTCCGGGTGACCGATAAAACGGGGCTTTTTCTAACACTCTGTACTCATGCCGGCTATCGCACCGGTCGTCTGCTCCCGGCAGCAGGGTGCCGGCTCACTCTCCGGTGTGCCGGGAACCTGTCTACTTCCTGGAGGCGTCAAACACGAAGGCGTCTATCTCCAGATCGTATTTTATGCGCTTTGCCGCATCCCTGGCTTCGTCTCCGTCCTTGAAGGGGCCGGCGATGACACGATAGCCGCCGCCGCTCTTCGGCACTATCCGGGCGGGAATCGGCGGCCCCTGATGGGTGATGATGGCGGCCAGTCTCCTGGCATCGGTCTCGTCACGCATATAGGCAGCCTGGACGTACCAGGCATCCTTCGTCATTTCCGGTACAGCCGGTTTGCCGTACAGGTTGCCCGGATGCTCAACCTCTACTGTTTCGGGCAGCTCTTTCTTACTCCCCTGATCCGGTCCGGAGACGGGGACGGGGACGGGAATGCCCAGAGACCGGGCCTCCACCTCTTTGATCCTGTTCCAGTCAAGGGGGCGCGCCGATTTCTTCTCCATGCTTCTCAGTTTATCATGCATCTTAAGGAGTTCTCCGGAGTTGGAACTCTCCGAAGATCCATGGGCTTCCACGTAGAGCGCTCCGTCGCGCCGGCCGACGAGATAGGGCTGGTTCACAATCAGGACAGGGGTGTTGACCGGAGTCTCGCCGAAGAGCGTTTTTATGTTCTCCGGATAGAGCCTCATGCAGCCGTTCGTAGCCTGAAGGCCGACGCTGGCCGGCTTGTTGGTGCCATGGATCAGATACCCCGCCTTGCCCAGATAGAGCGCGTACTCTCCCAGAGGATTGTCAGGACCCGGCGGAATGGACGCGGGGAGGATATCCCCTTTCATGCGATGCCTCTCGGCGATGGAGGCGGGCACATGCCAGGTGGGCTTGGCTGCCTTGCGCACCACACGCGTTGGCCCCGGTGGGGTGGGGCGGTCCTCTGCTCCCACACCCACCGGATAGGTGGACACCACCTGTGCGGTCCCGCTCCCCTTGTAGTGAAAGAGCCTCATGGTGGCCAGGTTGATGACGATGCCCTTCCTCGGGGCGTCCGGCAGGATGAAACTTAAAGGCAGCAGGATGCGCTCCCCGGCCCTGGGCACCCATGGGTCCACCCCCGGATTGGCCGCGCTGATGGCGTTAAGTCCCAGGCCGAAGTGCCGGGCGATATCTGCCAGCGTATCCCCCTCTTCGACCCTGACCATTGCCAGTCTGCCAATGACGTCCTCTCCCCTCGTGGCCGGAAAATTGTGCCGTTCGATATCCTTCTCAGTATGGACGGGAACAAACCGTGGTTTTTCCTGGGCGCCTTTTATGGCGGCGCATCCCTGGAGCGATGCGATGAAACCCCATACTGCTAAGAGACAAAAGCAATTGTGTGCGAAGGTGTGGTGAACAGTTCGGCGCATGGGCGAAAAACGGTACCTTTCTTTACTATCGAAAATGAAACGGGCGGCGGACACAAAAAAGCCGGGGCCGAAGAAAAGGTGACATTTCGGCAACCCGGCTGTCTCGGTGAGACCCTGTAGGCTTTCCGCCCCATCCTCGCGGATGGTTGAGTATTATCGTGTACCACCAACAATTGTCGGGCCGTTTATCGTCATCGACGAGAAACGGCATAGTGCGATGCGCCTGTTACGGTGCTTTTCGTCCTGCCTCGAACCCCATGGTGTCTTGACAACAAAAAAAGCCGGGCCCGAATATCCAGTGATATTTCGGCAACCCGGCTGTCTCAGTAAGACCCTTAGGCTTTCCGCCCCATTCTTGCGAATGGTTAAGTAGTATCGTCTATCTCAAAAATATTTCGGCATCTTTAGCACCTCTATGAGAGCGTGTCAATATTTTTGTCGTGTCCATTGGATGTGGTGGAATTCGGTGCTGGCGGCTGTTGGCGGTAGATGTGCCGATGCCGGGTGGAGCGACGGCGGCCCGAAGAAGCGGGACATTCCGCCGTGGAGGCAACCGCCTCTTTGCCGTTTATTGTTTGATGACCTCGACCGCCTGGGGGCCGACCCCCTTGCTGAAGTTGAGGAACTTGATCTCGGAAACCCTGATCTCGTAGAACTCGAAGACGCCCAGCCCGTTCTTCTCGATCAGATCCTTGACGAACGGGCTTCGGGCGGAGATCCTCTCCGCGGTTCGGCGGAGATCCTCCTCTTTGGTTATCCTGGATGCGTCCCCCAGTGCCTCCACGTTGCGGAAGGTCGGGAAATCCTGTCCCTCGTGCTGGAAGAAGAAGGAGACCCGGTTGTTGCTGCTTATGTGGCGGGTCTTGGCCGCGCCGGGCATGGTGGCGAAGCAGATCCTGGCGCCGCCACCGTCGATGGCAAAGGCGCCCATGGTCCTGATCACCGGGGTCCCGTCCTCCCGTACCGTGGCCAGTTCGGCCCACTGGGTCTGTTCCATGTAGTTGATGATTTCCTGCCTGATGTTGCCGTTTGAACCCCTTGCCATGCTCGTTCCTCCCTGTTTCGTGCGTACTCTGCCACACCCCTTGCCCCTCGGCTGGGGCGTTTTCAGTGCTGCCGTGCCTACTTGATGTTGCTGACAATGGCGGATTGTGCATCCGAGAGCTGCCCGATCAGGTTGGCGGCCAGCTGAACCGCTGCCTGGCGGGCGGACATGGCGGACTGCATGTCGATCATGTTCAGCTCCGCGCTGGACTGGCTGTTCTCCAGTTCTGACTTCAGCGCCGACAGCCGGTCAATGCGTTCCTTCAGCTGCGCGGCCTGCAGCCGCCACTGGGCACGGTTGTAGAGCTGGTGCCGTTCCATGCGCCTGATTCCCTGCACCAGGCCGCGGGCGCCGGACAGCTCGCTGCGCAGCCTCTTGGCTAAGGATGTGTCGATACTCTTGCCCTGGGAATCCAGGAGCAGGCGGTCTATTCTGGCTTGGTCCTGGTCGAAGCGCGTCAGCGAGGGGGAGACGGGGCGCCACCTGGTGGCAGACACGGCGCCGATCTTCGGCACGATCTCCACTGCCCGGCCATGATACGGATTGAGTGAGAGTGCGGCAAGGGCGAGTGTTGTGGTGATGATCAACCTGAAAAGAGTGGGTTTCATCGTGATTTCTCCCGTGATCCGGCGCGGAGTCGGTGCGTTGAAGTGTTTGTGTGGCTGACCTTCTGTGAAACTGAGTGATGGTGCTGCTTCATCTTCAATGATTCAATGTCTGACCCCACAGTTGGTTCCAAATCGTGACTTTTCTCTATTTGTTTTTTAAAGGCCTGTTAAGGTTGGTAATGCTGTGGTTGAACATGTTTTTAAGCGTTTGATTTTGTTGTGTTATTTTTGTGTTTGATAGCTTCTTTACAGATGAGTATGCCAGTAAAAAGTAAAAGGAATCCTGAAAAAAGTAATAAAAACTCCAATACTCCAACTTTAGTAACTATTATAGCAGATTGTGATGGGTTGTTTGGGTTGTAATAAGCAATAACCTTTGAGCCAACTTGTAAATTATTGATATTATCTTCAGCCTCATATTTGTTAGAAAAGCAATGGAGGCTTGTAGTAATTGTTGGTTCCATTTTGTTGCTTTCATATCTTATTCCAATAACTTCATAGGAATAACTCCAGTCTGGACACCATAGAGTTCCGTTTCGAGCATGGGTTTCATAGATGGAGTTCGATATAATAGTAGCTTCAACTCTAAGCCAGTTATAAGCAGACAACTTTTTGTGCGCTTCGTAGGCACCAAACGTAATGAATGCTAATCCGAAGAAAAAGGTGATAGTGAGTAATAGTGTTGTCAGAACCCAATATAAAGCAGCATTTATGGTTTTTTTCAAAGTGCGTCCTTGTAATCATTTGAATGCAACATTCTTGAGTAGTTCAGCCATGGGAAGTTCCGGGAACATGATCCAAGACTCCTGGCTTTTGGCGCAACCAAAACTGCGACTATACACCACCGGGGCGCATGGCATACGCCCCCGGTGAAAAAACTCCGTCACACCCGCCGGTATCGCCCAGAGACGGGTGAGCGCAGGTAGGTACCTTCGCTCGCTCGGACGAGTCTCAACCGTTCACCCAGCCGACAATGCCGCGGTAGTTGACCAACGTCCACCCCTCCTCGTCCTGCTCCAGCAGTTCGGCCGCATTCAGGGATGGGGTCAGCCCCAGGATCTGGGCGTCGTCGGAAGGCTCGGCCCGGATGACGATATCCCTGGCCTCCGGTTCGGCGGCGAGTACCCGCTTCAGTTCACAACAGACGTTTTCATCTCCGTGGCTCTCGGCCAACTCGGCCATCTCCGCCGGAGCAAGCATGGTCATCAGCACGACCGGCGGGGCTTCTGCCGCGGCCATCCTCCAGTTGCACAGGGCGAGCACATGGTTGTCCAGTTTGAACGAGACTTCGGTGCGCCTGTCGCCCACCAGGTTGATCTTCTGTCCCAGCAGGTCCCAGGCTTCGAACACGGACCCGGCGGCATGGGGAGGGACCGCGAGGCTGACCTGCGAGCCCTGGGAGTATATCCGGACCATGCCGGCACAACCGTTCCCGCGTGCAGCCATGTCGGTCGGCGAACAGTCGATGACCGCCCCGCCGGTTGTCCCCTGGGATTGCACGTTCAGCACGCACTGATAGTCCGGCGCGGGACTGACGTCGCAGAAGAACCGGAAGAACAGCCTGCTGACGCGCGGTTTTTTCCCGGGAGGCAGGTTGGGGCTGTACAGCAGCCTGAGGCGCAGATCCGACCAGAGCGGCGGCATGGCGATTTTCTGCTTGATCTTCTCCGCGCCGCTGCCGAGAACCAGGTTCAGGATATCCTGGGAGGCGACGCTCGGCGCGCTTGCCTGGATCTCTCCCGTCGCCATTTTGGTCCATGACCAGGAAAGCGGCTCATCGCTGTAGACCGAATAGAGGTTCTCTCCCTTTCTGATGGTGCCGGAGCGCGCGGGTTGCAGGGAAATGACGACATTGTGGGTTTCCGGGAGGTGCGGGGCTGATGGATCGAATTCCAGTGCCGTGAGGCTGATCCCGTTCAGGCGAGATAGCTGACAGTCGGGCAGGACCAGTCCGAACCTGAGCGGGTCGAGCATGATCTCGCCGTCGGCGTTCAGCGCATTCAGTATCTCCGGGGTTTGGTCCTGGCTGAGGCCCATCTGGAGGGTTATGGTCTTTTCGTTGAAACAGAAATCCTGCAGCAGGCTGGTGCGCACCGTATCGATATTCTTCTGATAGAGCGGTGCGAGCGCCTCTACCTGCTGATTCAGCGAAGCGGCGTCGAACCCGGCTTCGGGCTTCACCAGATCGTTGATCTTGTCGGTCACCTCGCACAGCTTCCAGTCAACATCGATGGGTTTGAGAACGGTTGTCTCATAGGAACGCACCATCAGGTAGAGATAGCGGAGCAGGGTCATCCGCGACCGTTGCCCCATCTGGCGTACAAAACCGTCGGCAGCCGGGTCCAGTTTGCCGATCTCCCTGGCCCGTTCCTGCTGCATGCTGAAGATTGCGGCCGAATTCGAAGAGATGCGGCCATACCCCTCGCCCAGGGACTGGAATGCGTCCTGCAAGTCTCCGAGCAGGTCGGCCTTCCGTGTGTTGAGGGCGCGGATCTTCTTGACCATGTCGTTCCATTCCGTGCTCTCCGATTCCAGCCGCTGGAGTTCCGCCTCCACTTCCGATTTCGGAACCTGCAACGCCTTGACCGCCTGGGAGACCTGGGAAAGGGCTGGTCCCAGGCCGTCCCCGACTTTTGCCCAGGCCGACGATTTTTCCTTGGCCCCCTTGGCGTCCTTGGCGGGAGCCTCCCCCTTCTCCTTGCCGGCCTTTGCTCCCGCGTCCTTGGCTTTTTTTGCAGCCTCCCGCGCCTTGGTCAGAACATCCGCCATTTTGGAAATGGTGTCGGGTGCTTTTGATTCGTCTCCCCCCACGAAATCACTTGCCACGCCGGCCAGTGAGCCGATGGTTCCCAGGACCGGTTGCCCCACTGGTATGACCTGGCAGATTGCGGCGGCTATCCTGATGGAGAACTTGATCTGGGCCTGCATCTGAAGGTTGTTCTGTGCCTTGCTCAACAGGTTGTTGCGCAGGGTCTCCAGTTGGTTGCCCAGTGAATTCAGCTCCTGTTCGAGGGAATCCATGCGCTTCGTGGTCTCGCTGATCCTGGTCTCCGATGTGACCACCAGATCGGCCGCCCCCTTGGTGTCGTCGTTCAGGGTAACGACGGCTTCTCCCAGGGCATGGGCCGTTTCCTTTGCCTCGCGCTCCCTGGCGCCGATCCAGGAGACGAGGAGGAGCGTGCGTAGCGCTCGTCGCGTCTCTTCCTCGTACAGTTTGATCGAGCCCTGCAACGACAGCAGGGGCGTATAGCCCGCGGCGTTGCCGAAATAATCGAGATGGCCGCGCAACCGCTGCTGCATGGATGCGACCTCGCTCTGGGCGGAGTTCCAGTACGCCAGGGAATCGTCATTCCAGGCGAGGTTACGGGGCATCGGACTGCCCAGCGCTTCCTCGTAGACCGCCAGGAGGCGCTCCGCTTCCTCGCGCTCCCCGGCCAGAAACAGGTCGCGGATATATTCAAGCGCTTTCTGGACGCCCAGCGGATGCAGCCAGGCATTGGGCGCGGCCGAGATTTCGGTTTGCGGTGACTCCCCGGTCAATCGGGCCGCCGCCGCTGCACTGGCGTTGGCACCCTGTTTCGTCGTATTCGTGGCAGTACTGTTCTTTTCAGTACTGGCATTGTCGGTGCCGAACAGGTTTTCCCAGAGCTTCACTTTATATTTGGCGCATGAGGTCGGGATGCCTGCCCGTCCTCCCCGGTAGTCACGTTCCTTGGCGCCGGCCTTTCCGCCGGCGGTAGTGAAACGGGTCGCCAGATTCGCCTGGTTTGTACAGAGGCCGCCGCCGTTTCCACCGTTTCCCGGAATACCGGGGGCCAGGGCATCGCTCCCGTTGGTGGGGAACGAGTCCTCTCCCAGTTTGCCGCTGGCGACCTGGGAAAGCGCCCAGCGCCATTCGTAATCGATGAATACCGCCACGGGATCGAAACTGACGGTGGCTTTGCTCGTCGATATCCCGGAGTCGCTAATCTTGAACGGGACGCTGGAATAGCTGGCCATGTCCTTGCCCGCCTCGCCGTCAAGGCCGGCGCCCGGATCCTGCCCCTGTCCGCCCAGGGCGATCAGACGCGGCCGCGAATCATTGTCGGGCTCGATCATGGCCGCGAACACACGGAACGATCCCGCGTTCCGCCCGTGCGCCCCGTTCTCGCCATTGCTGGATGTGGACCGCTCGGCGTTTTTGGCCTTGTCGACCGCCCAGGGAAGCGGCGAGGTATTGATTGCCGCGTCCGGCGTCGCCCAGATAACCCGGCGGGCAAAGATGGCCACGTCGGCCTCGGGCAGCGAAAATTCGCCATGCACCTCAAGGGTGTCGCAGGAGATCAGCAGCGAGCGCGTCGCCATCTTCGGATTTTTCGGGTCAAGTCGTTGCGTTCCCCGGTCAATGTGAAGCGCTTCCCACAGCCCGTTCGGATCTCCCTTTGCCAGCGTCAGGTGCGCGCCGACCAGGGTATGGTTTTCCGAGCCGTCCGCATTCCGGGTGGTGAATCTGGTGCTGTACAGCGAGCTTGTTGCCGGTGTCTTTTTCGGGTGGGACTCGAGGAATGTGCTTTGTGGGCTTACGTTGGAAAGATCAATGAAATCTGAATGTTCCATGTATCATGCCTCCTTGGGGCGGCGAAAGATGATGCGGCTTTGGTGGTCGTGCTCTTCGGCGTGTCACTTCCTGTTCACGCAGCTTTCCCGTGCCGTCTGATACCCGATACTCCTGAATCCGGCAGTTGAAAGCAGCCTGTTTTCGCGCGGACGGGCATGTTCCGCACTTCCTAACCCAGATGAAGCTACGCCCATATACCCCGCGGGTTCAGGAGCTATCGGTCGTTATGATCTCTTTCTCTTCTACGTGCGGAGAGATGGCCCTCATGCGCTCGTTCAGACAGCTCCCGGCTGTTGTTTCGGGGGCAACGGGTTTGTGCCTCCCCGTCGGCCCGGCACGAGTCGAAAACATTATTGTCGTATTATTAATGAATGTCAAACGTGTTTGCGGTCTGTGCCTGACGCGCTGGCCGGGAAACGGAGACGTATTTCCGAGGAGAAACGTGCTGGTGCTGCGTCTTCAGGGGGGAGGCGGAGAAATGAGTGCGGCAGGGGGGGGCTTCCGCGAAACCTGATGCGGTGCAGCTCCCCCCGTCAATGCTTCAGCAACGGTGGTCTTGATTTGGCTTTTCGGCGGGAACAATGCTCAAACTGCCGTCCGGCTCTCTGCGGCTTTCAAAACCAAAACGGGCGTACAGGGGGATGTCGTCCTGTCGAATCCTGTTCAACCAGCGGGAAAAAAAGTGCTTGAGATTGTGGAGTTCGTTGTCCTTGCGCCCGCTACTCTGCTCGGCATGATGTATCACAACGCTTTCGGGAACAAAGAGGATGCGATGTCCCCTTTGGCCGGCCCGCAGGCAGAGATCTATATCCTCAAAACCATTGCGAAACCCCTCGTCGAAGCCTCCCAGTTCATGGAACAGGCCTTTTCTCATGGCCATGCAGGCGGCTGTTACCGCCTGCATCAGGCGGCGTTCTCGTACCGGAGCTGAGTCGCCCTGAAAGCCCGCAAAAATGTGATACCCCAACCCCCGCTCGTCAAAGGCGACTCCGGCGTGTTGACAACGACCATCGGGATAGAGGAGCCGCGCACCGCATATTTCAGCCTCGCCGTTGTCGATTGCCGCAACCAATTCGTCAAGCCACCCCTGTTCTGGCACGGTGTCATTGTTGAGAAACACCAGGATATCTCCTCGCGCGGCCCGCGCGCCCTGGTTGCACGCCACGGCAAATCCACGGTTTTCACGGTTGGTAATTACGGTGACCGATGTGCCAAGACTTGCCAGGTACTCCGGTGTCCAATCATGGGAACCGTTGTCGATCAAGACCAGTTCGTAGCTGGTTATGGGAGCGGAAGCCTTGATCGCTTCCACGCACATGCGTGTTAAATGAGCCTGGTTGTAAAGAGGAATAATAATGGATGCCTTCGGTGTGATCGGAGAATTGAGTGATGTGAGATGATGTGATTCTGTTTTATCAATGGTTTTGAGGGACTCTCCGGTTGAATCTATTTCTGGAGTCCCTGTCAATTCAATGAACGTGCTCAGCTGCGTTTTGAATGCATCCGGACTCTGTTGATACAAGGTGCAATCAACAATTTTGTCGTCAATGAGTAACCTTATGTCGCATCCGCAGCACGCTGCCTCATGTAACAGTATGGTTTCAGTATCGTATGAATAGAATGTTTTTGTTCTGTTGAGGAGCTCCGACAATTCTACATGTTGGGCTGCCCATTGACGCGTTATTTCCAGGCAGTTTTTTGTAACCGGATGCTGTGTGTTCTTGCCATTGCCAACCCAAAAACAGTCGATACTGCGTTCATAACCCTTGTGGGTAAAGCAATCGTCGGTAATGGGGATGGTCAGAGTCACGCCATTGGAAGAGGGGGCAAGGCCGGGATAATAAGCAACGAGCAGTTCGTTGCGGTCGTATTCCTTGCTGCTGCCAGGCTTGCCGGGAGTATTGAATAGATACCTTACAACCCGTTTTGCATGTAAAGGGTTCCCGGGAACAGCTTCCGGATAAACGACGATATCATCATTTTCGATTCTGCAAGGAGCGGCAAGGTCGAGAATCATCGCCTCTTTGCCGGACCTGATAAGCCATTTCCGTAGTTCGTGCAGCGCAACTATCCAGGCCGAGTCGTGATCGTATGCAGGCGAAACTATAATATATCTCATGCAAGCTCCATACAAACTACGTCAATGGCGCGAGAGCGGATTTCGACCAGAAGGGTTGGCATGGCCCGGCTAGATGTTCATGTTCATCACGCTTCTCACTTCGTCCAGGGTCTCGATGGCCACTGCCCGGGCTCCCTCTATCCCCTTTCGCAGCACGCCACGCACGAAGCCCAGATCGGTTTCCAGCTCCCGTCGCTTCTCCCGGATCGGACGGAGATAGTCGTTGAGCGCCTCGGTCACGAATAATTTCAGTTTGCCCGACCCGCCATCGCCGATGCCTTCGGCAATGCTCTCCGGATCCCGGTCGGTGGAGAGGGAGGCCAGGAGAATCAGGTTAGAAACCTCGGGGCGGTTCACAGGATCGTAGCTGATGCGCCGCTCCGAGTCGGTCTTGGCTTTTTTGATCAGCGCGGCGGTCTCCTCGGCGGTCGCGCTCAGCATGATGGCATTGTTGCGGCTTTTGCTCATCTTCTGGGAACCGTCCAGCCCCAGGATCAGGGGCGCCTGGCTGAGCAACGGTTGCGGCTCCGGAAACACCTGCTTCCCCTGACCGAACTTTTCATTGAACCGGCGGGCGATGGTGCGGGTGATTTCCAGGTGCGGCAGCTGGTCTTTTCCCACCGGAACCACGTTTCCCTTGCAAAACAGTATGTCCGCGGCCTGGTGAATCGGATAGGTGTACATACCCGCGTTGATGCGCTTGAGTCCGGCAGACTGGATCTCTTCCTTGACCGTCGGATTGCGGTCCAGTTCCGACAGGGTAACCAGGGTCAGAAAGGGGAGCAGGAGTTGGTTGAGTTCCGGCACGTGACTGTGGGGAAAGATGTCGGTGTCTTCCCCGATAGGGTCGATACCCACGGAAAGGTAGTCGATCGCCAGTTGCAGCGTGTTCTCCGCGATGGAGTCGAAGTGGTCCCGATCCGTCAGGACCTGGTAGTCCGCTATCACGATGAAGGTCGGCACGCCCAGGGACTGGAGTCTGATCCGGTTCTGGAGCGAACCGAACAGGTGGCCGACATGCAGCCGCCCGGTCGGCCGGTCGCCGGTCAGGACACGGAATTTCTTGGGGGTCTGCTCAAGCTCCGCCGCCAGTTGTTTGCTTCGTTTCAGTGTGGCCTCGAATGATCCTTCATGCATGTCGCTCATAATCCCCTGTTCTTATCTGATGATTTCACCTAATGGCTGGAAGGCCGGGCTCGCGCAGATGGCGTGTTGCGGTTGCGCGGATCCGGTTTTTCTGTCTCTCTTGCGGGTCGCGTTTCGCCCGGTCAGGCAACGGCGGCCCGGTATTATTGCCCTATTGTTGGCGCTTGTCAAAGGAGTTGAGCTGGCGCACCGCGCTGCCTCCCTCCCGGTGGCCGGATCGAGAGAAAATCGCGAGCAACGGAGCTATGGATGGGGATGGGGATGGGGGCGCCGACACTGATGCGTGCCGTGGGGGTTTGAGAAAAAAAGCCCGCAGGGGCCGGGGGGCGGCCCCTGCGGGAAAGATGGCACGATCGCATCTCATGAAAACTCGATATCGTGCCAGGGAGGACTGTCAGAAGTTCCAGAATTCGTCGATCTCCTCGTCGCTGAAGTCCCACACCAGGTTGTGGGGCGGGACCGGATCGAGGCTGAAGAACTCGGGAAGACGGTCGTGGGCATTGTTGAAACCGGCCTTGATGTTGAACTCGTGTTCGGTCTTGAGAACGTACTTGCCCAGCTCAACCACGTCGTCGCCGCTCAGGGAGAGGCCGAAGCGGGCGTTGATCATGTCAATCAGGGCCGGCAGGCACTCGGGGGTGTCCAGGGCCGGGAAGGCGATGAAGATGCACATGCCGGTGGAGTCCACCGCGGCGGTGGCTATCTGCAGGTTGCGGGACAGTTCCACCTGGCCATCCTTCTTCAGCGGGTCCACGTAGCCGCCCACGTTGAGGATGTTGGTGGCGATGGTGTAGCCCGAGGTGTGGTCCGCTCCCATGGTGGTGGTGGCGTAGGTGATGCCGATCCCCTTGACCGTGCGCGGGTCGTAGGCGGGAATGCCCTGGTTCTTGACCACCGGTACGCGCGTCAGGCCGTAGGCATTGCCCACGGAGCCGGCGCCGCCACCCAGGATGCGGCCCAGGGGGGTTCCTTTGCCGATCTCATCCTCCAGCAGGCGCAGGCAGCCTTTGCTGTCGCCGAAGGGGATGATGCCCGCCTCCATGGCCACGGAGAGGATCACCACCCCTTCGATGGAGTCGATGCCGATGTCGTCCATCAGGCTGTCGGCCTTGGCGATGTCGTCCAGGTTGTTGGTGCAGCAGTTGGCACCCATGCCCCAGACGGTTTCGTACTCGAAGCCGGAGGTGAGGTAGTTGCCCTCCTTGTCGTTATACACCTGGGAGCACTGGATGATGCAGCCGGCATGGCAGCCGTGCTTGGGCCGGCCACCGCGGGCGACGATGGTGTCGTGCATGGTCTCGCCGGAGATCATGTCGTGATCCTCGAACTGGCCGTAGCGGAAGTTCCTGGTGGGCAGGCCACCCGCCTCGTTGAGGATGTTCACCAGCACGTTGGTGCCGTAGGTGGGCAGGGCCTGGCCGCTGACCGGGTGGTCCAGCAGGGCCTTGGCGAAGACGCGGGCGGCTGTCTTGAACTTGTCCGGTTCGGCGATCTTCACGGGCGAGGCGCCGTCGCCGTTGATGGAGATGAATTTGATCTTCTTGGAGCCCATGACCGCGCCCAGGCCGCCGCGTCCGTGGCTGCGGATCTTGCTGTCCGGGTCCTTGACCGAGATGTTGGCCGAGGCCATGCGGAACTCACCGGCGGTGCCGATGGTCAGGATGCCGGTCTTCTTGCCAAGGCGCGCCTCCAGGGCTTCGATGACGGCGAAGTTGTTCTTGCCGATCAGTTCGGTCTCTTCATTGATGGTCACGCCTTCCTTGTCGATGTGCAGGCTGTACCAGGTGTTCTCTTTGGTGGGGATCCCTTCGATGATCATTGCCTTGATGCCCAGCCTGGAGAGCAGTTGGGCGGCTGTCCCACCGGCGTTACTCTCCTTGATGGTGTAGGTGAGGGGGCTCTTGGCGCCGGCGGAGAGGCGACCGGAGTTGGCGGCCGGAGTTCCGGATAGCAGGCCGGGAGCGAATACCAGTTTGTTGTTCGGGCCCAGGGGGTGGCAGGTGGGGGGGACTTCGGCTGCCACGATGGTGGAGGTCAGGGCGCGCCCGCCATAGGCTGCCCAGGCTTCCGGCACCGCCTCGGTCTTCATGGTCAGGTCGGTCATGTTTACGCGTACAATCTTGTCCATCTTGTTTTCTCCCTTTTGGTGTGGTTTGTCCTGCTGCTGTCATCTCCTTTCCAAAAGGGAGGCTCGGGCGTTTCCGCCAGAACCCGTTGGCCTGCCGCCATGGGGGTGTCCCGGTAGGAGGGCAGGCTCGGAGACAGATTGCTCCGTGTCGAGCAAGCTGGTTTTCTGCAAGCCATAAGCGTGCCAAGACGACAGAAATGGAAACGGCAGTTCATTGCCATGAAGAACGCCATACAAAAAGTAAAAAACGGGATGATGGAGCGGAGAGCGGATGCCTGGAAACTCTTTTACCGATAGTCTGTTTCCTGTTCCCGTCTTCAGCCTTTCCTGGCGAACGTATGCGCGTTTTCTGCTCAGGTGTGTGCTGGGGGCAGGGCCTGTAGGGGGTGGGAGATGTGAAGCGCAGTGCCCCTATTCGCAATATGCTGTGTTTTGTGGTTGCGATATATTGCACTTGTGGTAGTAAGTGCGGTATATTGCGATGTGGCCAGCTGTCTGCCACGCCAGTACCGGTCCATAAGGGGGATGTGCATGGTAAACAGGGATGAATTCTTCAGGGAGGTTACGGTCCGAATCTGCAGCAGCCTGGAGATCAAAACCGCCCTGCGCAGCGCCTTCACCTATCTGCGGGAGTTCTTTCCCCTGGACATGCTCAGCCTCGGAATCTGTGATGCCAGCCTGTCGGCCATCCGCAGGGTTGCCCATGTGACGGCCGACTCCACGGAGACCCATGATGAGATCATACCGGTTCCCGGGCAGCTCTGGGCATCGCTGCAGCGCTGGGAGATGCGCTCGCCGGTGATGGTGGACTCGGACCAGAGTGGTCTGGTGCGGGCCCTGGCCCCCCACCTGAAGCTGGACGAGAACTCCGGCATCCTGCTGCCGCTCTGGAGTGGGGAGGGGATGCTGGGCTGGCTGACACTGTACGCCTGGGGGGCGGGACGCTTCGATGCCGGGCATGTGGCGTTGCTGGCAACGGTGGCCGACCCCTTCGTGATCGCCCTGGCCAATGCCTTGGCCCACGAAAAGCTGCTCAGGTACCGCGACAACCTGATCGACGATAACCGTTTCCTGAGCAAGGAACTCTTCACCCAGGGGGGGGACGAGATCGTCGGCGCCAACCTGGGGCTCAGGCACGTGATGGAGATGGTCCGCCAGGTGGCGCCGCTGAACAACACCGTGCTGCTGCTGGGGGAGACCGGCACCGGCAAGGAGCTGATCGCCAATGCCATCCACTCCGCATCACCCCGCAAGGACGGTCCCCTGATCAAGGTCAACTGCGGCGCGATCCCGGAGCAACTCATCGACAGCGAGCTGTTCGGCCATGAGAAGGGGGCCTTTACCGGAGCGGTAACGGAGCGCCGTGGACGCTTCGAGCGTGCCGACGGCGGCACCATCTTCCTGGACGAGATCGGCGAGCTGCCGCTCCAGGCCCAGGTGCGTCTCCTGCGGGTGCTCCAGAACCACGAGATAGATCGGGTAGGGGGCAGCAGGCCGATTCCGGTGGACATCCGGGTGATCGCCGCCACCCACCGCAATCTGGAGAGCATGATTGCCGAGAACCGCTTTCGCGAGGACCTCTGGTTTCGCCTGAACGTCTTTCCGCTGTTCATACCGCCCCTTCGCCAGAGGCGCGAGGACATACCCGGCCTGACCCGTCATTTCATCAGCCAGAAATGTCGTGAGCTGGGCATGGCCGCCATGCCGGACATCGCGCCGGGCGCCCTGGTGCGGCTGATGGAGTATGCCTGGCCGGGCAACGTGCGCGAGCTCGAGAACCTGGTGGAGCGGGAGCTGATTCTGCACCGGGGAGGGACTCTGCAGTTCGACGCACTCATGCCGGCCGCCCGGCGGGGCAATGCTCCCGTTCAGCGGGAGGCGCCGGGCGTTGAGGAGGGGCTGGAGCTTGACCAGGCCATCTCCCGGCACCTGCGCAGGGTCCTTGATCTGACCGGCGGACGGATACATGGCCGTGGCGGGGCTGCGGAGCTGCTGGGTGTCAAGCCCAGCACCCTCAGGTGGCGTCTTGACCGGCTCGGCATTCCCCATGGTCGCGGCGCGGGCGGGGAGCGGGTGAAATCCTGACCGCCAGCGCCCGGGGGCGGGAGCCCCTTTGGATGCCACAAATTGTTCTTTGCAGCATGGGGCTGATTGTGGTAGTTTTTTAAACTTTTGTGGCTCAGGCCAACAACCGAATCTGAACGGATCGCCGGGCGGGAAACCAGACGCATATGTCCAGAATCATCTGCATAGCCAACCAGAAGGGGGGCGTCGGCAAGACAACCACCGCCGTCAATCTGGCAGCCGCGCTGGCAGCCACGGAGCGCCCGACGCTGCTGGTTGATATCGATCCCCAGGGCAACGCCACCAGCGGAGTGGGGCTGGACAAGGACGGCCTGTCCCAGACCATCTACGACGCGCTGATCAATGGCGTTGATCCGCGGGGAGTGGTGATGGACACCGGCCAGCCGTTCCTGCACATCATCCCTTCCAACGCGGATTTGGCCGGGGCTGAGCTGGAGTTGGCCTCCCTGGAGGGGCGCGAGCAGAAGCTCAGGTTCCTGCTGGCCGAACTGCGCGACCAGTACCGCTATATCATCATCGACTGCCCGCCATCCCTGAATCTGTTGACCATCAATGCCATGACCGCCGCCGAATCGGTGTTGATACCGCTGCAGTGCGAGTACTACGCCATGGAGGGGCTCTCCCAGATCCTGCATACCATCCGGCTCATGCAGCGGGGATTGAACCCCTTCCTGAAGATCGAGGGGATTTTGCTGACCATGTTCGACGGCCGCGGCAACCTGGGAAAAGAGGTTGCCGAGGAGATCCGGAGCAATTTTCCGGGCCAGGTGTTCGAGACGGTCATTCCGCGCAACATACGGCTTGCCGAGGCCCCCAGCCATGGCAAGCCGATCATCTACTACGACATCAACTCGCGCGGCGCCGTGGCGTACCTGAAGCTGGCCCGCGAAATCATACAGAGGGAGGCTGCCAATGGCTAGGGTAGGTGGTCTGGGCAAGGGAATGGCCGCGCTCCTGCACGTCAAGGAGACGACCGAGGACAACCGGGAGTACTTTCTGTGCCCCATTGAAATGATCCGGCCGAACAAGAGCCAGCCCCGCAAGAGTTTTGCCGCTGACAAGCTGGAGGAGTTGGCCGATTCCATCCGCGAGCAGGGGATCATCCAGCCGCTGGTGGTGACCAAGAAGGAGAACTGCTACGAGATCGTCGCCGGCGAGCGCCGCTGGCGGGCCGCCCAGAAGGCCGGGCTGCGCGAGGTGCCGGTGGTCATCCGCGAGGCCAGCGAGAACGCGGTGCTGGAGCTGGCCCTGATCGAAAACATCCAGCGCCAGGACTTAAACGCCATCGAGGAGGCCCAGGCCTACCGCTCCCTGGTGGAGCAGTTCGCCATCTCCCAGGAGGATGTGGCCAAACGGGTGGGCAAGAGCCGCGTGGCCGTCACCAACTCGCTCAGACTGCTGAAGCTGCCCGAGGAGATCCAGCGCGACATCGTGGAGGAACGCCTCAGCATGGGGCACGCCCGTGCCCTGCTCCCCCTGGAGAACCCGGAGCTGATCGCAAAAGCCCGCCACGAGATCCTGCAACGTCAGCTGAGCGTGCGCGCCACCGAGGAACTGGTTCGGCGGCTCAAGCTGAACCCGCACCCCCTGCCCGGCAAACGGCCGCAGCAACCGGATCTGCTGCTCAGTTCCCTGGAGGATCAGCTGCAGAAACGCTTCCAGTCCCGGGTTGCCATCCGCAAGACCGGGGCAAAGGCGGGTAAGCTGGAGATTCATTTCTGCGATGCCGACGAGCTGACCCGCATCATCGATCTGCTGGATCTGTAGGATCGCTCCCCTCTGGTCTCCCGGGGACGGCCGTCGGACCTGCACGGTCTCCTGTCGTCCACGTTACCAGCCGCTCCCGCTCCCGACGCGCTCGCGTCCCTGCAGTGCCTGTTTCAATTCCTTTTCGTCGCACACGTCCCCCTCGCATACCATGCACCCATGGTCGATTCCTGCCAGGAAACGGTCAAGGCTGACTCATGCACCGAATCCAGGATGCTGGATATCTGACTAATTCTCGTCGATGGAAATCTGTTTTGAGACGGCGGACAACGGGGGAAGGGGCAACCGCCAGGCCGGGCTCCCGGAGTGAAATATTGAAAAAAACATCGTGAAGCCAGTATGTTGCCGTGGTATGGCTAGTCGTGGCAGGCTGTTTGTTTGACGTGTTTTGGTTGGACGAAAAAAACACTTGCAATTGACATGATGCTGTCATATTCTCCAGCATCATGTCTGCTGGACATGCGGTTTTAATTTTTTAGCCGGATGGCGAAAACGGGGTTCATGCCGACGAATCCAGATGTAATCCGTGCGGGAGTACCCTGCGTACCCCGGGGGAGGGACAGGGAGATGTACTCCGTTGGCTGCTGGGAGCGACGGCGCCCCCCCCTGTTGTGGAAGGAGTAAGCATTGCGTGGTCACGTGCGGCCGGCGAGTGTTTATGCTCGTCGGCCGTAGTTCGTTCAGTCTATTGTAATCAGCATGTTAGAATCCGACTCAGTGCCGGGTGAATGCGGTGAAGGACCATATGATCGAAAAAAGGGACAGACTCGTCGATCTGGTGAACGAACTGAAGAGCAGGCGTTTTACCGGTTTCATCAAGATCAACTTCAGTCAGGGCGGAATAACCAGGATCGAGCAGAACGAAGAGATTCTCAAGAAAGCGACGTGAAGTAATCCGTTGAAACGGAATCAGGCCCTTTGCTGACCGCATCCTGCGGCCCCAGAAAGCCCGAGTCAGAAGCCATCCGGCTTTTCCTCGGGCTTTTTGCGTTTCAGGGAGCGGGCCGGGTTAGTAACGACATCCTACATGAGGGGAGCATCGTTTGGTATGAAGAGTCAAGAATTGATCTGGTTGGCTGTGTTTGTGCCGATCATGGGAGCGTTCCTGCTGCCACTGGTCGGAACGGTTTCAAAGGGGGCGCGCAATCTGAGCGCCCTTGCCCTGGTCGGGTTTTCGCTGTTCTGTTCCTGCGGGCTGATAGCTCCCGTCCTGAACGGCGAAACAGTCGCCATTTCGATTCCCTTCCTGGGGGGGAACAACCTGTTCCTGGGTGACAGCCTGGCGGTTTTCATGGCCATTGTCTCCAGTCTGGTGGGGGCGGTCATCGTGCTCTACTCCATGGGGTATATCAGCCATTACGAAAACCAGAACGAGTACTACGTTATTGTCGTGCTGTTCCTGGGATCCATGATGGGGATCATCTATTCGGCCAACCTGATCCTGATCTACCTGTTCTGGGAGATCACCGCCTTTGCCTGCTGGCGATTGATCGGCTTCTTCAGGGAGAAGACCTGCATCGTCCGGGCCGACAAGGCCTTCCTGGTCACCGGCTTCGGCGCCTTTGTCATGCTGATCGGGTTCGCCCTGGTCTACAGCCAGTACGGCTCATTTGACCTGCAGACCATACAGAGCGCATCGGCGACTGACCCGGTGGCCAACCTGGCCGTGCTGCTGATCCTGTTCGGCATCCTCTCCAAGTCCGCCACACTTCCCCTGCACACCTGGCTCCCGGATGCGGGCGTGGCCCCCACGCCGGTGACCGCCCTGCTGCACGCCGCGGTGCTGGTCAAGATCGGCGTCTACGTCTACGCCCGGCTGTTCATCGCCTCCTTCAGCATCGATCCGGTCTGGGAGACGGTTGTCCCGGCCATCGCGGGGATCAGTTCCCTGGTGGCCGGCGGAGCAGCCCTGATCGAGACCGACATGAAGCGGATCATCGCCTACTCCACCGTCAGCCAGTTGGGCTTCATCCTGCTGGGACTCTCCATTGGCAACGATATCGGGGTGGCCGGAGGGCTCTTGTACATCCTGATGCACAGCATCGCCAAGGGGGGGCTGTTCCTCTGCGCCGGCGTGGTGGAGCAGAAGCTGCACGTGAAAGACATCACCAAGCTGGGCGGGCTGATCAGGACCATGCCGGTCACCGCGGTCTCCTTCCTGTTGTGTGCCTTTTCGGTCATGGGCATACCCCCCTTTGGCGGGTTCTTCAGCAAATACATGGTCATATCCGGGGCCATCAGGAGCGGGCAGCCGCTGATCAGCGTCATCTTCATCCTGGGGGCGTTTCTGACCATGATCTATCTCTTCAGGCTGTTCTCCATGATTTTCCTCGGTGAAGCAAAAACGGAGCCGGTTGCCGAAGGCGCACCGGTCATGGTGGGAAGCGTGGCGCTGCTGGCGCTGCTCTCCATCGCCGGCGGAATCCTGATTCAGTATCCCTCCGCCTACGTCCAGACCACTGTTCATCAGATCTTGAAGGTGGTGCAATGATGATAACAATGATGTTTCTGGTGATTGGCATACCGGTTGTCTGTGGCTTGGGGGCGCTGATCCTGCCCAGGGGGGTGAGGGAAGCGCTGTCCTTTGCAGGGGCAACGCTCAACCTGGTGATCTGCGGCCGGCTGTTCGGCCAGGAGGGCACGCTCTCCCTCCCCTGGGGCGGATTCGGCATCCTGTTCGAACTCCGGCTGTACCACTTCAGTTCGTTTATCCTGATCGCCGCGGCCGGTTTCGGATTCCTGATCTCTCTCTACTCCCTGCATTTCATGAAGAACAGGGAGAAGGGCAACCAGTTCTATGCCTACCTGCTGATCTCGCTGGGGATGGTCAACGGCGCGGTCCTGGCCGACAACCTGGTGCTGATGCTCTTCTTCTGGGAGGGGCTGCTGGGGACCATCTTCGGCCTGATCGCCATCGGCAACCGGGAGGCGTTCCGGTCGGGGGTCAAGGCCTTCATCCTGATCGGCGTTTCCGACGTGCTGATGATGGTGGGGATCATGATGACCGGCTATCTGGCCGGAACCCTGACCATTTCAAAGATCCACCAGCTGCCGCTGGATTCCCCCTTTGCCATCACCGCCTTTATCCTGCTGGCCATCGGCGCCACCTCCAAGGCGGGCTGCCTGCCGTTCCACAGCTGGATACCGGACGCTGCCGTGGATGCTCCGCTCCCCTTCATGGCCCTGATGCCGGCGGCTCTGGAAAAGCTTTTGGGGATCTACTTCCTGGCCCGCATCACCCTTGACCTGTTCGCCCTGCGCCACGGTTCCGGCATGAGCATGGCAATGATGACCGTTGGTGTGGTGACCATTCTGGTGGCGGTCATGATGGCCCTGATCCAGAAGGACTACAAGCGGCTGCTCTCCTACCACGCCATCAGCCAGGTTGGCTATATGATCCTGGGCATCGGCACGGCGGTTCCGGTGGGGATCGTGGGTGGTCTCTTCCACATGATCAACCATGCCATGTACAAGAGCTGCCTGTTCCTGACCGGTGGCTCGGTGGAAGCCCAAGCCGGCACCACCGACCTGCGCAAGCTGGGTGGCATCGCTCGGCGCATGCCGGTCACCTTCACCTGCTTCATCGTCGCCGCCGCTGCCATCTCCGGCGTACCCCCCTTCAACGGCTTCTTCTCCAAGGAACTGATCTATGACGGTGCCCTGGAGTGCCACTGGATCTTCTACGCCGGGGCGCTTTTGGGGTCGTTCCTGACCGGCGCGTCATTCCTCAAGCTGGGGCACGCCGCCTTCCTGGGCAAGAACGAATATCTGTCCTCCAGGGTCAAGGAGGCGCCGCTGACCATGCTGGTCCCGATGATCGTCATCGCCGCCGGCTGCGTGCTGTTCGGCGTTGCCAACCAGCTCCCGCTGGACACCCTGATCGTGCCGATCATCGGTCCCCAGATGGCCGCGGGGCATCATTTTGCCGGCTTCCCCGAGAATACGTTCCTGGTGATCATGACCATCACCGTTCTTCTGGCCTCCTGGTTCAACCATCAGTTTGGCGTCAGCCGGACCGGCAAAGGGGCGGGCGCCTGCGACCATATCCACCATGCGCCTCTCCTGCACGCCATCTATGACCGGGCCGAAAGGCGGGAGTTCGACCCCTATGACCGGGGCATGCAGGTCATCAACCTGATTTCGAGAGTTTCATGGGGCATCGACCGGGGCATCGACCGTCTCTACAACGTGCTGGTGGTGGGCATCAGCCAGAGCCTTTCCCGGACCGTGGGAGAGATGCACAACGGCAGTTTCGCCACCTATGTGGTATGGGCGAGCGTTGGGGGTGCGCTGGTATGTATGTACATGAACGCGTGACGAAGCGTCTTGAAACGGCAGTTGCGAGCTGCCGGAGAGAGCGCATCAGGGCTATTTCGTCGTAATTCCCGGCGTAAATTACGCGTCAACAGCCGATACTGTCTGAAACCCAGAGGGCTGAGTTTATCGGCTGTAGCGAAATTAACCCTGGAATTACAGAAATAGCCCGTCCGCACGAACGCAGGCAGCTCGCAACTGCCGAATACAGCTCCAGATAAGGAGGCCGCACCTGTGACACTGCTTTTATTGGTTATACCGCTGCTCGGTTTCATCCTGGTGAACATCCCGCCCGCCGGGAGCCTGAGGAAGCCGCTGATCGCCTGTCCCCTGCTGTTGTCCCTGCTCCAGGTGGTGCTGATGATCTTTCCCGAGGCAGGATGGTGGACCGCCTTCGAGGCCGGCCCCTCTGTTCTCCCCTTTCTGCGCGTGGACGGTATCAGCATGCTGATGCTGCTGGCCATCGGTCTTGTCGTGGCGGCTTCATCCGCTATCAGCATCCCCATGATCCGTGACGACACACAACGCCACAACTTCGTCAATCTGGTGCTGCTGTCGCTCCTGGGCATGAACGGTATGGTCATGGTCACCGACCTCTTCTCCCTGTACGTGTTCCTGGAGATCGTGTCGGTCTGCTCCTTCATCCTGATCGCCCTGTGTGGCGAGCGTGAGATGTTCCAGGGCGCCTTCACCTACATCATTCTCTCCGCCGTGGCCACCATGCTGATGCTGACCTCCATCGCTATCCTGTTCCTCTACGCCGGAAACACCTCCTTTACGACGCTGGCCGCGGCCATCGCTGCCCAGCAGGGCAATGCCATGGTGCTGTTCGGGGTGGTCCTGTTCCTGATCGGCCTGTTCATCAAGGGGGGCATCGTTCCCTTCCACGGGTGGCTGCCCGACGCCTACAGTTCATCCGTTGCGCCGGTTTCCATTCTGCTGGCCGGGATCGTCACCAAGGTTTCCGGTGTGTACACCCTGATCCGCCTGGTCACGGAAGTCTTCGGGCCTACGCCCCGGACGAACGAGGTGCTGCTCTTCGTCGGCACCCTCTCCATAGTTGCCGGCGCCTTGGGCGCCCTGGGTCAGAGGGATTTCAAACGCATGCTGGCCTACTCCAGCATCAGTCAGGTCGGTTACATTGTCCTCAGCCTGGGCGCGGGCAACGCCCTGGGCATCGCTGGCGCCATCTTCCACCTGTTCAACCATACCGTCTTTAAGACCCAGCTCTTTATGAACGCCACGGCAGTGGAAGAACAGACCGGCAGCAGGGACCTGGAGCGCATGGGAGGGCTGGCGTCCCGCATGCCGGTCACCGGCTGGACTTCCATCATCGCCTTCCTCTCCGCCGCCGGCATCCCGCCACTGGCAGGTTTCTGGAGCAAGCTGGTGATCGTGATGGCACTGGTGAGGTCCGGTCATGAGATCTACATGATGATCGCCATCCTGGCCAGCCTGCTGACCCTGGCCTACTTCCTGACCCTGCAGCGCAAGGTGTTCTTCGGCGAGATCGTGGAGGAGTTCAAGGATGTGCGTGAGGCAGGCTGGCTCGTAACCGCACCCGCGCTTGTTTTTGCCGCTATCATCGTCATCACCGGTCTGGCCATACCGTTTCTGCTGAACACCATCATCCTTCCCATCGGGAGTATCCTATGACACCGACCACACTGCTGCTCTTGCTTGTGCTGGTGACCGGCCTGTACGCCGTGCTCTCCCCAAGCCTGATCAAGGCGGCCATCGGCTTGGCCGCCGTGAGTGCCCTGCTGACCATGCTGATGTTCACCATGAACTCCCCCCTGGCCGCGGTATTCGAGCTCTCTGTCTGCGCAGGCCTGATCACCGTGGTGTTCGTCAGCGTCATCAGCATGACCAAGCCCGCGGCACCCGGAGATGGGAGCGATGTGGAGCCGAACCACTATCTGAAATACGCGCCCCTGCCGATTGTGGGCGCGCTGCTCTGCTGGGCGTTGGGCTGGTATCTGGGGGACGCGCCCGCTTCGACCCTGGCGGTCACGGCCGGGCCGGATGTGCGGGAGGCGCTCTGGATGCTGCGGCGGACCGATATCTTCTCCCAGCTGGCGGTCCTGTTCGTGGGTGTGTATGGCGTGATCGTTCTCTTCAAGGAGCTGAAACATGATTAACGGATTGACACTGACGTCGCAAAATCCCTTCTGGCCCTATTTCATCATCTCCGTGCTGCTGATCCTGACCGGACTCTACTGCATCACCGTCACCCGCAACCTGGTGCGGGTCCTGATCGGCATGGAGCTGATGACCAAGGGGGTTACGCTGATCCTGACCGCTTCCGGCTTCCTTTCCGGCAACACCGGCCTCTCCCAGGCCCTTATCGTGACGCTGATCGTGGTTGAGGTGGTGGTGATCTCCGTGGCTGCCGGGGTGGTGATCGGCCATTTCCGCACGTCCGGCTCGCTGGATACCCGCACCATAAACAGCCTGAACGGCTGAAAGAGAGGTACTGACCATGACAACACTGCTTCTGGCGCCACCCATCGCGTTTCTGCTGATCACCCTTGTCGTTAGCATCGAGCTCTGGTCGTTCAAAGCCATCACCGCCAAGGGGACCCCATGCAAGGGTAAGAGAAAGCCCTATGCCTGCGGTGAAGACATAACCCGGCACCGCACTCAGCCCGATTACAGCCAGTTCTTTTCCATCGCTTTCTTCTTCACCATCATGCATGTGGTCGTGATGATCATAGCCACCATACCACCCGGCTCATTGGCGTCATCCGCACTGGCGGTCCTGTTCACGCTCTGCGCGGCTCTGGGGCTCTTTGTACTGTTCAGGAGGAACAACTGACATGAAAATCATCGACCGGATAGTCAACTGGGCGCGGATCAAATCCCCCTGGGTGATTCATTACAACACCGGCGCCTGCAACGGCTGCGACATCGAGATCGTGGCGACCCTGACGCCTGTGTTCGACATCGAGCGCTTTGGCTGCCAGCTGAAGGGGACTCCGCGCCATGCCGATGTCCTGCTCTGCTCCGGCCCGGTAACCCGGCAGAGCAGGGATCGCATAATCCGCATTTATGAGCAGATGCCGGAACCGAAGTTCGTGGTTGCCGTCGGAAGCTGCGCCTGTTCCGGAGGAGTGTTCCAGGGCTGTTACAACATCCTGGGAGGAATTGACAGCGTGATCCCTGTGTCCGCCTATGTTCCCGGATGTGCGGCACGGCCGGAAGCGATCATCGATGGTGTGGTGAAGCTGCTCACCACCCTGGAGAGGAAAAAGGCCGTCGAACCGCCGTCGATTAATCAGGATGTCTTACCACTTCCCCAAGGAGGAAATTGATCAATGGCTGGTGAAGAAAAAGTACAACAGCAGTTTGTCAACCGCTTTCCCGAGCTGTCCGGCTCCATTCGGATAGTGCGCAGCAGACGGATCTTCGTTGATGTGCCGGATCAGCGTTTTCTGGAGGTACTCGACTATGTTCGTGGAGAACTCGGTTTCCCCATTCTCTGTCTGATTGTCGGACTGGATGAGGGGGAAAATTTCGGGGTCATCTATATACTTGCGTCCGGTGACGGGACGCTGGCCAGCCTCACGCGACGCATCCCCCGTGATGAGCCGGTGATCTGTTCCATCTACGATAGAATGCCCAATTCCGAGATCTATGAACGGGAACTGGTGGACATGTTCGGCATTCACGTGACCGGTCTGCCCGACGGTTCCCGCTATCCTCTGCCCGACGACTGGCCCGAGGGACAATTCCCTTTGCGCAAGGACTGGACGCCCGACATGCTCGATCAGGTGGAGGTGGCCGTCAATGGGTAGCGTTACGATTCCGATTGGTCCTCAGCATCCGGCACTGAAGGAGCCGGCCAATTTTTCCATAACCGTGGCTGGAGAGAAGATTCTGCACACAAGCTCCCGTCTTGGCTACAACCACCGGGGCATGGAGAAGGCCTGTGAACAGCGGACCTATATCCAGGACCTGTATCTTCTGGAACGGATCTGCGGCATCTGCTCCCATTCGCACTCCATGTGCTTTGCCCAAGCCGTAGAGGAAATAGCCGGCCTGAACGTTCCGCCCCGCGCCCTCTACATCCGCACCCTGATCGGAGAACTTGAACGGATCCACAGCCATCTGCTCTGGCTGGGGGTGGCGGGTCATGAGATCGGCTTCGACACCCTGCTGATGTACTCCTGGAGGGATCGGGAACTGGTCATGGACCTTCTCGCGATGTTCAGCGGAAACCGGGTCAACTACGGCATCAACACCATCGGGGGCGTCAGGCGGGACGTCAGCGACGAACAGATCGTCAAGGCATTGAACGACATCGATGCTCTGGAAGAACGGACCAAGTACTACATCGACATTGCCACAACCGAGCCGAGCTTCATCGCCAGGTTGGCGGGCGTGGGCTACATCTCCCATGAGGATGCGGTGCGTCTCCAGGCGGTGGGGCCCACCGGACGCGGCTCCAACGTGCCCCACGACATGCGCGCCTGTGATCCCTACGCAGCCTATGGCGAGATGGACTTCAAGGTGATCACGGACAGCAGCTGTGACGTGTACGGTCGGGCCGTGGTTAGGCTGCTGGAATTGATGGAGTCCTACAGGATCATACGTCAGGCGTTGCGGGAGATGCCGGATGGGCCGGTAAGCGTTAAGGCGCCGCGCACGATTCCGGCCGGTGATACGGTCAGCCGTGTTGAGGCCCCGCGGGGTGAGGATCTGCACTACGTCAAGGGGAACGGTAGTGACAAGCCGGAGCGGGTCAAGGTGCGCGCCTCCACCCTGGCTAATATCCAGGCCGTTAATAAGATGATGGAAAACAACAACCTGGCCGATGTGCCGATCATTATTGCGGCCATTGATCCCTGCTTCTCCTGCACCGACCGTTGTATCCAGCTCATCGGTAGCGAGCGCGGTGATATGGGGCTGAAGGCGCTCAGGCAGCACGGTATCGACTGGTACCGGAAGAACCATGGTATCGAGTTCGGGGCTCTGGCGAAAAAACTGCAAATGATGCGCGGGGAGCGGGCACTATGACACAATCACTGTTCGGCATGTTCGTGTTTCCCGGTTTTCTCTTTCTCTGCGCCATCGGTGTTTGCGCCGAGTACTTCGACCGCATCTTCCATGCCCGCATGCAGAACCGCAAGGGTCCCCCCTGGTTCCAGCCGGTAGCGGATTTCATCAAACTCTCCGCCAAGGAGGACATCATCCCGGAAGAGGCAGATGTGTTCATGTTCAAGGCCATGCCGATTGTTGCCGTTGCTTCGGCGGTCACGGCGGTCCTCTATATCCCGCTTTGGGGAGGGCAGGCCCTGTACTCCTTCGAGGGGGATCTGATCATCGTGCTCTACCTGCTGACCATACCGACCATGACCTTCTTCCTGGCCGGATGGTATTCCACCTCGCTGTACGCGGCGATCGGTTCGGTGCGCACCCTGACCCAGCTCTTCTCCTATGAGGTGCCGCTGTACATCGCGGTACTGGCGCCGGCGGTGCTGGCCAACAGCTGGTCGTTGAGCGGTATGACCGCCTACTACGCCAGCCATCCCGGTTATTGGCTGTTCAACCTGCCCGGCCTGGCGGTGACCATGGTGATCCTGCTGGGCAAGCTGGAAAAGGTTCCCTTCGACATTCCCGAGGCCGAGACCGAGATCGTCGGCGGGGTATTCACCGAGTACACGGGGCGCTTCCTGGCCTTCTTCCGCATGGCAATCGATATCGAGACGGTGGTGGTGGCCTCACTGGTGTCGAGCGTATTTCTCCCCTTTGGGTTGGGATTGCCTGTGGTGATCGGTTTCGTGCTCTACCTGGCCAAGATCGCGCTGGTGGTCGCCGGGGTCTCGTTTCTGCGGACCATCTTCGCCAGGGCGCGCATCGATCAGATGGTTGTTTTCTGCTGGAAGTATCTGGCTCCGGCCGCGATGGTCCAGATGCTGATCAATCTGATTCTGAAGGGAGTTTTACCGCAATGATAACCATACCGGGCAAGATGGCCAAAGAGGTGCTGCGACATTCGATCATGGCGCCGGCAACCCGCAACTACCCCTTCGAGAAGCTGGAGATGCCGGACAACTTTCGGGGGAAGATCGTCTTTGATTATGAAAAGTGCATTGGCTGCAAGATCTGCGTCAGGGACTGCCCCGCACGGGCCATTACCATAACAAGGGTGGCGGATAAGGTGTTCGAGGCGGAATTCTATCTGGACAGGTGCATCTACTGCGCCCAGTGCGTGGACTCGTGTCCCAAGGGAGCATTGGATAATACCCGGGAATTCGAACTGGCCCAGATTGACAGAACACAACACAGGATACACTTTCATGCAAAGACAGATGTCGGAGACGTTGAAGGCACGCCTTGAGGGGTGCAGGCGGGTTGCGCTGCTGGGGATAGGATCGGAGCTTCGCGGGGATGATGCGGCAGGGATACTGGTTGTGCGCGAGATGGGCAAACTGGTTTCCGAAGGGCCGTTCCGCTGTCTGGACGTGGCGGGGTTTGAAGGGGCCAACGCTCCCGAGAACGTGACCGGTTATATCAGATCCTACAAACCGTCACACATTCTGGTGGTCGATGCGGCGGAGATTGGGGCACAGGTTGGTTTTTGTCGCGAGATTTCGATTAGCGAGATATCGGAGACCAACTTTTCCACCCACACCCTGCCCCTGAAGGTTATTGCCGATTACCTGGAACAGTCGACAGGGGCCGACATCGTGGTGCTGGGGATTCAGCCCGGTCCCGTGGGGTTTGCCATGGCGCCGACCCTTGAACTGGTGACCGCCGTCGCGCGGGTATCGCATTGCTTATACGGACTGTTCAGGGAATGCGACCGTTACCTGGTGTCTGAACAATCCGCTTCGGTACTTCCGGGTGGCAGGATGATTTCAGGGGGATTGGTTGGCAGTGGTACGACACACGATGTTCCTTGAACAGGCGAAGCGGTAATCAGGTGCTATACTGGTAAAAACAACGGATGTAAGTCGTGATCCGCATCAGGCTGCTCTGGGTGTTTTAACTGTCCCTTTGTTTTTCAATAAAACGCTATTTGGTTGCATTTCATTTATTGTGCGACAGTCGGATTGAATATGAAAAATCCAGGGCATAAGCGTATGATATTTTCATAAACAAGTTTTTTGCTGTTTCTTTTTTGGTGATTGATGTCGAAGGCATGGCCTGCTTGTCCAGGCCGTGAAATTTTGCTGGGGGGTAGGTTCGCCATGGTCCACCCGTTACTCTTTCTCGAATTTTTCCGCAAGCTGCTCGAACCGCTGCACATGTCCGAGGCCGGTGCGGACGCCGTTGCCTACACCTGGCTTATTATGCTGTTACTGCTGCTGTTCTCTTTTCTGGCTACCAGGGCGCTCAAGATGATCCCCTGTGGATTGCAGAATTTCATGGAAGTTGTTGTCGGTGGCGTTGAGAACATGATCGTCGAGACCATGGGTGAGCATGGCCGCCCCTACTTCCCGCTGGTGGCCACCGTGGGACTCTTTGTACTGGTTTCCAATCTGATCGGCCTGATCCCCGGGTTTTTCCCGCCGACGGCCAACATCAACACCACCGCCGCCTGTGCCATAGTGGTGTTCATCGCCACCCATGTGGTGGGTATAAAGCGGCATGGCATTGGCTACATAAAACACTTCTGCGGCCCCATTCTCTGGCTGGCGCCGGTCATGTTCTTCATCGAGGTCATCGGACACCTGAGCCGTCCGCTTTCCCTGACCCTGCGTCTGTTCGGCAACATGAACGGCCACGAACTGGTCCTGATCATCTTCTTCGGCCTGGCGCCCTTCCTGGTGCCGCTGCCGATGATGCTGATGGGGGTGCTGGTCTCCTTCATTCAGGCGTTCGTCTTCATGCTGCTGACGATGATCTACATCCAGGGTTCGCTTGAAGAGGCCCACTGATCCACCGGTTGATTCACAACAATTATCAAGATCCTATACTGCTTAGGATACATCACACTCCGAGGGGAGAACGAACCATGAACTTTTTCACTATGTGTGTTTTTGGAGCGGCAATTGGTATGGCGATCGGTACGCTGGGTACGGCGATTGGGCAGGGGATGGCGGTCAAAAGCGCTGTTGAGGGGGTTGCGCGTAATCCTGGTGCGGCATCAAAAATCATGACAACCATGATGATCGGTCTGGCCATGATAGAGTCGCTGGCAATCTACGCCCTGGTTGTCTGTCTGATCATTCTGTTCGCCAACCCCTACAAGGATATCGCCCTGAAGATGGTTGAAACCGTTGCCAAGTAGTCTTCCGTGAGACACGTCTGTTCCGCGAACAGGCGCGTTGTACCCGGGAGGGCGCGCAGATACATCGTAATCGGCGAGCCGGCCAGAAGTCCGGTCGCGGATTCGTGCGAGGTGGGTCGTGATAGAACTGAATCTGGCGTTCATCATCCAGATACTGAACTTCTGTGTTCTTGTAATCATTCTGAACCTGTTTCTGTACAAACCGATTCGCAGAGTTATGGCAGACCGCCGCCAGGTGATCGAATCAGCGCGCAGCACGGCCGATTCCGTTGATCAGGAGGTGCGTGACAAGATGGCCCTCTACGAAGGGCGTCTGCAGGAGGCCAAGGCTGAAGCGACCCTGCGCAGGACAGAGGCGATCAGGCAGGCCCAGGCCGAGGAGACGGCGCTTCTGGATACGGCACGCTCCGAGGCTGCGGCATCATTGGCGGGCATTCGGGACAATGTGGCCCGTGAATCGGCGCAGGCCCGGATGCTGTTGGAGCAGCATGCCCTTGCCCTGTCCGATGATATCTGCGAGAAAATCCTGGGGAGGAGTCTGTAGCCATGGGTACACCATCTGATCGCACAACAACCCTGTCCTTATGCCTTGCGGTCTGTGTCGTTGTCATTGCCGTCGGTACGGGGTGGGCATCGGAAGCTGGCGAAGGAGCCCACCAGGTCGATTCTGCGGCCCAAATGAAGGACTTCGGCTGGCGTGTGCTCAACTTCGCGGTTCTGGCTGCTCTACTGGGCTGGGCGATTGCAAAGGCACAGGTCAAGAAAGCTCTCAATGAGCGTCAGGTAAAGATAGAGAGGAGTCTTCGCGAGGCAGAGCAGAGCCGGGACGCTGCGGAGCAAAAACTTCGCGAATACAGCGGCAAGCTGGAACACGCTTCCCGTGAAATCGAAGAGATGCGGGGCGCGATGCTGCGCGAAAGCGAGCAGGAGAAACAGCGCATCATTGCCGAAGCCCGCGCTGCCGCCGAAAAGATCGCTGGCCAGGCAACTCTTTCCGCCGAACATGAGGTGCTGAAGGCTCGTTCGGCTCTGCAAGCCGAGGCTGGCCGCCTGGCGGTTCAGCTTGCAGCTACGAAACTGGCTGGCGCCATTGGCAAGGAAGACCACGACCTGTACGTGGATGATTATCTCAAGAAGGTGGAACAGTTCAAATGATCAATTCCACGATAGCAAAACGATATGCGTTGTCGCTTGTGCAACTTGGGGCGGAATGCGGGCTGGTTGACCGCTTCCGCGGGGAGCTTGCAGACGTTGAGGATCTTTTTGGCACTACCCCCGAGATTCCGGCCGCCTTCGCGGATCCGGCCCTGAGCCATGAACGGAAAAAGAACATCATGCGGGAGTTGGTCGGCTCATGCGCCTGTTCCGAACTGATGGGAAACTTCCTGCTGCTGCTGGTGGACAAGAACCGCGTTGCGTTTTTCAGCCAGATAGTCAAGGCCTATGGGCAGTTGGCTGACGAGCACGTGGGCATACTTCGCCCGGTTATCACAACCGCCTTTGAGTTGGATGCTGTTCAGTTGGCCGCGATACGGGAGGCGCTGGAAAAAAAGAGCGCTAAAACGATTATCCCCCAACTGACGGTTGACAAGGCTTTTCTGGGCGGTGTTGTCGTTCAGATCGGTGATACGGTCTACGACAGCAGTGTAAAGACGCAACTCAAGCGGATACAAGATCAATTACAGAAGGGGTAATGCTCCCATGAAAATCAGAGCGGAAGAGATCAGCGAGATCATCAAGAAACAGATCAGAGAGTACGGCAAGGAGGTCGAGGTCTCGGAGACCGGCACGATCATCTCCATCGGCGACGGCATTGCCCGTATTCACGGCCTTTCGGGCGCCATGGCGGGGGAGTTGCTGGAATTTCCCGGCGGCGTTTCGGGCATGGTCCTCAACCTGGAGGAGGACAATGTCGGTGCCGCGGTCCTGGGTGAATTCACCGCGATCAAGGAGGGTCACACCGTCAAGCGCACCGGCCGCATTGCCGAGGTTCCTGTGGGCGAAGCCCTGATCGGGCGGGTGGTCAACGCCATCGGCGAGCCGATCGACGGCAAGGGGCCGATCAAAACCGACACCTTCAGCAAGGTGGAGATCAAGGCTCCCGGCATCGTTGCCCGCAAATCGGTTGATCAGCCCATGGCCTCCGGCCTCAAGGCCGTCGACGCCATGGTTCCCATCGGCCGCGGCCAGCGCGAACTGATCATCGGCGACCGCCAGACTGGCAAGACAGCCGTAGCAGTGGATACGATCATCAACCAGAAGGGTGGGGACGTGATCTGCATCTACGTTGCCATCGGCCAGAAGCGCTCCACCGTGGCCCAAGTGGTGGCCAAGCTCTCCGATCACGGCGCCATGGACTACACCATCGTCGTTGCCGCTTCCGCATCCGAGTCGGCGCCGCTCCAGTTCATCGCCCCCTACAGCGGGGTCACCATGGGCGAGTACTTCCGCGACAAAGGCCAGCACGCCCTGATCATCTATGACGACCTTTCCAAGCAGGCTGTAGCCTACCGCCAGCTGTCGCTGCTGCTGCGCCGCCCTCCGGGGCGCGAGGCCTACCCCGGTGACGTCTTCTACCTGCACAGCCGTCTGCTGGAACGCGCCTGCAAGCTGTCCGACGAGTGCGGCGGCGGTTCGCTCACCGCGCTTCCCATCATCGAGACCCAGGCCGGCGACGTCTCCGCTTACATCCCGACCAACGTCATCTCCATCACCGACGGCCAGATCTATCTGGAATCGGACCTGTTCTTCTCCGGCGTGCGTCCGGCCATCAACGTCGGCCTCTCCGTCTCCCGCGTCGGTGGCAAGGCGCAGACCAAATCCATGAAGCAGGTTGCCGGCACCCTGCGGCTGAACCTGGCCCAGTACCGCGAGATGGCGGCCTTTGCCCAGTTCGGTTCCGACCTGGACAAGGCGACCCAGATGCAGCTTGCCCGTGGCGAGCGTCTGGTGGAGATCCTGAAACAGCCGCAGTACCGCCCGCTGTCCAACGAAAAGCAGGTGCTGATCATCTTTGCCGCCAACAACGGCTTCCTGGACGAGCTGCCGGTCTCCACGCTGAGGCGTTACGAGGATGAGATGTACGCATTCTTCGACAACCGCCAGGCCGACCTGCTGTCGGAGCTGCGCGACAAGAAAGCCATCGATGACGAGCTGAAGAAGCGCATCGTGGCTGCCCTGGAGCAGTTCAAGAAAGAATTCAGCGCGTAAGCACAAGGACGGACTACAACCATGGCGAGCCTCAAGAGCATAAAGAAACGGATTGTCTCGGTAAAGAATACCTACCAGATCACCAAGGCCATGAAGATGGTCTCGGCGGCAAAGCTGCGCCGCGCCCAGGAAAACGTCGTTGCCGCGCGGCCCTACGCCGACAAGCTGCGGGAGGTGCTGGACATTCAGGCCGCCTGTCTGAGCGAGGACGCGCACCCGCTCATGGAGCATCGCCAGGCCAAGGGGCTGCTGCTGGTCGTGATCACCGCCGATCGCGGCCTGTGCGGCGCCTTTAACAGCAACCTGTGCAAGGCTGGCGAGCGCTTTCTGCAGGAGAACGGCGATGAGTACGAGCGGATTCATGTACTCACCGTGGGGCGCAAGGGGTACGAATACTTCAAGAACCGCTGCAAAATTTACAAGAATTACACGGATATCATCTCCTCGCCAACCTATGCCAGGGCTGCCTTCCTTGCCCAAGAGGTGATCCGAGGCTTTCAGGTGGGAACCTATGACCGGGTGGAGCTTCTGTACAACTCGTTCCGGTCGGTCATGACCCAGGACATCACCTTCCAGCAGTTGCTGCCGGTTGTGGCGGTCTGTCCGCTTCCCGATGACGAGAACCCACCGGAGTTTATCTACGAGCCGTCGCGGAATGAACTCCTGGCGGAAATTTTGCCCAAGAATATCGAGGTTCAGCTGTTCAGGAGCGTGCTGGAGTCGGTTGCCGGCGAGCATGGCGCCCGGATGACGGCCATGGACAGCGCCACGAAAAACGCCACCGAGATGATCGGCAAACTGACCCTGCAGTACAACCGGGCCCGCCAGGCAGCCATCACCACCGAGCTGATGGAGATCATCTCCGGCTCCGAATCCATAAAAGGATAAGAAACCCCAAAAGTTCACGGGAGGATACCGTTCAATGAGTCAGAATACAGGAAAAATCACACAGGTTATCGGCGCGGTCGTGGACGTGGAGTTCGAGCCGGGCAAGCTGCCGGAGATCTACCACGCCCTGCGCGTCACCAACCCGGCGATCAACGACAGCGAGAACAACCTGGTGCTGGAGGTTGCCCAGCATCTGGGTGAGAACTCCGTGCGCACCATCGCCATGGACTCCACCGACGGTCTCAAGCGGGGCCAGGCGGTCCTGGACACGGGCAAGCAGATCTGCGCGCCGGTGGGTAAGAAGACCCTGGGCAGGATCATCAACGTCATCGGCGAGCCGGTGGACGAGATGGGGCCCATCGGCAACGACAAGGAGAACCCGATCCACCGTGAGGCTCCCCCCTTCGAGGACCAGTCCACCAAGGTGGAGGCCTTTACCACCGGCATCAAGGTTGTGGACCTGCTGGCCCCCTATGCCCGCGGCGGCAAGATCGGCCTGTTCGGCGGCGCCGGGGTGGGCAAGACGGTTCTGATCATGGAGCTGATCAACAACATCGCCCGCCAGCACGGCGGCTTCTCGGTCTTTGCCGGGGTCGGCGAGCGCACCCGCGAGGGGAACGACCTCTGGATGGAGATGAAGGAGACCGGGGTTCTGGAGAAGACCGCCCTGGTGTACGGCCAGATGAACGAGCCGCCCGGCGCCCGCGCCAGGGTCGCCCTGACTGCCCTCTCCATCGCCGAACACTTCCGCGACGACGAAGGGCTGGACGTGCTGCTCTTCATCGACAACATCTTCCGCTTCACCCAGGCCGGCTCCGAGGTCTCGGCCCTGTTGGGGCGCATCCCCTCGGCGGTCGGCTACCAGCCCACCCTGGCCACGGAGATGGGGGAGCTGCAGGAGCGGATCACCTCCACCAAGAACGGCTCAATCACCTCGGTGCAGGCCATCTACGTGCCGGCCGACGACCTGACCGACCCGGCGCCGGCCACCGCCTTCGCCCACCTGGACGCCACCACCGTGCTTTCGCGTCAGATAGCCGAGCTGGGCATCTACCCGGCCGTTGACCCGCTGGACTCCACCTCGCGCATCCTGGATCCGCAGGTCATCGGCGAGGAGCATTACGCCATCGCCCGCCAGGTGCAGTACATCCTGCAGAAGTACAAGGACCTGCAGGACATCATCGCCATCCTGGGCATGGACGAGCTCTCCGAGGAGGATAAGCTGATCGTTGCCCGGGCGCGCAAGATCCAGCGCTTTCTCTCCCAGCCGTTCTTCGTGGCTGAAGTCTTCACCGGCTCCCCGGGCAAGTACGTGGAGCTGAAGGACACCATCAAGGGTTTCCAGGAGATCGTTTCCGGCAAGCATGACCACCTCCCCGAGCAGGCCTTCTACATGGTCGGTTCCATCGAGGAGGCGGTGGAGAAGGCCGCCAAGCTGGCTGCGGTGTAGGGGGGACCATGGCGGAAAAACTGAAGCTGGAAATCATCACTCCCTATGGAAAGGTCGTCGATGCCGAGGTGGACGAGGTCATGGCCACCGGCGTGCTGGGTGAGTTCTGCGTGCTGCCGGGGCATGCCCCGTTTCTCTCCTCCCTGAAGATCGGCGAATTCTGCTACAGGGTTGACGGAGTGGCGGCCTGCATGGCGCTCAACTGGGGCTATTTCGAAGTCCAGGACGACAGGGTCGTCGTATTGGTGGAGACCGCCGAGCATGCCCATGAGATCGACGTGGAGCGGGCCAGGGTTGCCCAGGCCCGCGCGGAGCAGGCGTTGAAAGGGATCGGGCCGGAGGACAAGCAGTTCAAGATCTACGAGGCTGCCCTGGAGCGCGCCCTGATACGCATGCAGGTGGCCGGCAGGGAAACCAGGAAATGATCTCCCTGGAATAGCTCAGCCTGCAAAAACTGTTACGGCATGTTCAGGGAAGCGTCAAAAAACGAGCCGGATAGTACCGGTCACAGCGGACAGGTGGATGTGATCACACGGACGTCAGACGTGATTTCTCTCCGTAACCAGGATTAGCGATGTTTTGTTGTTTACCAGAGCGCTTGCCGTGCAAGGAGGTCTGGCAATGATCATCATGGCATTGAACTGCGGCAGTTCGTCGGTCAAGTACCAGCTCTATGACTGGAGTCGTAAAGAAGTGGTGGCCAAGGGCATTGTCGAGCGGGTCACCATCGGTGATTCGTTTATCGTGCATGAGGTCCCTGGTAGGGACGCTTTTAAGGAGGAGCAGAACTGTCCCACCCACCAGGCTGCCATCGATCTGATCATCAGGACGGTCACCGACCCGAAGCGGGGCGTTATCAAGGATGTCTCCGAAATCGCCGCCGTGGGTCACCGCATTGTGCATGGTGGAGAGAAGTTTACCCGTTCGGTGGTCATCGACGATCAGGTTCTGGAGGCGGTCAAGGAGTGCCAGCACCTGGCGCCGCTGCACAACCCGCCCAACATCGAGGGGGTCCTGGCTGCGCGGGCCCTCCTGCCCACTGTTCCGCAGATTGCTGTCTTCGACACCGCCTTTCACCAGACCATGCCGGAATATGCCTACATCTACCCGGTTCCCTACGAGTGGTACCAGAAGCACCAGGTGCGGCGCTACGGCTTCCACGGCACCTCCCACCTGTACGTCGCCAAGCGCGCGGCGGCGCTGCTGGGCAAGAAACCGGCCGACACCAACCTGGTCACCCTGCACATCGGCAACGGCGTCTCCCACTGCGCCATCAAGAACGGCATCTCCATCGACACCTCCATGGGGCTCACCCCGCTGGAAGGGGCCATCATGGGCACTCGCTGCGGCGACATCGACCCGGCCATCCCGCTGTTCATGATGCATAAGGAGGGTTTGAGCGTCAAGGATATCGACACCATCCTGAACAAGAAGAGCGGCATCTTGGGCATAACCGGCCGTTTCTCCGACCGCCGCGACGTGGCCCGGCATGCCGAGGCCGGCGACGAGCGCTGCAAGCTGGCCATGAGGATCGAGGTATTCCGCATCAAAAAGTACATCGGCGCCTACATGGCCATCGTGGGCAAACTGGACGCCGTCGTCTTCACCGCCGGAGTGGGCGAGATGAGCGTCAAGGTCCGCGAGATGGTTCTGGAAGGGATGGAACATCTGGGGCTGATCCTGGACAGGGAGCGTAACAATAGCGCCATGACCCGTAAGAAGGAGACACTGATCACCACCGACGACTCCCCGGTCAAGGCCTTCGTCATCCCCACCGACGAGGAGCTGGTCCTGACCGAGGATGTGGCTGCCATCCTGAACGGCACCTACGCCGACCACATGAACTTCGAGTACGCCTTCTCCCGGCCGGATTTCGTGCGCACATAGCCGGGGCGGAATGTTTCGGAAACGACAAAGCCGGCTAAATGCCGGCTTTGTCGTTTCCCGCGTTGCGTGCTACAATCACCCCACCATGTCAAACCCCAAACGCTACAACCCTTTTTCCGCCGAGCTGAAGCGCGTCTTCGGCTGCAAGGTGCAGCGCATCTCCCTGGATGCCGGTTTTTCCTGTCCCAATCGCGATGGCACCCTTGACCATGCCGGCTGTATCTTCTGCGGCGGACAGGGGTCCGGCTCCCACGGTATCCTCCGCGATCTTGGTATCGTCGCCCAGCTGGAGGACGGCAAGGAGGTCATGCGCCGCAAGTACCGGGCCTCCAAGTTCCTGGCCTATTTCCAGGCCTACTCCAATACCTATGCTCCCGTGGAGCGGCTGGGCCTGCTGTTCGGCCAAGCCCTGCTGACGCCGGACGTTGTCGGCATGATCGTGGCCACGCGGCCGGACTGCCTCCCGCCGGATGTCCTTGATTACCTCTGGAAACTCTCACAGCAGACCTATTTCTGGCTGGAGCTGGGGTTGCAGTCAATCCACGACACAAGCCTGGCCTATATCAATCGCCGCCACGATTACGCCTGTTTTCTGCGGGCGGTGGAAGAGTGCCGCTCCCGCAGCCTGCGGGTCTGCGCCCATGTCATCCTGGGACTGCCGGGCGAGAGCCGCGACGACATGCTGGCCATGGCCGGCGAACTGAACCGGCTCGGCCTGGCCGGCGTCAAGCTGCATCTGCTGCATGTCATGAAGGGGACGCGGCTGGCGGAGATGCATGCCCGAGGGGAGGTGCCTCTGATGGATAGGGATGAGTACGTGGGGCTGGTGTGCGATTTTCTGGAACTGCTCGATCCGGCCATCCTGATCCACCGCCTGACCGGTGACGGCGGGCGCGACAACCTGGTGGCGCCGCTCTGGTCGCTGAAGAAGTTCGAGGTGCTCAACCTGATCGACGCCGAGCTGGAACGGCGCGGGAGTTGTCAGGGGAGCCGCCGCGCTGGCTGAGGCGGGGTGGGGACGCCGGGTGTGGCTGTCCGCCGTTCGCTCCGGATCCCTGATCCTTTGGCTCCACGGCTCATTGCGCTGCAGCCGGAAAATCGCCCTCCGGGCTCGGACAGTCCGGCTGCCTTTCGCTCCATTTCGCCGGGAACCACGACGGATCAGGGATAAGTCGCTTCCCGCGGACAGCCCCACCAGCCTGACGGGCGTTCAAGTGGAGGCTACATCTCCACCCTGGTGATGACCCCCTGCAGCTTGGCAGCCGGGACCTTGTTGAACTGCACGAAGTTGGGTGTCAGCTTCTTGATCACCGAGAAGACCCTCCAGATCGGGTTTGTGGTGGCGATATCCTCGATGCCGTAGAAAATGACCTTCTCCTGGATGCCGTTCTGTTTCAGCAGTAGCTCGATATCGAAGATTTCCATGTAGCCGGCCTTGATCATGAAGCCATCCAGGCCGGTGCCGATGCCGCACTCCAGCACGGACTCCACGCCGAAGGGTTCGTCGGTGCGGACGATGGAGATCAGCACGTTGCGCTCATAGACGATGTTGCTGCGGATGGTGCAGTGCACCAGGTAGGGGGGGATGATGTTCCACTCCTTGACGAAGAACAGGCCGGTGCCGGCGATGCGCCCCTTCTTGTAGATCTGCTCATAGCTCAGCAGGTAGGTCTCCAGGTCCAGCGGGCGCAGGGCCAGGTAGAGGCCGCGCTGACCCCTGGTCCAGATCAGGATCACGGCCAGGGGGACCGAGGCCAGGATCAGCGACCAGTAGCCGCCATGGGGCAGTTTGTTGCAGTTCGATACCAGGAAGACCACGTCCACCAGGGTGACGAACAGTGCCAGAGGAACCTTCCACTTCTTGGTGGTGCGGCTGAAGATCATGGTCATCATGATGCCGGTGATGACCATGGTGCCGGTGACGGCAAATCCATAGGCGGCCGCCAGGTTGGCGGACTTCCTGAAGACCAGCATGATCAGGATCACCAAACAGAGCAACAGCCAGTTGACCGAGCCGATATAGATCTGGGACTTGAGCTGGTTGGATGTGTAGTCCACCTTGAGCAGCGGCAGCATGCGGGTGTTGATCCCCTGGTAGACGATGGAGAAGACGCCGCTGATCAGTGCCTGGGAGGCGATGATGGTGGCCAGGATCGTCAGGATCAGGAAGGGAATGTAGAACAGGGGCGCCTGGTACTGAAGCATGCCGAAGAGGATGTTCTTGGCATCCGGGTGGGTGATGATGAAGGCTCCCTGACCCAGGTAGTTGATCACCAGGGCGACGAAGACGAAATACCAGGCCCGTTTGACCGGCTTGCGCCCCAGGTGTCCCATGTCGGCGTAGAGCGCCTCGCCCCCGGTGGCGCAGAGGATCACTTCGGAGAGCACGAAGAAACCGGGGAGACCGTTGTGCATCAGGAAGGAGATGGCGTGGTGCGGGCTGATGGCTGCCAGGATGCCGGGGTGGGAGGAGACGGAAATTGCACCCGATAGTGCCAGGGCCGCGAACCAGAGCACCATGATCGGCCCGAAGGCCCGGGCCACCTTGTCGGTCCCCTTGTACTGGAAGACGAACAGGAACAGGGCGATCGTGCCAGCGATCAGGATCAGCGTGTTCTGGCTCAGGCCGCCCAGGCCCGGGATCAGCAAGGTTCCTTCCACTGCCGAGAGGATACTGATGGCCGGGGTGATCACGCCGTCCCCCATGAGCAGGGCCACCCCCAGGTAGGTGAGGAAGGTGACGAAGGCCATCTGGCGGCCAGGCTTGATCATTCGTACCAGGATCTCGCGCAGCACGATCTCCCCCCCCTCCCCCTTGCGGCTCAGGCTCATGGCCAGTACGGCGTACTCCAGGTGTACCAGGATGATCAGGGTCCAGACGATCAGGGAGATGATGCCGAGGATGTTGTCCTGGGTCGGTTTGGTGAGGGCGATGATGACGGTCAGGGTGTAGATCGGGCTGGTGCCGATGTCGCCGAATACCAGCCCCATGGATTTGATGATGCCGCCCCAGTAGGAATCGGTTTCGCCATGCTTCATGTCAGGCCTCCGCGCTGCTGCCGCCCGCTTTCAGGGGCCGGCCCGCGCACCAATGATTTGTACCACGGGCCGGACGAAATGCAAAAAAGGGCCGCAGGCAGTTGCCGGCGACCCTTTCGGTGCTGTTCGTTGCCCTTCCAATCGCCTACGAGGTTAGCTGACGGGCTAGAGAGTGGAAGTTCTCTTTCCGGGTGAAAATGTTCTTTCCCCATGCGGAATGCGCCCCGACTGATCGGGTCCCCCGTATCCATTCATTAAAATGGATCTCGGCTGTTTGGGGGTAGTTATACTCCTCCTGGCTGCTCTGTCAAGCGCCGTGTAGTGGGGGGCAACTTTCTTCTGGTTACACGGCGCCCGAAACTGGTACACTCCGCCGCCATCCTTCTGGGGCAGGAGCGTGGCTCCGGGCAGCACATCATTGGATGATACGGGGAGGGGATCGGTATGAGGGCTTGTGAAGGCGGGAACGGGCGTCCCGCGGCGGAGGATGGGGCGCCGCTGTGCCGTTATTTCAGGGTCAACCAGCGCGATATCGTCTTACTCAAGTTCATCCTGGAAGCCTACGAGGGGATGAATGTGATGAGCACCGTGGACAACGGAGCCGGTATCATCCGTATCCTGATCATGCCCGGTTTCGAGCAGGATATGGAGGGGCTTTTAACCGATCTGTCCGGGCAGGTGGTGATGGAGCCGGTTGAGTGGGACGGGGAGGGGAGCTGGTAACCGTTCACACCCCTTGCTCTTTCCTCACGCCGGGGGCGGTTTTTGGGTGGATTGAACGGGGAAAACCTGCTATGTGAATAGGCTCGCTTTTATTACACTTCAAAAGGAAATCGCATGTCATCGAGTCGTTTCGTCATCACCGTCATCGGTCTGGACAGGGTGGGTATCGTTGCTGGCATCAGCCGGGTCATGGCCGAACATGGCGTCAATATCGCCGACATCAGGCAGACCATCATGGGCGACCTCTTCACCATGATCATGCTGGCCGAGGTCACTTCCGGCGAGTTCGGTCTGCCTGCATTCAAGGAGGCCATGAACAGCATCGGCGATGATCTGGGAGTCAAGGTCATCATTCAGCATGAAGACGTGTTCCGCTTCATGCACCGGATCTAAAGGGAGCGGCCATGTTTATCCATCCGGAAGAAATCCTCGAAACCCTCAAGATGGTCAACAACGAGCACCTGGACATCAGGACCGTTACCATGGGCATCAGCCTGAGGGGATGCTGCCACCCCGATATGGCGACCTTTAATTCCAACGTCTACGACCGCATCCTTCGCTGCGCCGAGAAACTGGTCCGGACCACCGAGGAGATCCAGAGCCTGTACGGCATGCCGATCATCAACCGCCGCATCTCGGTCACCCCCATCGCCATCGTGGCCGAGAGTTGCCAGGCCGACGATTACTGCTCTGTTGCCGAGACCCTGGACCGGGCCGCCCGCGAGACCGGCATCGACTTCATCGGCGGTTTCAGCGCCCTGGTGCAGAAGGGGATGACCCCCGGCGACCTGAAGCTGATCGAGTCCATCCCCCGCGCCCTGGCCATCACGGAAAAGGTCTGCTCATCGGTCAACCTGGCCAGCACAAAGGCCGGCATCAACATGGACGCCGTGGCGCTGATGGGGCGCATCATCAGGGAAACCGCCCGGCTGACCGCCGACCGCGGCGCCATCGGCTGCGCCAAGCTGGTGGTGTTCGCCAACGCTCCTGAGGACAACCCCTTCATGGCCGGCGCCTTCCACGGCGTGGGTGAGCCGGACTGCGTCATTAATGTGGGTGTCAGCGGTCCCGGCGTGGTCAATGCCGCGGTTCGCGGGCTTCAGGGGAGTCCCACCCTGGGGGATATCGCGGAGTGCATCAAAAAGACCGCTTTCAAGATCACCCGCATGGGCGAGATGGTGGGCAGGGAAGTGGCCCGGCGGCTGGACGCCCAGTTCGGTGTGCTTGACCTCTCCCTGGCGCCGACGCCGGCGGTGGGGGACAGCGTGGCAGCCATCCTGGAGGCCATGGGGCTGGAGAGCTGCGGCACCCACGGCACCACGGCGGCCCTGGCGCTTTTGAACGACGCCGTCAAGAAGGGGGGCTCCATGGCCTCCTCCAACGTGGGGGGGCTGAGCGGCGCCTTCATCCCGGTCAGCGAGGACGAGGGGATGATCCGGGCGGTCAAGCGCGGTTCCCTTTCCCTGGACAAGCTGGAGGCCATGACCTGCGTCTGTTCGGTGGGGCTGGACATGGTGGCCGTGCCGGGGGACACTCCGGCAGCCACCCTCTCGGCCATTATCGCCGACGAAATGGCCATCGGCATGATCAACAAGAAGACCACCGCCGTGCGCATCATCCCTGCACCGGGCACCGTAGTGGGGGATGTGGTGGAGTTTGGCGGCCTTTTGGGTAGCGCGCCGGTGATGGCGGTGCACAACTTCAGCGCGGAAACCTTCATCGGGCGCGGCGGCAGGATACCCGCGCCGATCCAGGCACTGACCAACTAGTGAATAGCGGACAGTGAGCAGTCACCAGTCACAGCACTCTGACCTGTAATCCCTGACCGGCGGCGGAGGCGTAGACGAACGTCACCGCCGTCGGTTCCTCCTTCCATCCCTCGTTTCGATAATCCCACTGAAAAAAAGACCTGAAGGCTCGTACGCGGCCATGGGTCGGCAGCTCGATTCCCGACGGCAGCTCAGCCCGCCCGGGCCACGAGCACTGCTGCTGCCGATCAGCCGCGAAGGAGGGGAGTTTGCCCATCAGCGGCATCTCCACCCGACAGTAGTCGAAGAAGAGCGTGTCGTACAGCAGTTCCCGTTCCTGCTCCGGCAGCAGTGGGGCGGCCAGGGAGGCGAACAGCTCAAAGGTGCGACGGATGGTGCGGCCGGTCAGGTCGTCTCCCTCGGGCTGGCCGGCCATGAGGTGGAACAGCTGGCTGAACCCAATGTGCCGTTGCATGAAGGCCAGAGCCGTCCCGAATCCCCCTCGGTTGTAAAACAGGTCCAGCAGGCGCCCGATGGTTTCGATGCGGCCGATGTCGTCGAAGGAGAGCCAGGGGGTGGTCAGGATGGTGTAGGGGGGCGACTGGGAGAAGCGGTACCCGTTGTCCCTGGCGATCGTGCGCATGGCCGAGCCCTTGAGCAGTTTCAGCGGCTCGATCTGGATGACATGGGGTTTCAGCTCCGCCAGTCGGTCCAGGGAATCCAGCAGCCCGTCATAGCTTTCCCCCGGCAGGCCGGCAAGCAGGTCCAGGTGCAGTTCCACCACCGTTTCCGCGCGCAGTCGGCGCACGTTGGCTGCCAACCGTTCCAGGTTGCTACGGCGCTGCACCTGCTCCAGGCTGTCCGCCCGGAATGACTGCACGCCGATCTCGAAGCCGAAGGTTCGGGGCGGAACGCGGCGCAAGATCTCCATGTTCCGGTCGGTGAGCAGGTCGGCGGCGATTTCGAAGTGGAAGCGGCTGGTCCGGTTGTTGGCCAGGATCAGTTCCCAGATGCGGTTGGCCCGCTCCCCGTCGTAGTTGAAGGTGCGATCCACCAGCTTGATCTGCTGGATTTCCCGGGACATGAGCCAGACAAGGTCGCTCTCGATGCGCTCCATGGAGAATGAGCGCACCCGCCCCTCCAGGGAGGAGAGGCAGAAGGCGCAGGAGAAGGGGCAGCCCCGGGATGTTTCGTAGTAGATCAGCGGTTTGGACAGGTCAACCAGGCCGGCCTGGAAGGGGGAGGGGATGCTATCCATCTCCAGGTAGCCCGTGGCCAGGGGGCCGGAGAGGATGTCGTTGCCCCAGCGGTAGAAGAGATTTTCGATTCCCTGAAACTGGTCCTTCTCGCTGGACGGGTCGCTGCCCCTCTGGCGGAGCAGCGTTTCCATCAGGCTGCGGAAGACCGCCTCCCCCTCTCCCCTGACCACGAAATCCACGGCCGGATTGTCGTGCATCAGCTGGAAGATGCCAAAGGACGCTTCCGGCCCGCCCAGGATGATCCGGGTGTGGGGCGCGATCTTCTTTATGTCGTCGGCAAGCTTGAGGCTGCTCTCGATGTTCCAGATGTAGCAGGAAAAGGCCACCGCGTCGGCCTGTCCGGCCATGATCCGGCGCAGGAGCTGCTGGCGTGGTTCGTTGACGGTCCACTCCCTGATGCTGATGCCCAGATCGGCCAGGTCGCCACAGGCGGCGGTCAGGCAGGGGAGCGCCAGGGAGGCGTGGGAGTATTTGGCGTGCAGGGTGGTCAGCAGCAGTTTCATGGGTTGGAGGTGGTTCCTTGGTCGGGGCTGGATGGGAAAAAGACCACGACAATGGAACGCGGATCAGGTCTGAAAAGGCGGGAAAAACCGGGTACGAATCAAAAGAGAAAAGGTAACTCAATCCGGTCTTATCCGTTGCTTCCGTTTTTTCCGTGTTCCATCTCCTTTGGTTTTCGGTTGCTTCCGGCGTTGCCGGCTCGGGGGCATCCGCGTTCTATTGCTGTTCGGGGTCCCTGTCTCTGGAAGGGGCCAAGTTCGTGGCTGACTAAAACAGCACCACGTATCTTCCGCCCATCTCACGTATCTCGGTCCTGAAAGGGCGGGACAGTTCGTTGATCCTGCTGATCACGGCGGCTCCCCGGTCCCCCTTCAACAGGCGTGGCTGGAACCTGACCCGCCGGTACAGCACATCCAGCGGCAGCAGTTCGGCCTGGCGCTGCCTGCCGTCCAGCCGCAGGCGGACCAGGGCAGACACATCGGCAATGGTGCTTGTGCTGGCAAAGGCGAAGTTGCCCAGGCTGTAGAAGATGATGCCCCGCCGGTAGCGCTCCACCCCTTGCAGCACATGGGGGTGGTGCCCGATGATAACGTCGGCGCCAGCATCGATGGCCCGGTGGGCCGTGTCGCGCTGGTAGGCCTGCACCGTTGTGCTGGCTTCCCTGCCCCAGTGAAATGAGACGATCACGTAATCGGCCTTTCCGCGGGCGGCCGCCACGTCGGCCGCCACCAGCTTGGCATAACCGGGTGCGGTTCCGGGACGCCGGGGGGCGGCAAAGAATTCCAGCGGCTGGGTCAGGGAATAGCCCAGAAAGGCGACCCGCTTCCCTCTGACCGTGAAGAGCGCCATGCGGCGGGCCTGCTCCAGGTTTTCTCCGGCGCCGATCCAGGCGATACCTGCATCCTTCAGGTGGCCGCGGGTCTCGGCCAGGGCCGGCCAGCCGAAATCCATGCTGTGGTTGTTGGCCAGGGTGACCAGGTTGAAGCCGGCCCTGCGCAGGGCCGGGGCAACCGCCGGTTCGCCCCGGAAACGGAACTTCTTGGTGGTGAACTCCCTGCCGCAACGGGCCAGGGGCGACTCCAGGTTGGCCAGGTTGATGTCGCCCCTGGCCAGTTCGTCCCTGAGGTTGTCAAAGAGGGGGTCGTAGCCCGCTGCTCTCAGGTCGGCCGTCCAACGGCCGGCCAGCATGATGTCGCCAACGGCGTTGACGACGATCTCCTGTGCGGTGGCAACGGCGGGGCACAGAAGCGGCAACAGGGCGGTTATGAACAGGATGATCGCTGATTTCATAGGGCTCTTTGGGATTGACGGGAGGCGTGGGCGGTGCTACTACATACACGCTTGACCATAAAAAATAAAGGTGAATTAAGATGCTCGACATGAAATTCATACGCGAAAATATCGATGAGACCGAGCGCCGCCTGGCCACGCGGGGCGAGTCCTGCACCCTGGGAGGTTTTCGCGAGCTGGACCAGAAACGCCTGGCCCTGCTCAAGGAGAGCGAGGCGCTCAAGGCGCTGCGCAATTCGGTTTCCGACGAGATAGCCCGCATCAAGGACAAGAGCCAGGCCCAGGACAAGATCCTGCAGATGCGCGAGGTCTCCCAGAAGATCAAGGGAATGGACGATGAGCTGAAGCAGGTGGATGAAGCCTTGCAGGGCATCCTGCTGACTGTTCCAAATCTGCCGGACCCTGCCACGCCGGTGGGTAAATCTGAAAACGATAACGTGGAGATAAGGAAATGGGGCACGCCGGGCAGCTACGGTTTTACCCCCAAACCGCACTGGGAGATCGGCGAAGAGCTGGGCATCCTGGATTTCGAGTGCGGGGCCAAGCTGACCGGAGCGCGCTTCACCCTCTCCCGTGGCGCCGGCGCCCGCATGGAGCGGGCCCTGATCAGCTTTATGCTGGACCTGCATACCGCCAGCCATGGCTACCTGGAGGTGCTGCCCCCCTTCATGGTTAACCGCGACAGCATGACCGGCACCGGCCAGCTGCCCAAGTTCGAGGAAGACCTGTTCAAGATGACCGATCCGGAGTACTTCCTGATCCCCACCGCCGAGGTGCCGGTAACCAACATCCACCGTGGCGAGATCCTGAAGAAGAGCGACCTTCCTATCCGCTATGCCGCCTATACCCCCTGCTTCCGCCGCGAGGCCGGCTCCTACGGCAAGGATACCCGCGGCCTGATCCGCCAGCACCAGTTCAACAAGGTGGAGCTGGTCAAGTTCTCCCACCCCTCCCAATCGGCGGAAGAACTGGAGAAGCTGACCGCCGATGCCGAGAAGGTGCTGCAACTGCTGGAGCTTCCCTACCGGGTCATGGCGCTCTGCAGCGCCGACATCGGCTTCTCCGCCGCCCGGACCTACGACCTGGAGGTCTGGCTGCCGGGGCAGAACTGCTACCGCGAGATCTCCTCCTGTAGCTGCTTTGGCGATTTCCAGGCCCGCCGCGCAAACATCCGCTTCCGCGAGGAGGAGAAGTCCAAGCCAGAGTTCGTCCACACCCTGAACGGCTCCGGTCTGGCGGTGGGACGCACCCTGGTGGCCATCCTGGAGAACTATCAGCAGGAGGACGGCTCGGTGGTCATCCCCCAGGCCTTGCGCCCCTACATGGGTGGCCTGGAGCGGATCCAGTAGGTGTGTCTGTTAAGGTTTGAAAAACTGAAAAGGGTATGCTATAAGAACAGTTCCCGTGACACGGAAGGGTGGCCGAGTGGTTTAAGGCAGCGGTCTTGAAAACCGCCGAGTGTAACAGCTCCGTGAGTTCGAATCTCACCTCTTCCGCCACATTGGTTTCATACGGAATCGTCCGTTAGAGTGTAAAACCCGTTAGCAATAGCGGGTTTTTTTTATATGGGGCGTCGTGTCATCGATGCCTCATGAGAGGAAAACAGCCATGTCCGACCTGCTCAATGCCCCGGAACGGGGCGCCATCGAATCATTTCTCATCCGCCAGAAACCGGCAGACGGCCCGGCGCCGACTTTCGAGCGCCTCCTCGGTTTCCTGAGCGGGGTCGTCATCACCCCCGGCGGGATCACGCCCTCCGACTGGATGCAGCCGCTCTTGGAGTTCAACGCCATCGTCTTCAAGGATACGGATGACGCCACCCGTTTCATGGATCAGCTGATGCCGCTGTACAACCGGCTCAACGACATGAGGCTGCGCAATGAAAATCTCTGTCCCTTTGACTGGCGCGAGATGACCGATCTGGACAAGGCGCATCAACAGGCCAGCGATTGGGGGATCGGTCTGCACGATGCCTTAAGGCTGCGGCCCGAGATCTGGGCCCCCGAGAAACACGAGGCGCGCCATGTTCCGGTCAAGTTGCTTGATGAGATGCAGCATACCATGGCGTTCATCTGGGCCATTGCCGATCCGGGCTCGGTTCCCCACATCGTGCCCGACCCGGTGCCGTTCCAGCGCAACTTCCTGGGCAAAGCGCCTGGCTGGAAGGAAGAGATGATTCGCACTTCCTGGGACGACGAACTGGTGGAGATGTTCAGGCTGTTGTGTCTCAGTCGGCTCTCGTCATCGGCGGATACGCTGCAGCGCTACGCCAAGGCCTATGATGTCGGCACCCGCGCTGGCTCAGCCAAGCCACAGACCGCTCCGGCAAAGCTCAGGGTGGGGCGCAACGATCCCTGTCCCTGCGGCAGCGGCGTCAAATACAAGAAATGCTGCGGCCGCTGAGCCGTGCCGGGGGAGAAGCAGAACATGTGTGGTGAGATCAGCACCGAGTACATAAAACTGGACAGCTTTCTGAAGTGCGTGAACTTGGTGGGCTCCGGCGGCGAGGCCAAGGAGATGATCGTCGCGGGAGAGGTGCTGGTCAACGGCCAGGTGGAACAGCGCCGGGGGCGCAAACTCTACCCCGGCGACCGGGTCGCCCTGCAGGGGCGGGAGTTCACGGTCACGCGCACCCGGTGAACGGGAACGTCTGCAATAGCATTGACTTTTGGGGGGGTACGGTTACAATTCCCCCCTTGAAGCGGCCGGCGCCGCGGCATGCCGGCGGGAACGGAATCACGAAACAGGGGAGTTGACATGAACACACGTTTTCTCGATGCCTGCTGGGGTAAGCCGGTGGACCGGGTGCCGGTCTGGCTGATGCGCCAGGCTGGGCGTTACCTTCCGGAGTACATGGCCGTGCGCTCCCGCTGCACCTTCCTGGAACTGTGCAAGACCCCAGAACTGGCCGCGCAGGTCAGCCTCCAGCCGGTGGACATCCTGGGAGTCGATGCCGCCATCCTCTTCTCCGATATCCTGACGCCGGTGGAACCCATGGGGATGAAACTGGATTTCGTGCCGGGACCGGTCTTCGAGAAACCGGTGCGCTGCATGGCCGACGTTGAGCGGCTGCGCATTCCCCGCATGGAAGACGATCTCCCCTTTGTCTTCGACATCATCAGAATCCTGCGTCGGGAACTGGCCGACAGGGTGCCGCTGATCGGGTTCGGCGGGGCACCCTTCACCCTGGCCTGCTACATGGTGGAGGGGAAGGGCTCCAAGGACTTTGTCCAGATCAAGCGCATGATGTACTCCGCGCCGGACGTCTACGCGGCGTTGATGGAAAAGATCACCACCATGAGCATGGAATACCTGAACGCCCAGATCGCTGCCGGCGCCCAGGCCATCCAGATCTTCGATACCTGGGGCGGCATCCTCTCGCCGTCGGACTACCGCACCCATGTGCTGCCCCATACCACCAGGCTGATCAACGGCCTGAACCGCCTCACAACGCCGGTGATTCACTTCGTCAAGGGGGCCGGAACCATGCTGGAGACGGTCAGGGAGGCGGGGGGAGACGTTATCGGCCTGGACTGGCATGTCGATCTGGCAACGGCGCGGAACCAGCTCGGCCCCGGCGTGGCGGTGCAGGGCAACCTGGACCCCACGGTGCTCTTCGCCCCCCAGGCGGTCATCGAACAGCAGGTGCAACGGGTGCTTGATGAAAACAGGGGCCTCCCCGGCTTTATCTTCAACCTGGGGCACGGCATCCTGCCCACGGTCCCGGCGGAGAACGCCCGCTTCATGGTCCAGTGCGTGCAACGGCTGTCGCGATCATGAAGGTCATCAGCCGGCAACTGCTGGGCCAGGTGACGGAGCAGGCGCGTGCTTCTGCTCGTCTGCGCTTCAACCACAACCTCCACCCCGCTGACGAATCCCGCTGCCATCGCCTGCTGAACGCCATGGAACCCGGCTCCTACATCCGCCCCCATTGCCACCTGGACCCGGAGAAGGACGAGGGGTTCATCCTGATGGAGGGACGCATGGGGATCATCACCTTTTCCCCCGCAGGGGAGGTTGACCGGCTGGTCCTGCTTTCCCGGCAGGACGGCGACCTGGCCGTGGACATCCCCCACGGCATCTACCACACTGCCGTGAGTCTCTGTCCCGGCACGGTCTTCTACGAGACCAAGGCCGGCCCCTATCTCCCCATCGCGGAGCAGGAGAAGGCGCCCTGGGCTCCGGAAGAGGGTGACCCGGCGGCCATGCCCTATCTGGAAGGGCTGCGCCGCCTGTTCGACGGGCAGGCACCATGAGGCCCCGCTTCTCCCTCCTCCCCATTGCCGTGGTTCTCTCCCTGTTGCTGCCGCTGCTCTCCACCACCCCCCTCCACGCCGCCAGGATGCGCCCCTATGCCGGCATCGGCGTCATGCTGCTGCCGCTCTCCCCTTCGCTCGTCCAGGAAGCCTACGGCGAGTTGCCGCTCTACGACCAGCCCGCCCTGGGGCGGTTGGGAACGCTGAGCAGCGCCACGCTTCCTCGTCTGGACTGGATCCTCGGCCTGGCGCCACGGAACGTCCCGGTGATGGTGATGGCCCGCCGGGGGGAGTGGCTGAGGGTGACCTATGACGATGCCGGTCGCGAGGGGTGGGTCAGACCGAGATGGCGCAATGCATTCGAGACCTGGGATGAATTGTTTGCCGACAGGAACGTGCGTCCGCTCCCCGGACTCCAGGAGCGCTACTACCGTCTCTTCAGCAGGCCGGAAGGTGAACCGCTGGCTACCCTGGCCAGCCGCCCACTGTTCAGGGTGGGGATGGTGGACGGAGACTGGTTGCGGGTGGTGGGCGCGCAGGATGCAGCCGGTTGGTTGCGCTGGCGGGACGAGGATGGCAGGATGCTGGTCGGTCTGGAGCCGGAGCAGGGTGTTTCCGGGGAACGTTGATGGCGCATCCCCCGATAAAAGCGTTGACGGGGGCAATTGCGCTGTGCTATTCAGATGAACCATGACTATGACGATTTCTGCCATTGCAGCACGAGCTATCACCGCCGCGGCGCGTTATGCCGCAGGAGTGTGCTCTGCCCGCTGATCGTCGTTGTCATTAAAGCGTATCGCATAAGCCGTGGGCAGAAGCCCCCGGCTTTTTTTTATGCCTACGCGGTCCGGTTCGGCACGTTCGCTATCATGTGGCGGACGCATCTACTCCCGCTCTCCGTGTCGAGCTGATTCCAAGAAACCATCGTGGCGGAGGAAAAAACATGCGAATCGAACTGGTACCACCCGGAGCCGGTGAACTGACCTACGAGATCAGAAACATCGTCAACGTGGCTGACAAGTTGCAGAAGCGCGGCATCAAGGTCAACTGGGAGAATATCGGTGATCCCATCGCCAAGGGGGAGATCATCCCCGCCTGGATGAAGGAGATCGTGGTCCGGGCGGTCATGGACGATTCCACCTGGGGCTACTGCCACACCCGCGGTGTGCTGGAAACCCGTGAGTTCATCTGCGACAGGACCAACAGCCGTGGCGGCGCGCACATCACGCCGGACGACATCATCTTCTTCAACGGTCTGGGTGACGCCATCGCCAAGGTCTACGGCTGCCTGCGGGCAGGCGCGCGGGTGCTGATGCCCTCACCCTCCTACACCACCCATACCGTGGGGGAAATCTATCATGCCCAGTCTGCCCCCTCCCTGTTCCGCCTAAAGCCCGAGGACAGGTGGTATCCCGATATCGACGAGATGCGCATGCACGTGCGCTACAACCCCAACATCGCCGCCATACTGATCATCAACCCGGACAATCCCACTGGCATGGTCTATACCCGGGAGATGCTGGAGCAGATCGTCGAGGTGGCCCGGGAAAACAACCTGTTCATCATCGCCGATGAGGTCTATACCAACATCGCCTACAACGGCGAAACAACGGTGCCGATCTGCGACGTGATCGGCGACGTGCCGGCCATCTCCATGCGGGGCATCTCCAAGGAACTGCCCTGGCCCGGCTCCCGTTGCGGCTGGATCGAGGTGTACAACAGCGACAAGGACGAACACTTCCGCAAGTACGTCAACCTGATCCTGAACGGAAAGATGAACGAGGTCTGTTCCACCACCCTGCCCCAGACGGTCTTTCCGGCCATCATGCGGCACCCCGAGTACCAGCCCTATCTGGCGGAGCGCATCGCCCGCTACGAGAAGATGAGCAACATCACCTACGACTACTTGAGCCAGGTGCCGGCCCTGCAGGTCAATCGCACCAACGGCGCTTTCTACATGGCGGTCGCCTTCAGGGAGGGGCTGCTCAATCATCGCCAGTCGCTTCCCATTGCCAACGCCGATGTCAGGGAGTATATCCAGGGGCTGGTCAACCAGCCGGGGGTCTCGCCGGACAAACGCTTCGTCTATCACATGCTGGCGGCAACCGGCATCTGCGTGGTGCCGCTCTCCTCCTTCTCCACGCCGCTGCAGGGGTTCCGCGTGACCCTGCTGGAAAAGGATGAGGACGAGTGCCGCCGCATCTACCAAACCCTGGCGGAGAAGATAGGCGAGTACCTGCAGTCATAGCTGCGGGTGCCGCTGCCATCGCCGTGGGTTCGCACACGCAGAAACGGGGAGAGGCCCTTGCCTCTCCCCGTTTCTGTATTCATCCCCCCTGTCAGGGAAGCGGGTAGATCCGTTTCCCTGCTCCGCCTCAGTAGTTCCTGTCCGCATAATCAACCCAGCCGCCGGCCATGACCAGCGCCTTGTCGAAGGGAGAGAGTTGGAAAACGAACTCCTCGGTCTTTCCGCCTGCGTCCAGGGCCAGGCTCTGGGCCTCGATGTCGATGCAGATCCGGGCATCGTCGTTGCCAGCCAGGGAGAACAGCCGCTCCAGGTCGGCCTGGGGCAATTCGATGGCCAGCATGCCGCAGTTGAACATGTTCTGGCGGAAGATGCGGGCGAAGGACTGGGCGATCACGGTGTTGATGCCGTTCACCTCGAACACCCAGGGGGCATGCTCGCGGGAGGAGCCGCAGCCGAAGTTGGCCCGGGAGACGATCACCCGTGCCTGTTTCAGCGTCTCCCCCTTGGGGTCGAAGCCGGCCAGCTTCAGGTCCTCCAGGATGTAGGGCTTGAGCGCTTCCTTGGTTATCTCGGTCAGATATTTGGCCGGGATGATCTCGTCGGTGTTGATGTCGGAACGGTCGAGAAAGAGGGCAGGGCCTCCAAAGGTTTTCATAGGTTCACTCCTTGGCGGATGAATTGTGGCGTAGGGGCACCCCCGTGTGGGTGCCCTGCTGTATTTGTTAGCAGGGGGAGGGGGCAAGGGCGGCCACATGGGACCGCCCCTACGGGATGGTCACCGATTACAGGTACTTTCTCGGGTCGGCGATGACCCCTTCGATGGCGCTGGCTGCAGCGGTGGCCGGCGACATCAGGTGCACCATGCCTCCCTTGCCCATCCTGCCCATGAAGTTGCGGTTGGTGGTGGCGGCGCAGACCTCCCCTTCGGCCAAGACACCGTTGGACATGCCCAGGCAGGCGCCACAGGTGGGGTTGGTGATGCAGAAACCGGCCTCCATGAAGATCTCCATCAGCCCTTCCTTCAGCGCCTCCTGGTACACCTTGGGGGTTGCCGGGGAGAGGATGCCGCGTACATGGGGGGCGAGCTTTTTCCCCTTCAGGATGCCTGCGGCGATGCGCAGGTCCTCCAGCCGGCCGTTGGTACAGGAGCCCAGGTAGATCTGGTCCACTTTTGTTCCGGCCAGCTCGGTCACCGGCTTGACCTGGTCAGGCTTGTAGCCGAAGGTGACCGTCGGCTCCAGGTTGGTGACGTCGATGTCGATCACTTGCTCGTACGAGGCGTCCGGGTCGGAGCACCATTTACCGTACTCGGCCAGGGCGGCTTCCTTGCTCTCGAACTCGTCGCTTATGAAGGGCCACAGGTAGTCAACGGTGGTCATGTCCGGCATGCAGATGCCGGAGGTGCCGCCAGCCTCGATGGCCATGTTGCACAGGGCCATGCGGGAATCCATGGTCATGGCGGCGATGGTGTCGCCGTGGAACTCCATCACCCGGTCGGTGGCGCCGTTGACGCCGATTCTGCCTATGATGTGCAGGATCACGTCCTTGGCATAGACCCCTGTGGGTAGCTGGCCAATGACGTTGAAGCGGATGGTCTTTGGCTGGCGGAAGGCGCAGACCCCCTTCAGGATGCCCACCTCCAGGTCGGTGGTGCCGATGCCGGCGGCAAAGGCGCCGAAGGCGCCGTGGGTGCAGGTGTGGGAGTCTCCCATGATCACGGTGTAGCCGGGGCGGATGAACCCTTTCTCCGGGAACAGGGCGTGGCAGACGCCGTTTGCGCCTATGTCAAAGAAGTCCGGGATGTCGTGGCGCCGGGCCCAGTCGCGCAGGATCTTTGCCTGGGTGGCAGTTTTACTGTCCTTGCTGGGGGTGACGTGGTCGATGACCGCCTTGATCTTGGTGCTGTCGAAGACCCGGTCCTTGTTACGGCGCACCAGGTCGTCGATGGCGATGGGGGTGGTGATCTCATGGCAGAGCACGACGTCCAGGCGCAGGACCTTTGTGCCGGGAAAGGGCTCGTCAACCAGGTGACTCTCGAATATCTTCTCCGCGATGGTCTTGGGCATGATTCGTTACCTCTTTCGATGCGATAGTGAAGGTTTTGTAGCAGAATTGCGGGGGGAAGTAAATCGCCCAAAGCCCATCCGCTCTCCACGAGGTGCCGGATTAGGGCAACTTTAGCGTGGCAAGCCTGGCAAGCCTGGTGTATAAACGGGAAATTCATGGAGAGGTGCGGGGAGTGCAATTGTGACACCGAACAGTATCAGGGAATTGCTGGGCGCCGTGAGTCAGGGGAAAACCTCGGTGGACGACGCCGTAGAACGCTTGCGCCATCTCCCCTTTCAGGATCTGGGCTGCGCCCAGGTGGATCACCACCGCGAGCTGCGCCAGGGAATGCCAGAGGTGATCTTCGGCGAGGGGAAGGATGCCGGCCAGATCGTTCAGATCATGACCGCCATGCATGCCACCGGGAGCAATATCCTGGTGACGCGGCTTTCCCCGGAAAAGGGCGCCGAGATCGGGACGCATTTCCCCGCTGCCCGCTATCACGACGAGGCGCGCTGCCTGACCCTGGCTCAACGCCCGCCGGAGATGCGCGGGCGGGGCACGATCCTGGTGGTATCCGCCGGCACCTCCGACATCGGGGTGGCGGCCGAGGCGCTGGTCACGGCCCGCTTCCTGGGCAATGAGGCGGAGCCGCTCTATGATGTGGGGGTGTCCGGAATCCATCGCCTGCTAGCGCGGCGCGAGATGCTCTGCTCGGCCTCGGTGATCATCGTAGTGGCCGGCATGGAGGGGGCCCTGCCATCGGTGGTGGGGGGGCTGGTGGATCGGCCGGTTATCGCCGTGCCCACTTCCGTCGGTTATGGCGCCTCCTTCGGCGGTATCGCAGCCCTGCTGGGCATGCTCAATTCCTGCGCCGCCGGTGTGACGGTGGTCAACATCGACAACGGTTTCGGCGCTGCCTGCGCGGCGAGCCTGATCAATAGAGTATGAAACATATCATCCATTTCGACTGCTTTGCCGGTATCTCCGGCGACATGACCGTTGCTGCCCTGTTGGACCTGGGGGTGCCGCTGGAGCATCTTCGGGACGAGTTGGCCCGACTCGACCTGCCGCGGGACTCCTACTCCCTCTCCATTCACCGCACCGAGCGGAGGCATCTGGCTGCGCTCAGGTTCGACGTACAGGTTCTGGATCAGCGGACAGAGCGTGGGTATGCCGCCATCGACGGGCTGATCGCCGCAAGCTCCCTCTCCGGGCCGGTCAGGGAACGGGCGCGGGCAATTTTCCGGCGTCTGGCCGAGGCAGAGGCGCTGGTGCATGGCGTGGCGGTGGGGGAGGTTCACTTTCACGAGGTCGGCGCGGTGGACTCCATCGTGGATATCGTGGGCACTGCCATCTGTCTGGATTATCTGGGGGTTGACGGCCTGTCCGCCGCACCGCTGCCGCTGGGGAGCGGTTTTGTCCACACCGCCCATGGGGTGCTGCCGGTGCCTGCCCCGGCCACGGCCGAACTGCTCAAGGGGATGGCGGTGCATGGCGAATGCGGCCCGGGAGAGCGGGTGACGCCTACCGGCGCGGCCATCCTGGCCGCCCTGGCAACCAGCGTCACTGCCCAGCCGGCCATGACCGTCACCGCCGTCGGGAGCGGCGCCGGCAGCAGGGACTTCCCCGATGTACCCAACATCCTGCGGGCCTTCCTCGGCAGGCCGGAGGGTGAAATGTCCGATGGCGTGTTGGTGGCCGAGACCAATATTGACGACTCCACGCCGGAACTGCTGGGCTATGTGATGGAACTGCTCCTGGAGGCGGGGGCGCTGGATGTGTTCTTCACTCCCATTCAGATGAAGAAGAACCGCCCTGGCGTGCAGCTCTCCTTTCTCTGTCGCTCCGGGCTGCTGGAGCGGCTGGCGGCGCTGGTGCTGGTGGAAACTTCGGCCATCGGAATCAGGCACTATCCGGTCAGCCGGACCACGCTGGAACGGTGCATGGAAGAACGGGAGACCCCCTTCGGGCCGCTCCCCTTCAAGCTGCTCTTTCACGACGGCCGGCCGCTGCGGGCCGCGCCGGAGTATGAGGCCTGCCGCAGGGTTGCCCGGGAGCGGGGCATTCCGTTGCAGGAGGTGATCAGGATTGTGTCGCAGCCAACTGTTGTGGAAGGAGGGTGATGACGTCATGAGGATTTCAACCTTGAGTATCGGAGACGAACTGATCCGTGGCCGCATTGTGGACGGCAATGCCGCCACCATTGCCGCTGCGCTGATCGGACAGGGCATGCGCGTCCAGCGGCATCTCACCGTGGGGGACAGTGAGCCCGATATCATGGATGCCCTGGCCGACCTGGGGCGCACCAGCGATGCCATAATAGTAACCGGCGGCCTCGGGCCAACGGTGGACGACCTGACCACCCATGCGGTGGCCCGGGCCACCGGACGACGCCTGGTGGTCAACGAGGAGGCCAGGGAGCACCTGCACAGGATGATGGCCCGCTTCGGCGTGCCGCCCGGCGTTCAGATCGGCGAGAAGCAGGCCATGATTCCCACCAAGACAACCCTGATTCCCAATCCCACCGGCACCGCCTGCGGATTCCACCTGATGCATAACGGCTGCTACCAGTTCTTCATGCCCGGCGTTCCCTCGGAGATGACGGTCATGCTGCACGAGTCGGTGATTCCCTTTCTGGCTGAGCGGGATACGAAGAGACGTAGCATACGTTCTCTGGACCTGAATGTGTTCGGTCTGGGAGAACCGCGAGTGGACGAACTACTGGCCGGCATTGTCCTGCCCGGCTGCGGGCTGCAACTGGGTCTCTGCGTATCGTTCCCCATGATCAGGGTCACGCTGCTGGCCGAGGCCGACAGCGTGCAGGGGGCCGAGGAGATTCTCTCCCGCGCCGCCGATGCGGCACGGGAGAGGCTGGGTGAGCATGTTTTTTCCGAAGAGAATCAGAATCTGGCGGAGGCTGCGGGCACTCTGCTCCTCCGGCAGGGGATGACCCTCGCCCTGGCCGAGTCGTGCACCGGTGGCATGATCGCCCAGCAGATCACCTCCGTGGCCGGCTGTTCGGGCTATTTCCTGGAGGGGGCGGTGACCTACGGCAATGTCGCCAAGAGTCGCCGCCTGGGCGTGGCGGCGGAACTTATCGACGGGAAGGGCGCCGTGAGCAGCGAGGTGGCCGAGGCCATGGCCAAGGGGATCCGCGCTTCGGCCGGCAGCGACCTGGGGCTGGCGGTTACCGGCATCGCCGGACCCGATGGCGGTACGGAGGAGAAGCCGGTGGGTACGGTCTACATCTCCCTGGCAACGGCGGATGGCTGTCGCACGGAGCGCTTCCTGTTCGGCCGCGGTCGCGACGATATCCGTATCCTGACCACCTGGACCGCCCTGGACTGGATCAGGCGCTACCTGCTGCAGCGTTCGGCAGTCTGAGACGCCCTCTTTCCCGCCGCTGATGCGCTTTGCGTGGTTACTGGTGCGCGCGCCAGGGATATCCGTCATGCCCTCCCCCTGTGTAGTTGTTTCACCGTGTGGATTGGTTGTTTTGTGAGTGGGGTATTTGTCGGAAAGGGTACTGCTTTTTAATAGTTGCTTGACTTGTCCGTTGATAATGTGTATTACTGTTTCCGCTTTTTGGCTGGTGTTTTCTTTGTTTTTTTGTGATCGCTGAAACCGCATTTCTTTTTTGTGCGGTTTGTGTCGGGGCTGAGATTTAAACGGCAAGGATGAGTGACTGATATGGATATGAGCCCGTACTTTTCGTTTTTTCTGTTTCTTCTGGCGTCGGTCGGTTTTGTCGGTTTGATTGTCGGTCTGAACGCGCTCCTTGGTCCGCGCAGCGAGCCGAGCGCCATCAAGCTGGAGCCGTTCGAGTGCGGTTCCAACCCCCTGCAACAGCGCAACGTCCGTCCGCTGTCCATCAAGTACTACCCCATCGCCATCTTTTTTCTTCTGTTCGATCTGGAAGCCGTGCTTCTGTTCATCTGGGCGGTATCCGCCGGCAACCGCGACATGGCCACGCTCTCGTTGTTCTCGTTTCTGTTTTTCATGGGCGTGCTTTCTTTGGCATTCATCTATATCTGGAAGGAAGGTGGTCTTGAATGGCGATGATGGAGTATCTGACAACCCGTAAGGACGAACTGATCGGCTGGGTCCGCAAGTTCAGTATTTTTCCCTATCCCTTCGTCACCGCCTGCTGCGGCATGGAATTCATGGCCGTTGCCTCCACCCTGTACGACACCGACCGTTTCGGTGCCGCGCTTCCCCGCTTTACCCCCCGTCAGTCCGACCTTTTGATGGTAGTCGGCACCATCACCCACAAGGAAGCCCCGGTCATTAAAAGAGTCTACGACCAGATGTGCGATCCCAAATGGGTCATGGCGTTTGGCGCCTGCGCCACCAGTGGTGGTGTCTATCGCAACTACACCGTGCTTCAGGGTGTGGACCGGATCATCCCGGTGGATATCTACATCCCCGGCTGCCCGCCGCGCCCCGAGATGGTCATCGACGCCATCATGAAACTGCAGGACAAGATAGCCGGCGAGCGCCACCCGATCTTCCCGTACGAGAAACAGAACCCGGTCCCGGTCTGATTCCGGGAAGCGAGTAACATTATCTCACACGAAGCCACGAAGAAAGCAAACACGCGGTTAGAGCCTTCTGTTTGTTCGTCAGGTTTTCTTCGTGAACTTCGTGACTTCGTGTGCGTAATTGTTTTACCCGGTTAAACGGATCCGCGTTCCATTTTGCTTTTGTGAAGTCATTCTTTCCTGACAGTAAGAGAGAACTCCATGGTCAACGAGACAATACGCACCACCGTCAGTGAGTTGTACGATCGATCCTGGGACAGTCACGGCATGCTGGTCCTTGAGACCGACGCCGGCCGTATCCTTCCCCTGATCACCCGCCTGAAGCGCTCCTTCTACTTCGATCTTCTTCTGGACATAACCGGCGTGGACTATCCCGAGCGGGACCCTCGCTTCGACGTCGTCTACCACCTGTACAGCCCGCGCAACAACGTGCGGGTCAGGATCAAGGTACCGGTCACGGAAGCCGAGCCCAACGTCCCGACCCTAACCGGCCTGTACGGTTCGGCCCGCTACATCGAGCGCGAAGTGCACGAGATGTACGGCATCGTCTCCATCGGCAACGACGACCTTCGTCCGATCCTTTTGTACGAAGGGTTCGAAGGCCATCCCCTGCGTAAAGACTACCCCATCGACAGGGAACAACCCATCGTCGAATATCGGAAATAGGTGAACAGCGTGGAATACAAATCCCCGGTACGATCAAACCTGGAACAGACCGCCGACCCGAACCATGTTCTGGTCAACATGGGTCCCTCCCATCCGGCCACCCACGGCACCATACAGATCATCGCCGCCCTGGACGGAGAGAGAGTCGCCAAAGCCGACATCCACTGCGGCTACCTGCACCGTGGCTTCGAGAAGGAATCGGAGCACCACACCTACCACAAGATCATCCCCTTCACCGACCGTTTGAACTACTGCTCGGCCCTGAACAACAACTTCGCCTACGTGGAAGGTGTGGAGAAACTCTTAGGCATCGAACTCACGCCGCGCTGCATCTACCTGCGCACGCTCCTGGCCGAATACAACCGGGTCGCCGACCACGTCACCTGCGTTGCTGCCACTGTCATGGAAATGGGCGCCATGACCGCGTTTTTGTACCTGATGACCATCCGCGACTATATCTTCGAGCACTTGAATCAGCTCACCGGCGCGCGCCTCACCTACTCCTTTGCCCGTGTCGGCGGCTTAAAGAACGACCTGCCCGACGGCTGGCTGGAGCGGCTGGAAGAGATCCTGCAGTTCACCGAGAAGTACTGCGGCCGCATCCACGGGCTTCTGGACCGTAACCGCATCTTCATCGACCGTACCCGCGACGTGGGCGCCATGAGTCCCGAGCACGCGCTCAACTGGGGCTACACCGGCCCGATCCTGCGCTCCACCGGCGCCAAGATCGACATCAGGAAAGACAACCCGTATCTCGCCTATGCCGACCTTGACTTCGAAGTCCCCGTCGGTATCAAGGGGGACAACTACGACCGTTACTACGTGCGCATGCGCGAGATCGACGAATCAATCTCCATGGTCAGGCAGTGCATGAAGAAACTTCCCGACGGCCCGGTCAACATCGACGACCGCCGGATCATGTATCCCACCAAAGACAAGGTCTACACCAAGATCGAATACCTGATCAGCCACTTCAAACTGGTCATCGACGGCATCCAGGTACCTGCCGGCGAAATCTACGTAAGCCACGAAGCGCCCAACGGCGAGCTCGGCTTCTACCTGATCAGCGACGGCAGCGGCCGTCCCTACAAACTGCATGTCAGAAGTCCCAGCTTCGCGCACATGGGTGGCATGCACACCCTGCTGGAGGGATATCAAGTCGCCGACGTCATCGCCACCTTCGGCTCCATGAACATGATCGGCGGGGAGTGTGACCGATGAGCTGTATAGAAGAGAAATTCGCCCAATTGCGCGCCACCTACCCCAAGGAGCTGAACTCCTCCCTGGTCATGCCTTTCTTAAGGATCATGCTGGACGAGAAGAAGAGCCTTGGCGAGAGCGACGCCGTCTTCATCGCCAACTACCTGGGTCTTCCGGCCATGCAGGTCAAAGAAGCGCTCACCTGGTACACCATGTTCTACCGCCACCCGGTGGGCACGCACGTCATCAAGGTCTGCCGCAACATCGCCTGCTCCCTCATGGGCGCCGAGCGGATCATCGACCACCTCTCCCAGAAACTGGGTATCAAACCGGGCGAGACCACCGCTGACGGCCGTTTCACCCTGCTTCTCGTCGAATGCCTGGCCTCCTGCGGCACCGCCCCGGTCATGCAGATCGACGACACCTATCACGAGCAACTGACCGAAGCAAAAATCGATCAGATCTTGAAGGGGCTTTCATGACAAGCGAGAGAATCTTCTTCAATTTCCCCGTAACCGCCGACTCCCATACGCTTAAAGCGTACCAGGGGCGTGGCGGCTACCAGGCCCTTGAGAACGCCCTCAAGACCCTGCAGCCCATCGACGTGGAGAAGGAAGTCATGGCATCGGGTCTTCGTGGCCGCGGCGGCGCCGGCTTCCCCACCGGCAGCAAATGGTCCTTCGTCAACAAGAAGGCCCCCGTCGTCTACCTCTGCTGCAACGCCGACGAAGGGGAGCCGGGCACCTTCAAAGACCGCTGGATCTTCGAGCACAACTCCCACCAGCTCATCGAAGGGATGATCCTGGCCGCCTACGCGCTTAACGTCAGAAACGCCTTCATCTACATCAGGGGTGAATTCGACCTCTCCTTCAGAAGGCTCATGGACGCCATGAGTGAGGCCTACAAAGCCGGCTACCTGGGCGAGAACATCCTGGGCAGCTCCTTCTCCTGCGACATCCGGGTCATGCAGGGTGGCGGCGCCTACGTCTGCGGCGAGGAATCCAGCCTTTATACATCCATCGAAGGCTTCAAGGGCTACCCGCGCAACAAGCCGCCCTTCCCGGCCGTGCAGGGCCTCTACAAAGCCCCCACCGTCGTCAACAACGTGGAGACCTTGGCCAACGTTCCCTGGATCATGACCAACGGCGCCAAGGCCTTTAGCGCCATGGGCACCGAGAAGCACCCCGGCACCAAGATCTTCGGCGTCTCCGGCCACGTCAAAAAACCGGGCCTGTATGAACTTCCCCTGGGCTACCCCTTAAAGAAACTGATCTTCGAGGAGTGCGGCGGAATCCTGAACGGCAAAGAGCTCAAAGCCGTCATCCCGGGCGGCTCCTCCACCCCGATTCTCTTGCCCCAAGACGTGGAGACCGCCAACCTGGATGCCGAATGCCTCTCCACCTACCGCACCATGCTCGGTTCCGGCGGGGTCATCGTCATCGCCGAAGGGGTCTGCATGGTCAGACTGCTGCACACGCTAAGCCGCTTCTACGCCCACGAATCCTGCGGCCAGTGCACCCCCTGCCGCGAGGGAAGCGCCTGGATGAACGACATCATCAGCCGCATCGTAGCTGGCAAGGGAGTCAAGGGAGACCTGGAGAGTCTGGAGCGGATCACCAAGGGCATCATGGGCAACACCGTCTGCGCCCTGGGCGACGCCGCCTCCATGCCGGTCATAAACTTCATCACGAAATTCAGAGCGGAATTCGACTACTACATCGAACACGGTCGTTCCATGAACGACGGTCGTTTGGAAATCTGAAGGCGCCATGATTGAACTAAAGATCGACAACCAAGTCATCGAGACGCAGGAAGGCGAAACCGTAATGGAAGCGGCGCTCAGGCACGGCATCCATATTCCCCACCTCTGCTATCACCCCTGCCTCTCCATCGCCGGTAACTGCCGCATCTGCCTGGTGCAGGTCAACGGTCGTCCCAAACTCATGCCGGCCTGCAACCTGCCCATCACCCCGGGAATGGAGATCGAAACGGACAGCGAACCGGTTCGGGCCGCCCGGCGTGCCGTCATGCAGTTCATCACCTTAAACCACCCGGTGGACTGCGGCATCTGCGACAAGGCGGGCGAGTGCCGGCTGCAGGAATACCAGATGAAGTACGGGGCGGATGAACCGTTCAACATCGATGCCAAGCACCACAAGCCCAAGTTCTACGACCTCTCCGACAGGATCGTCTACGACGCCGAGCGCTGCATCCTCTGCAGCCGCTGCGTGCGCTTCACCCGCGAAGTCTCCGGCTCCTTCCAGTTGGGCATCGTCGAGCGGGGCAGCCACTCCCGGGTCGAGCGCCTGGACCAGGGGACCTTCGACGACCCCTACTCGGACAACGTCACCACCATCTGTCCCGTGGGAGCGCTCCTCTCCCGCGACTTCCTCTACAAGAGCCGGGTCTGGTACCTGGAGCCGGTTCGTTCCGTCTGTCCCGGCTGCGCCAGGGGCTGCAGCATCAACATCTGGAAACGGGCCCACCACTGGCATCTGCGCGCCCTGGGCGAAGAGAAAAACCGCATGGTCTATAGGGTCACGCCGTGCGACAACCCGGAGATCAACGGTCCCTGGATCTGCAACAAAGGCTTCGACCTGCCCAAAGAACTCATGAAACGCCCCAGGGCGCTGCGTCCCCTGGTGCACGGCGCCTTCGTCGGCCTGGAAGAAACCATCGGCGAAGCCAAACGGCTCATCTCCCAGGCATCGAGCCCGGCCATCCTGGTCTCGGCGTGGGCCTCCAACGAAGAGCTGGCCGCCTTCAAACAGCACCTGGGCGAGCGCTTCACCGTCTACACCCGCCAGGACGCAGGCCCCGAGAAAGGGGAGATCGTCGAAGACAACGTCCTGATCAAGGGTGACAAGAACCCCAACAGCAGAGGCGTGGCAGACCTGTTCGGTAGCCAGGCCTACAGCCAGGCCGGCCACGACCTGGTCATCGTCTGGGGCGAAGGGGTCAGACTCTCCGACCTGGGCAGCGCCACCGTCATCCAGCTGTCCTCCTTTGAGAACGCCCAGGACAAAAACGCCGACATCCTGATCCCCATCTCCACCTTCATGGAGCGGAGCGGGAGCTTCACCAACTTCGAAGGCACGGCGAACTGTTTTGACAAAGTGTTCGACAAACCGGAGCTGGTCCAGCATGCCGGCGAACTGTTCGGGAGGCTCGCATGATACAGGACCTGATCGTCTACCTCATCTTCATGGGCTACGCCATCGCCGTCATGGCCGGCGTCGCCACCATCTTCACCTGGGTGGAGCGCAAGCAGTCGGCCATCATGGCCGACCGCATCGGCGCCAACCGCTGCTACCTGCGCATCCCCTTCACCAACGTCAAGATCGTTGCCTGGGGCCTCATCCACGGTATCGCCGACGGCAGCAAGATGCTCTTAAAGGAGAACTTCACCCCCACCACCTACGACCGCTTCTGCTACAACCTGGCCCCCTGGCTGGCCCTCGCCCCGGTGCTCCTGGTCTTCTCCGCCATCCCCTTCGGCGGGACGCTTGTCCCGGGCAAACTGATCGACCCGGCCAGCTTCCCCCAGCTCTCCCAGATCATGGTCAACTTCTTCGGGGACAAGAGCTATGTCATGCAGGTAGCCCGACTTGACGCCGGCATCCTGGTGATCCTGGCCATCTCCGGCATCGGCATCCTGGGCACCATGCTGGCCGGCTGGTCCTCCAACAACAAATTCTCCCTGCTGGGCGCCGCCCGCGCCGCCTCGCAGATGATCTCCTACGAAGTCTCCATGGGTCTGGCTTTAATCAGCCTGGTGGTCACCTACGGCACCCTGGATCTCAACGACATGGTGGTCTGGCAGTCGGGCCTGCTCTTCGGCGTACTTCCCGCCTGGGGCATCATCCTGCAGCCCCTGGCCTTTGTGCTGTTCCTCACCGCCTGCATCGCCGAGAACAAACGCGTCCCCTTCGACCTTCCGGAATGTGAATCGGAACTGGTTTCCGGCTACTTCACCGAATACACCGCCATGAAGATGGGTATCTTCATGCTCAGTGAATTCATCGAGATCGTCGTCGTCTCGGCGCTTCTGGTCACCGTCTTTCTGGGCGGCTACAACCTGCCGTACTTAACCGACGCCGGGTTCGTGCTCCCCATGGGCAAAACCATCGCCCTGTCCCATGCAACTGTTGTCCTTGTGCAGATAGTCACCTTCCTGGTGAAGGTATTCCTGATCGGCTGCTTCCAGATCCAGATTCGCTGGTCCGTGCCCCGTTTCCGCTATGACCAGCTCATGCGATTCGGCTGGAAGTTCCTGCTTCCCCTGGCCGCCCTGAACCTCGTTGCCACGGCATGTGTCCGCTGGTTCACGCTGAAAGGATGATATGAAGAAAGAGTACTGGAATAAGCCAACCATGGATCTGTGGGATCGCCTCTACATCTTCGAGGTGATCCGCGGGCTCTGCATCACCGGATCGGTCTTCTTCGGCAACATGTGGAAATGGCTCACCTTCCGCAAGGGTGCCTTAACCGCCTACTATCCGGAAGAACTGCGGGCCGACTACTCCAGCGCCAACCGGGGCCGGCACCTCCTGACCACGCGTGCCGACGGCAAGGTACAGTGCGTATCGTGCAACATGTGCGCCACGGTCTGCCCTGCCTACTGCATCGAGATCCAGTCCGCCGCCGACTTTAACGACCCGTTCCACCCCAAGTCCCCGGACCGGTTCGAGATCGACTACTCGCGCTGCATCTTCTGCGGTTTCTGTGTCGAAGCCTGCCCCGAAGACGCCATCCGCATGTCCAAGGACACGCCCAACTTCCCCGGCTTCGACCGGGAGAACATGTGGGCCACCCAGGACCTGCTCATGAACTGGCAGCCTGCGAGTGACGCGGCCAAGAGCTACCCCGGCTCCGGTCAGGCCCATCAGGAGGTTCATCCGTGATCGACGTCTTCATCGCCTTCTTCAGTCTGCTGGCGGTCATCTTCGCCGCTCTGGTCCTGACACTGCGTCAGCCCATGCGCTGCGCCCTGGCCCTGGTCAGCCACATGATCTGCCTTGCCGGCATCTACGCCGCCCTTGGCGCCCATGTCATCGCCATGTTCCAGGTCCTGATCTACGTCGGCGCCGTCATGGTCTTCATGGTCTACACCATCATGCTGCTTGACGACCGCGACGACTCCTACCGCCACCCCTATGCCCGGAAGATCGTCCCGGCTGTCGTGGTTGGCTTGGGCTTCGCCGCCGTTGTCTGGGCCGCCATCGGCTACCTGCCCGCGCAGCCCGCCGCTGCCGCGCCGGCCGTCGACCCCTTCACCTTCGCCGCCTTTTCGCTTTCGTTCATGAAGTACTACTGGTTTCACTTCGAACTTGCCACCGTGCTGCTCCTGATCGGCGTCGTCGCCGCCTGGACCGCGGTCAAGGAGGGGCTCTAATGGATCGGTATCAATTCCTGACTACCCTTGCGGGACTCATCTTCTCCCTGGGTCTTCTGGGAGTCGTCCTTCGCCGCAACCTGCTGGTGGTCATGATGTGCCTGGAAATCCTGCTCAACGCCGTTGTGTTAAGCTTCGTCGGCTTCGCCGTCAGAAGCCAGACCCTGCCGGGCATCGCCATGACCTTCTTCATCTACGTCGCCGCATCCTGCGAAATCGCCCTGGCCATGGCCATCGTCGTACTGCTTGTCAAACGCCGCGGTTCACTGGATCTGGGCGCACACCAGGAACTGAAAGGGTAGGCAATGATCAAACTGACGCTCATACCGCTCCTGCCGTTGTTGGGCTTTTTGTTCAACGGCCTCTTCGGCAACCGTCTTCCCCGCTGGGTGGTCTCCACCATCGCCTGCGGGCTGCCTGCGCTCTCCTTCCTGGTCACGCTGGTCCTGTACAGTAGCCTCGTCGCCACGGGCCAGCCCATAGCCGAGACCCTCTACACCTGGGTGGCCCTGGATCCGCTCAACGTGGACGTGGCCTTCTACCTGGACCAGGCCTCCGCCGTCATGTGCCTGGTGGTCACCGGGGTCGGTACCCTGATCCACCTGTACTCCGTGGGCTACATGTCCCATGACGAAGACCAGCCGCGCTACTTCGCGTACCTGAACCTGTTTTTGTTCTTCATGCTCATGCTGGTCCTGGGCAAGAACATGATCATGCTCTTCGCCGGCTGGGAAGGGGTGGGTCTGGCCTCCTACCTGCTCATCGGCTTCTGGTACCAGGACGACGAGAAATCCGCCGCCGGCATGAAAGCCTTCATCGTCAACCGCGTAGGCGACACCGGCTTTGTCCTGGCCGCGCTTCTGATCTTCTCCTACTCCCACACCCTTGACTTCCAGGGGATAAACGCCTACTTCGGTACGGCCGGGCTTCCGGTCTCCACCATGAACCTGATCGGGATCCTGCTCTTGATCGGCGCCTGCGGCAAATCGGCCCAGATTCCGCTCCATGTCTGGCTGCCCGACGCCATGGCCGGCCCCACCCCGGTCTCGGCCCTGATCCACGCCGCCACCATGGTCACCGCCGGCGTGTATCTCCTCTCCCGCATGAACGGTGTCCTCTTGCAGGCCCCCGGCGCCATGCAGGTCGTCATGTGGGGCGGGGCACTCACCGCCTTTGTGGGCGCCACCATGGGTCTCACCCAGTACAACCTGAAGAAAGTGCTGGCCTACTCCACCATGAGCCAGATCGGCTACATGTTCATGGCCTGCGGCCTGGGCTCCTTCTCCGCCGCCATGTTCCACCTGTACAGCCATGCCTTCTTCAAAGCCTGCCTGTTCCTCGGCGCCGGCGCCGTCCTGCACGCCCTGCACGGCGAAGAAGACATGAGGAAAATGGGCGGCCTGGCCAAGAAGATGCCCCTCACCTTTGTCACCTTCCTGGCGGGCAGCCTGGCCCTGTGCGGCGTGCCCCCCTTTGCCGGCTTCTTCTCCAAGGACGAGATCCTCTGGAGCGCCTTTGCCTCGGCCCACGGCGGCTCCACCGCCCTGTGGCTGGTGGGCGCAGTCGCCGCCGGCATGACCTCCTTCTACATGTTCCGGGCCATCATCATGACCTTCTTTGGTCAAGACAACGTGCCCGCGAAACTGAAACACGGCATCCACGAGCCCCCCTTCAGCATGGCCATCGTCCTGATCATCTTAGGCGTAAGCTCCGTCGCTGCCGGCTTCATCGGCCTGCCCCAGGTACTGGCCGACAAGTTTGGCTTCGGCTCCCCCTTCTTCAGCTTCCTTGAACCGGTCTTCGGTCACCACGCCCTGAAAGCGGGCGTCACCCACCAGACCGAACTCATGTTCATGGGTATCTCCATCGCCATCGCCCTGGGCGGCATCTTCCTGGCATGGGTCTTCTACGGCCTGAACCCGGCCCTGCCCGAAGCCATCAAGAAGAAAGCCGGCTGCATCTACACTACCATCAGCCAGGGATACTACTTCGACGCCATCTACGAGAAAGTCATCGTCAAATCCCTGGACACGCTATCGGACTCAGTACTCTACAACATAGCGGAGAAACTCTTGAACTACGTCACCATCGTCAAAGCAGGAGCCACAGCGCGCTACAGCGCCAACCTCCTCTCCCGCATGCAGAGCGGCAACGTCCAGGCCTATGTGCTCTACGCCCTGGCCGGGCTGGCCCTGATCATCTGGTGGGGGGTGGCCAATGCCTAGCAACGGTCTTCTAATCCTCGCCCTGTTCTGCCTGCCGCTGGTGGGCGCCCTGGCCGTACCGTTTCTGCCCGCAAGCGAAAACGGTAAAATCGCCCGCATGTGGGGCATGCTCTGCATGCTGGCTGTGCTGGTCATGGCAGGCGGCATCTTCGCCGGCTTCGGCACCCCCTGCCTGCCCGCCTCCCTGCTTGACCTGAACATCCCCTGGGTGGGGAGCCTTGGCATCAACTTCCACCTGGCCGTGGATGGCCTGAACATCTACCTGCTGCTTCTCACCGGACTGCTCTTCCCGGTGGTGCTGGGCTGCTGCTGGAAACGGC